>JAFDDH010000053.1 GCA_019310975.1 Deltaproteobacteria bacterium | reverse complement strand
AAAGTGTCGCAAGCTGGGACGTGGTTCATATCCATTTCGACACGTGATCGTCGAATCTCGTGACGTGGGCGACAAAGAGCGCCCCGATCGGAGTGTGGAAGCCATGCTGGGCCGCATCGTCATCACCTGCTCACTACTCGGCATCATCGGGTCGGCGGCCGTCGTCTCGCGGCAGGATGCGCTGGTGGGTTGGGCGTTCGGCAGAGGGCACGACTGCAACGTGCGTGTCGGGCACGCAGCGGACGGGGTGATGCCGATCCGCGCGATCTGCCAGTGGGCGGTGCCGATCGAGGCCGTGCGAGCGCAGCTCGACGACGTTGAGGGGCAAGAGCACGTCTTCAGCAACGTCGACGAGAGCGAGCTGATCTCCACCTACGGCGACCACCTGGTCGTGAGGCAGGTGCACGTGGCACGCGGGATCAAGGATCGCGAGGTCATCATCGACTGGGTGAGGGAGCCCGCGCCTTCTGGCGTGCGCTATCGCTGGCGTAAGGCAAGTGATCAATCCACGATCACGCCGGGGCGAGTCGAGGTGGCGGTGCACAGCGGCTCGTGGGAAGTGAGCGAGACCAACAAGGGCACGCGCGTGCAATACACCGCGCTCTATCATCCTGGCGGAAGCGTGCCCCGGCTCCTGGTCCGCTGGTTCCAGGGCAGTGGTGTGCGGGGCGTGCTCGAGGATCTCCACGAAGCGTCCAAGGATTCGCTGCTGCATTGATGCTGCGAGTCGCCGGTCACATCCTGAAGATCCTTGCACTGATGGTGCTCGGTGCAGCCCTCGCCGTGATCGTGCTCTACATCCTGCGCGCGCAGGCGATGCCCGATCTCGAGCCCTGGCATGCTGACCGCTTCAGCGGCGACGTCGCCGCCGAGCTCGACGATATGCGCGGCGCCACGCTCGCCACGCTCTACAAGCGCGAGGAGAAGATCTTTGCACTCCTCGAAGAGGGCGTGCGGAGGCTCGGCCCACGCGGAGAGCGCGCCCGCTGGAGTCGCTACAACCCGGTCGGGATCGCCAACCCGCTGGGCTACGAGATCAACTGGAATCGCACGCAGGAGCTGCCCGTCGAAGATCCGCGCGGCGGCGCGCTGCTCATACACGGCCTCTCAGACGGTCCCTACAGTACTCGCGCCCTGGCCGAGCAGCTGCACGGCATGGGCTACCACACGCTGGTCATGCGTATGCCGGGCCATGGCACCGTTCCCGGCGCGCTGCGTCGGGCGACCTGGCGCGACTGGCGCGCCGCGGTCCGCATCGGCGCCCGCCACCTCGCCGAGAAAGTCGGCTCCGGGCGTCCTCTGGTGCTCGTCGGCTATTCGAACGGGGCGGCGCTCGCCGTGGACCACACCCTGCGCGCACTCGAGGGCGAGGTCGCAAATACGCCCGATCAGCTGATCCTCGTCTCGCCCGCGGTGCTCGCGCCGCGGGTTGCGGCCTTTGCTCATCTGCAGCGCTGGATGTCGATGCTGCCCGGGCTCGAGAAGCTCGCCTGGACGACGATCCAACCAGAATTCGATCCCTACAAATACAACTCATTCCCGGTCATGGCCGCGGAGCAGATCCACCTGCTCACCAGCCAGCTGCAGGAACGGCTCGCCGCGCTCGACGAAGCCGGCCGACTCGCGGACTTTCCGCCCGTGCTCGTATTCCAATCGGTGGTGGACGCGACGATTGCGCCGATCTCGGTGATCGACGGCTTGCTGGACCGCCTTCCCGATACGGGCTCGGCGCTGGTGTTATTCGACGTGAATCGCGAGGCGCAGGTCGAGGTCTTCCTGAGCGCAGACCACGAGGCGCTGATCGCGCTGCTGCGCGATCGTGAGTCGCTCCCCTTCGACTACACGCTCGTCACGAACGCCGACGAGTTCACGGATCAGGTCGTGGCGCGGACGCGTCGCAGCGCTTCGCGCGAGTGGGGCGAAGTGCCCCTCGACCTCGCCTGGCCGGGCGGCATCTTCTCGCTCTCCCACGTCGCCATGCCCTTCGCACCCGACGACCCGCTCTACGGCGTCGCTCGCGCCGGTGAGCCGACGCATCTGCGACTCGGATCCCTCGCGTGGCGCGGCGAGCGGGGGGTCTTCGGCGTCTCGATGGACCAGCTGGCCCGCCTGCGGTTCAACCCCTTCTACGACTACGTGGAGGCGCGTGTCGAGGCGGCGTTGTACTCTCGCCCCCGATGAACGCGGCCCCCCAGACCGTTCGTAGCGCCGTCGTCAGCGACGCCGGCCACTTCGCGATCGAATCACTTCCGGCTCCCGAGCCCGGCCCCGATGCGGTACGGGTCCGCGTCGAGGCCTGCGGGATCTGCGGCTCCGATCTTCACTTCTACAACGCCGGGCTCTTTCGCAAGGGCCACACACCCGGACATGAGATCGCCGGTCGCATCGAAGCGCTCGGCGCAGACGTCGCGGGTCTCGAGATCGGCGAGCCGGTGGCCGTCGAGCCGATACAGAGCTGTGGGCACTGCGCGCAATGCCTGGCAGGGCAGGACTCGATCTGTCGCGACGCGCGCCTGCTCGGCGTTCACCAGCCGGGCGGGCTATCGGACCGCATCCTGGTTCCGGCCGATCGCGTCTACCGGCTGGCGCCCGAGCTCGATCCCGCAGTGGCGGCACTGACCGAGCCGCTCGCCGTATCCGTGCACGGCCTCGAGCGCGGACGCTTCGAGAAGGGGCAGCGCGTGCTGGTGCTGGGCGCCGGCGCCGTCGGGCTTGTGACCCTGGTGGCGGCGCAGAGCCTCGGCGCACGCGAGGTCCTCGTCACGGCGCGCTACGCCCACCAGGCGGAGCGCGCGCGGGCACTCGGGGCCAATCGCGTGCTCGATGAACGCGACACCGATCTGGCGTCGCTCGACCGCCTCGGACGCGAGACAGATATCGATCTCGTCGTCGAGACCGTGGGCGGACGCGCCGACACGCTCCGCAGCGCGCTGGCTGCCTCGCGCCCGGGCGCCCACGTCAGCGTACTCGGACTCTTCATGGAGCCACCGCAGCTCGACCCCCTACCCCTGCTCCAGAAGGAGCTCACGCTCTGCTGGTCGAACTGCTACCACCGCCCGCCGGGGCGGCCGGCGGATTTCGAGACGGCCGCCGCTATCGTGGACGCGGAGCGCGATCGATTGTCCCCGCTGGTGACGCATCGACTTCCCCTCGAGCGCACCGGTGAGGCGTTCAGAGCCGCGGCAGACAAGCGAGCCGGCGCAGTCAAAGTGAGCGTACTCCCCGATCAATCAAGAGCCGGCGCCGAATGAAGAGCCGGCGCCAGGAGCGACCACGGCCAATCGATCGCAATCGAAAGAAAGAGCAGAGGAGACAACCCGATGATGGAATTCGAATTGAGTGACCGAGCACGCGCGATCGAGGAGCAACTCCTTCGCTTCATGAACGAGCACATCTACCCCAACGAGGCGCTCGCCCAGGAGCAGTCCCCTGCGGACTCACACACGGAGCCGCCCATCGTCACCGAGCTGCGCGGCAAGGCAAAGGCGATTGGCCTGTGGAACCTCTTCCTGCCGGACGACGAGTGGGGCGCGGGACTCACCAACCTGGAGTACACACCGCTCTGCGAGATCATGGGGCGCAGCGGCATGGCGCCCCGCGTCTTCAACTGCCAGGCGCCCGATACCGGCAATGCCGAAATCCTGACCGAGTTCGGCAGCGACGAACAGAAGAAGCGTTGGCTGCGTCCGTTGCTCGAAGGGGACATTCGCTCGTGCTTCTCGATGACCGAGCCCGA
This sequence comes from Deltaproteobacteria bacterium, assembly GCA_019310975.1. GTDB lineage: Bacteria > Myxococcota_A > UBA9160 > UBA9160 > UBA4427 > JAFDDH01. The sequence goes on along the minus strand of JAFDDH010000053.1, from coordinate 20,562 downwards.
GGTCTCCGGCGCCGATCCCACCAAGCTGCAGACTCGCGCCGTGCGCGACGGTGACGACTACGTGATCAACGGACACAAATGGTTCACGTCGGGCGCCATCGGAGCGGAGTTTGCCATCGTGATGGCGGTCACCAACCCGGATGCCGCCCCCCACGAGCGCACCAGCCAGATCATCGTTCCCATCGATACGCCCGGATTCAACATCATCCGGCCCGTCTCCGTGATGGGCCATAAGGGCGGCGGCGGGCATTGCGAAGTTCGCTACGAGGACTGCCGGGTGCCGGTCAGCAACCGCCTCGGTCCCGAAGATTCAGGCTTCATGATCGCGCAGGCACGCCTCGGCCCCGGACGCATCCACCACTGTATGCGCGCCATCGGGATGGCAGAGCGCGCCTTCGAAATCATGTGCCGCAACGCGAATGTTCGCGAGGTCGCGGGCGGCCTGCTGCGCGACAAGCAGTTCATCCAGGAGTTCGTGGCCGCGTCGCGGATGGAGATCGACCAGGCGCGCCTGCTCACCCTGCATGCCGCGCACAAGATGGACAAATTCGGAAAGAAGGACGCGCGCCAGGAACTCTCGATGGTGAAGGTCGTGATCCCGAACATGTTGCAGGTCGTACTCGACCGTGTCATACAGAGCCTGGGCGCACTTGGCGTCTCCGACGACACGCCGGTGGCGGCATTCTGGCGTGGCAGCCGTATGCTGCGCATCGCCGACGGTCCCGACGAGGTGCACAAGATGGTGATCGCGCGGCGGGAACTCAAGCGCTTCGCATAGGAGCCTGGCGAGGGCGCCATGACCATCCTGGTTGGCGTAGTCGCCCTCTTCGCGGCGACCTTCTTCGTCGTCTGGACGCGCGAGCGCCGGCAGAGGCGCACGCATCCGGTAGCGGCGGGCCTGCGTCCCGAGATCTCACTTCCCTTCGAGGAGGAGTTCGAGCTCTATCATAATGCCCTCTCACTCTGCTCGATGAAGATCCGTGTCTGCCTGGCCGAGCTAGACATCCCATATCGCAGCCACCCGATCGATCTCATCGAGACGGGTGCGTACGAGACTCTCTCGCGCCACTTCCTCAGCGTCAATCCCGCGGCTACAGTGCCGGTGCTGGTACACGACGGGCACCCGGTCTACGAGTCCCACGAACAGATCCGCTATGCGGCGGCGCACGCGCCACCGGATCGCGCCTCGCTCGTACCCGATGACCCGGCTCTGCGCTCTACGATGGAGCGCTGGATCGACCGCTCATCGCTCACCGAAGATCCCATCGAACACGGCGACGAGAGCGCGGGCAACGCCGTGCCCGGCCTCACACTGGCGATCTTTGCCGCCATGATCGATCGAATCGGCTACACGAAGATTCTCGAAGGTGTGCTCTTCCACTTCGACAAGAAGCGCCCCTTCATGTTTCTCCTCTTCAAGGCGATGGGACTCGAGCGGATGGGAAAGATCCCGCTCGCCGTCAAGCTCATCGCACGCAGCCGCAAGCAGATGGACGTGCATCTCGACGCGCTGGAGAAAGAGCTCGGAGCAAGTGGTGGGCCGTGGATCCTGGGCGACCCATACAGCCTGGCAGACGTGAGCTGGCTGGTGATATTCGAGCGCCTTGCCCAGCTGGACACCCTGCACGCCTTTGCTGCAGACGGTTTACGCCCTGGTTGCGCCGCGTATTTCGAACGACTGCGTGCGCGCCCCGCCTACCGAGAGGCGATTCTCGAGCATCCCCACCCGTTGATCTCATACGGGACGAACCGGATTCGCAGTGCGAAGGCGGCGAACCCGGCGCTGCGCGCCGTGCTGGAGGGCCGCCCTGCCTCGGCCGCGCGGTAGCCGGTGGAGCCTCAGCCCTGTGGACTGGAGCCTCAGTCCAACGGACGAGCTTCAGCGCAGCGTGAGTACGAACAAGTCGTAGAGCGCGTGCGTCCAGACCGCGACCGCCAAGCCACGGGTGTGCCAGATCAGACCGAAGATCGCCCCCGCCAGGCTGCGGTACACGAAGGCGAGCAGTGTGAAGGGCTCAGCCTGGGGTCCGATATGGTGGACCAACGAGAAGAGCAGGGACGACACCGTCAACGCCACGACCAGCCCAGCCACGCGACCCAGTGGCATCAAGGGCGTAGCGGCCACTCGCAAAAGCCCGCCCATCACTACGGCGCGAAAGACGAGCTCCTCGTGGAAGCCAGCGCCGGCAGAGATCACGATCGCGTCCCCCAGACCGGGATCAGCCAGCGCCAGGAAGGGCACGATCCGATCGGCACGTACGATCAGGACCCGGATCACGCCGCCCATGAAGAAGCCATAGAGCGCCGACTCTGCCAACATGGGCAGGAAGGCCCGCGGATGGAAACGCCCGCTTCGGCGTAGCCAGATCAGAGTGCCCGCGTACACCGCGACCATGCCAGCGAGGAGCTGCAGATATGTGTCCAGGTCGCGATCGCAGAGGCGGATCAAAGCGTCGGTGATGTAGTCCGCACCGTTGCGGCCGTGGGCGCCGGCCAGAATGCCGATCTGATAGGTCAGGAAGAGCGGAAAGATCAGCACCGCGCTCGTGAATGGATCTATACGTCCCGAGAAGTGGCGACGGAGTGCAGCGCGAGTCGGTGTGGCGGACAGCTGAGAATCCCCAGAACGCCGGAAGACCTCGTCGGGCATCTCGGGTCCGAAGGTGGCACCAGTCAGGGCCGCGAGGGCCTCGATCCCAGAGACCATACCGCGGGTGACGGCGCACAGCCGCTTCGGCCGGCTCGAATCGCCCCTGCGAGGGGCTGCTAAGTTCGATGCCCCGGCACGCCCGCACCCCGAGGAGCCAATCCGCGATGTATAGGCTGTGCTTCGTCTGTCTTGGCAACATCTGCCGCTCTCCGACCGCCGAGGGCATCATGGTCACACTCGTCGAGGAGGCCGGGCTCGCGTCGAAGATTCGTGTGGACAGCGCGGGCACCAGTGCGTGGCATGTGGGTGAGCCCGCCGATCAGCGCAGCCGCGACTGCGCAGAGCGGCGCGGCGTGAGGCTGCCGAGCATCTCGCGGCAATTCGTCGTCGAGGACTTCGAGCGTTTCCACTACGTGCTCGCCATGGACCGGGACAATCGGGTGGACCTGCGCGCGCTGGCCTCGGACCCAGTCGCTGAGGACCGCATTCACCTGCTGCGCAGCTTCGACACCGCGTCGAAACACGAGCCCGACGTGCCCGATCCCTATTACGCAGGCGACGCAGGCTTCGACCGGGTCTTCGACATCTGCGCCGCAGCATGCCGCGGCCTGCTCGACCATGTCGTCGAGCGGCACGGACTGGGAGCCTGACCCGGGATGGGGCCGGAGCTGGCCCTGCGAATCGAGGCCCTACTCGGCCAGCGCGCGGCCAGCGCCCATGCCGTGGGCGGTGGCAATATCGCCGCGAGCTGGCGCGTACGCCTATCCAGCGGTGACGAGTGCTTCGTCAAGGACTACGGTGACGGTCCGGCCGGGCTCGCACGCTGCGAGGCCGACGGTCTGCGTTGGCTCGCTGAAGGCAAGGATCTCGGCGTCGCCGAGGTGCTGGGCGTGGCCGACGATGCGCCCCTGCTGGTGCTGCGCTGGATCGAGTCCGCGCCAAAACGCCACGACTTCGCCGAACGGCTCGGGCGCGGCCTGGCCGCGCTGCACGCGCGCGGTGCGGAGGGCTTCGGACACCCGCAGGACAACTTCATTGGATCCCTCGCGCAGTCGAACGCCATGCAATCCAGCTGGCCGCGCTTCTATGCCGAGCAGCGCATCGAGCCCCTGGTCCGCCTGGCTGCGGAGGCCGGTCGTCTCTCGTCCAGCGTCGTGAAGGAGACCGAGATGCTGCTCGCACGGCTCGAGGACCTCTGCGGCCCGAGTGAGCCACCCGCGCGACTGCACGGCGATCTCTGGAGTGGCAACTTGATGGTCGATTCGGACGGCTCGCCCTGCCTGGTGGACCCCGCCGTCTACGGCGGCCACCGCGAGATCGACCTCGCCATGATGCAGCTCTTCGGCGGCTTCGAAGCCCGCACCTTCGACGCCTACCACGAGGCGTACCCACTCGCTCCGGGGCACGAAGAGCGTGTCGCGCTCTATCAGCTCTACCCATTGGCCGCGCACGTCGTGCTCTTCGGGGGAAGCTACGCCAGCTCGTTCGCCGAGACGGTGCGCCGCTACCTGTGATTGCAGGACATCCAGCGCTCTGCTATCCCGCTAGTGATTTCATGATCGAGGGTGATTGGCGGCGATTGCAGGTTGCAGGCGCCGTCGACAGTCCCCGGGGTCGAGCACCTCGGGGGTTGCGGGAAGCCGGTGCAATTCCGGCGCGAGCCCGTCGCTGTGACCGGGGACGAATCGCGGACCCATGCCACTGGCCGAGAGGCTGGGAAGGCCCGCGAGGAGGATGATCCGGAAGCCAGAAGACCGGCCCTCGAGTGGCTTTACGACTCTCCGGCGCAGAGAGAGTAGAGCGAGGACGCCGATGCGATCTTCCCGATCGACCCGTCCGGTGTGGAGCCTCCACGCCGCACCTCGGTGCCTCCTTGGCTCTCGCTCGCTCCTGCCCCGCTTGAGTCGGATCCACAACTCGTGAGATTCGGCGGCCCCTGCCGCCGCAACCCGAGTGGGTGTCCGGTCACGACACCCGAGGAAGGATCCGATGGATTTTCGAGGAATGGGAGCTGGGCGCAACGTCGCCCGGATGCTGGGGCTCGCGCTGACGATCGCCGCCCCCGGTGCGCAGGCTGGACACGACGTGACGGACGCGCAGGCCTGGGCGACGTGGGTCGACGAACTGGTGCGAGGACCGGTGGACATCGCGCAGCCGGAGCTCGGACTGGCGAGCTGGGGCTTCGAGATGGATGCGCTCGGAGAGGCCGAAGGCAACGCCAACGCCGTCCTCAGTCTGGGAGACGGCGGCAGCGTCACACTCGAGTTCGAGACGGCCATCGTCGACGCGCAGGGCAACGACCTGGCCGTCTTCGAGAACGGCTTCTTCACCGAGGAGGGGCTCTTTTCCGAGCTGGCCTTCGTAGAGGTCTCGACCAACGGATTCGACTTCGCGCGCTTCGAGTCCGTGGCGCTTGCGCCCGATCCGATTCCGGGCTTCGGCGTCGTCGATCCCGGGCTCTACTGGAATCTGGCCGGCACCGAGATGGCGGGGCTCGGCACCGGCTTCGACCTGGCCGAGTTGACCGACCACCCACTCGTGCAGAGCGGGCTGCTCGACCTGAACGAGATCGCCTTCGTGCGTGTGATCGATGTGATCGGCGACGGCTCGACGGTCGACGCCGAGAGCCGTGCGGTCTACGACCCCTATCCGACGATCTTTGCCAGCGGCGGCTTCGATCTCGACGGCGTGGCGGCACTCAATGTCCCCGAGCCGGGTCTCGCAGCCAGCCTCGCCGCGGGTCTTCTGCTGCTCTGCGGGCTCACCTGGCACCGCAGGCGGCGCATGGCGGAGATCGGGCGGCGCGTGGCCACCGGCCTGATCACCTCGTTGGCGCTCGGCCTGGGGGTGGCCGGCTCCGCCCAGGCCGTCTACGAGGTCGATTTCGAGGATCTCGGGCTACCCGCGGAGAGCCACTGGAACGGCGTGGACGAGTCGGGTGGCTTCCAGAGCGGGCCGGTCGACTTCGAGAACGTCTACGTCACCGCGTGGGACTACTGGTACGGATTCGCGGCCTCGACCCACACTGACACCACGACGCCCGGCTTCGACAACCAGTTCTCAGCCTTCCCGGGCAGCGGAGCGGATGCCAGCGCCACCTACGGCCTCTTCTTCGACGACTCCTTCGAGGATCCGCGCTTGGTGCTGCCCGAGAGCGAAGTGCTCGAGGGCTTCCAGATCACGAACACCACCTACGCGGCGCTCTCGATGCTGAGTGGCGACGCCTTCGCCAAGCAGTTCGGCGGCGTCACGGGCGACGATCCCGATTGGTTCAAGCTGACGGTCAACGGCTACGACGATCTGGGCAGCGCGGTCGGGTCGGTGGACTTCTACCTCGCCGATTACCGATTCGCCGACAATGCGCTCGACTATGTGATCGATCAGTGGACGTGGGTCGATCTCGCGGAGCTCGGGGAGGTGAAGGAGCTGGGATTCGTACTCGATTCGAGCGATGCGTCGGGCGGCTTCATCAATACGCCGGGCTACTTCGCCATCGACGGGCTGCGGGTGATCCCCGAGCCGGGTACTGCACTGCTGCTCGGGCTGGGTCTGGCGGGGCTCGGCCTACTCGGCCTACGCGGCCGAAAATAGAGCCGGGACATCGTCGTGCAACGACCCGGTGCGCGCAGCGTGCCGATCGCGCTCCTCACACTGATCGTGGCGGGGGGGGTCTCCGGTGAAGAAGAGGAGGCCCTTCCCGTCCCTGCGCCGGTGCGCGAAGAGCCGATCGAGGAGTTCCCCGTGCTCGGCATGCGGACCGGAATCTTCGGCGACTCACCGGCGGCCTTCTCGTCGAGCGCCCTCGTCGATGATTTCGACGCCGAGGGCAAGCGGCTCGAAGAGCTGCTGGCCCTGCAGCCGGGCGTGCAGATCCGACGCTTCGGCGGCCCCGGCTCGCCGAGCGAGATCTCGATCCGCGGATCGACGGGCTCCCAGGTCGGTGTCCGAGTCGACGGAGTAAGGGTGAACAGCGTGCTCTCGGGGAGCAGCAACCTCTCGCAATTCTGCCTCGGCCTGCTCGACGCCGTGGAGGTCTCGCGCGGTGGTGGCTCGATCCAGGCCGGCGGGGGATCGATTGGCGGTGTCGTCTCCCTCAAAACCCGACGGCCCGGGCCCGAGCCGGTGAATCGTATCCAGTTCACGGCCTCTGCCTTCGACACTTTCGAGGTCACGGCGCTACGCACGGCACGCGCCGAGCACCTCGAGTACACGGCGGGCTACTGCGGCTTCACCACCGAGGGCGACTACCGCTTCGCGCCCGCGGTGATCCGCGTCGCCACCCAGCCGCCGACCGACCGGCCGATTACCACACGCATCAACAACGAGCGTGTTCGGCACTCCGCCAACATTGGTCTGGGAACGAATCTGGGCAGGCGGAGCCACATCCGCCTACACGACTACCTGACATACTCGAGTCACGGCGAGCCCGGTCTGGATGCCGGCAACGATCCTCTGGCCGGACAGAATCCCTTCGCACACGGCCGTGACGTCCACAACCTCGCCCGCCTGGAGTGGACCGCCGAGGATCTCGGCGCCTTCGGCACCGCCTTCGAGGCCTCGCTCCACCATCGCTACCAGCGCAACCAATTCAGCGATCCGGGTACCAGCGAGAGCGACGAGCCCGTCAATTTGACGACCCGCGTCCACAGCTTCGGCGGCAAGGTGCAGGATGCCTGGCGAGGCCACCGACTCGGCATCGACCACGACTTCTCGCTCCGCGTCGATGCCCGGCACGACCTCGTAGAGGGCACGGAGCGCTCCGCGATCGGGCGCAGCACCGTGGGGGTGAGTCTGCAGGAGGACGCGCGTCTGCTCGACGAACGCGTGGTCGTGGTGCCCGCCTTCCGCGCCGAGTGGACGGAGGGGTTCGACACGGCCTGGCTGCCGGGGCTCGGAATCGTGCTCTCGCCGGTGTCCTGGCTGCGGCTCAAGGGCAATGTCCAGCGCTCGTTTCGGGCACCGAGCTTCGACGAGCTCTACCTCCCCGACAAGGGCTTCATCCGCGGCAACCCGACCCTCGACGCCGAGACGGCCCTCAACGCCGATGCCGGGCTCGAGTTCGTCTTCGACGTCATCGGCCCGATCCGCGATCTGCGCTTCGAGGGCAACGTCTTCTTGCAGGACATCGACGACTCCATCGTCTGGGTGCCGATCAGCCTGCGCACGGTTGCGCCGGTGAATACGGGCCCGGCAGAGGTGCGCGGCTACGAGCTGGCACTCTCGCTGACCGTCACGCGCTTCCTGCGGATCTTCGCCAATCACATCGGTCTCGAGAGCGAGAGCGTTCGGACCGGACTCCCGCTGGTGGGCCGTGCGGAGAGTGAGACGAATCTGCGCATCGAGCTCGGGGAACGCCGGGTCTGGAAGCTCGTGGGCGAGCTCCAACACACGGGCCGGATTCCCGCCTCGCCCAGCGGCAGCCGCTGGCTGCCGGCACGCAGCGTCTGGAACGCCAGCGCCTCAGTCAACCTCGCCGGCGTCGACGCACTCGGGCTGCATCGCTGGCTCGGCGAGCTCTGGCTCTACGCTGCTCTGAATAACATCGGGGACGTCGCCGTGCGCGATCTGCTCTTCTTTCCACAGCCCGGTCGAAACGGTCATCTGGGCTTCCAGGTGCAGTGGTGAGGTGCAGCGCGTCGATCTGCCTTGGCCTCGTCGTGCTATCGACGTGGATTGCCCTCACCGGCTGCGAGGGCGACGGTGCGGACCGGCCGGGCTTCATCGTGCAGAATGCCGTCGATCCGCGTTGCACACCGATCGGCGGCGCCTACCCGTCGGGCCTCGACCAGCTGCCCGGCGATCCCGACGTCGCGGTCGTGATGCGCTTCGACACTCCGGCCGGACTGCTCGCCTACGACATTGGCGTCTCGCCACCGCGGCTGCTCACGCCCGGCGCCCTGCCCCCCTTCCCGGCCGACAGTGACGGCGACGGCGTCGACGATGCCCTGCGCCACCGCCAACTCGGGCTCTGCCCATCGTTCAATCCCGAGTGCGTGACCTATCCCGACCCGGGAAGCGCACACGCGGCCGCGAACGACCTCGTGCTCGTCACGACCAGCGACTATGAGCAGGTGCTCTTCTACGAGCCGATGACGGGTCGGCTGAGATCCCTCTCGGTCGCGAATCCACTCGCGCAGGACGCCCATGATCCAGACGACTGGCCCTTCCTGCCGGCTGGCGGCACACAGGCGTTGCGCACGGCGGTCTCGAGCCGAACCTGCGCTTATCCGCCCGTGCCCATTGACTCGCTCGGCGACGCGATCGTGCCCGATCCGCTCTGCGACCCGACGCGATCCGGCTACCTGACACGCTTCACCGCAGCGTCACTCGTCGCAGATGGCTGGCTCTTCGTGGCCACCTCCAACCTGCGCTCGGCCTCGCGAGCCCGCTTCCAGCCGGGCACGGTGCTCGTGTACGCGCTGGACACCGGCGCCGCCCCGCCCTCGGTCGCACCCGACACCGAAGTACCCGTCGTCTTCACCACCGGCTTCAATCCGACCGGCCTGACGCTGCACCGCAACGCATCGGGCCGCGCGCTCGTGCTCGTCACACTGACGGGACCGATCACCGCGGGTGGAGATCTGCTCGGAGCGGGCGCCGTGGACGTAATCGACGTCCTCTCAGCGGAGCTGGTGGCCACGATTCCGCTGGGTGACCGCGCGGCGCCCTCGTTCGGCCCGATGGCGATCGATCCCTCGGGCCAGATCGCACTGCTCGGGGCCGAGAGCCACCGCCAGCTCTATGCCATCGACCTCCGGCCGCTCGACGACCCGGCGCTCTATGCGGCCAGCGAAAAGCCAGTCGTCCTCGACGGCGGCACGCCCGGATTTCCCGATGCGCGCATCTTCGACGCGGTCACCCCGCTCACGCTGCCCGACCGGCCCGGCGGGCCTCCGCGCGCACTCTGTGCACCGCGCACGAACGTGGCCATCGATCCCGCAGGCGAGCTCGGCTACGCGACCGATTGGTGCGACGGCAGCATTCACGTCCTGGCTCTCGACCTGAATGGTGCCAGCGAGCAGCCTCTGGATCCGACGCGAATCCAGGTGACGGGACGCATCGATGCGCTCTATCCGAAGAACCCGGATCTCTTCGGGCTGATGACCGCACCGAGCATGGTGCGGACGACGCCTCCCACGCCGCTCGTCGATCCCGACCGGCCAGACATCTTCTTCGTGGCCAACGAGCCCGAGAGTCAGCTCTGCAGCTTGCGCGTCGCGCCCTGAGCGCGACCCGCCAGCGTGGGCTCACCGCTCGACCACGGCGCGCATCCGTCGCTAGCCCATCGGCACACGGATCAACGACGGCTGCCCGCGGCAAGGGGTTCCGCCAAGTGGAAGCAGACGAGCGAGGCAGCGACGGCCACGTTCAGCGATTCCACGCCGGAGTGCATCGGGATCGAGAGGCTCGCATCGAGCAGCTTGCTCACATCGTCGCTGAGCCCCGTCGTCTCCGATCCGACCACGAAGACCACTCGGTGCGACACCGGCCAGTCCCACAAGCTCAGCGGCGCATCGCTCGCCAGGCCGACGGACACGAAGCCCGCGGCTTGTAATTCGAAGATTCCCTGGATCAAGCTCTCACAACGCACGATCGGACAGCGGAAGACGGTCGACGCCGAGGACTTCACCACCAGGCCGTTCACCCAGGGCGAGCCGACAGTCGGCCAGAGCACCGCATCGATTCCCGAGGCGACCGCTGAGCGGACGATCATGCCGATGTTCTGAGAGTTGGTGATGCCGTCGAGCGCCATCACACGCACCGGACGGCGCGCGCGCTCACCCTTGCAGCTGTCGACGAAGGACTCGACCTCCTGCAGGGCCCGCAGCTGCACACGGGCCGCCACGCCCTGGTCGTGGCGTGGCTCGCGCGAGAGGTCGCTCACCTGCTCGGGACGTACGGTCTCGAGCTCGGCACCGGCCTCGCCGCAGGCCCTGGCAAGCCGCCTGCGCCAGTCCGCGGGCACTCGACGGGAGACCCGAACGGCGTGCACGCGGGCCGTCTCGGCAGCCAGGGCGTCGAGGACGGCGCGGCGGCCGAAGACCACCAGCTCGCTGCTTCCCCGGCCCAGCAAAGGACCACTCCCGGCGCCGCCCTGCAGCCCGTGCCCCACCCGCCCGATCCCCTTGCGCGCTCGCCCACGAGCACGTGCGGCCAGCCTAGCCCGCGCGGCCGGCGTGCGCGGTGCTCTACGCGCCTGGCCTTTTCGTCAGAATGCTCTAGGGTTGAGGGCCGCGACAGTACTGACTGGTCAGTACTGTCAGTCTGAGCCCCCCAGGGTCCCGCATGCCGACCACGCGCATCCAGAAGCGGCGCCGCATCCTCGCAGCCGCCCGCGAAGTCTGCAGCGAGAAGGGCTTCGAGGCGACCCGGATGGACGAGATCGCCAGTCGGGCCGGCGTGTCCAAGGGCACGCTCTACAACTTCTTTCCGAGCAAGGAGGATCTCTTCGTCGACACGGTTCTCTCCTCGTACCAGGATTTCGACGGGCTGCTGCCCGCGGTCGAGGACGCGAGCGCCGAGCCCGTCCGACGCATCGAGGCGCTGGCGGAGTCATTGGCGGGCGGCTTCGATCAGATCTCCCAGCAGATCCAGCTGGCCCATCAGGCCTGGAGCGTGGTGCTGCGCTCGCCCGGCGCGCGCGATCGGCTCTTCGGCACGCTACGCGAGATCTACGCCGGCTATACGGAGGGTCTGGCCGACATCCTGCGAGCCGGCATTGCCAGCGGAGACTTCCGCACGGATCTCGACGTCGAGGTGGTGACCGCGACCTGGATCGCCACCTTCGACGGCCTGCTCTACCGCGCGGGCTTCGACGATCCCGCGAAGATCCAGCTCTGCTCCGCCGACGGCGTGCGGACCTGTCTCGGCTGGATCCTGGAGGGCATCACCGCCGTATCCGAGGCGACTCCGACCGACACCCACGCGGTGACCCCGCCTCCCCTCTCTGTGCCCCTGGAGGAGCCTCCCACATGAACCCGCCCGAGGCTGACGCGAGCGTGCGTCCGCGCCCGCATCTTGGTTGGATCTTCACGGGCGTGGCCGGTCTACTCGTGATCGCCGGGCTGCTGCTGCAGTGGACGGCTCCGGATCCCGAGGCGCTGCCCCCCGCCGAGGCGCAGGCGCCCGTCCTCCACACCTACGAGCTCCGGCTCGAGTCGCTGCAGCCGCGCGCAACGCTCTCGGGTCTACTCGAGCCGAGGCGGCGCGTCGAGCTCTTTGCCGAGGTGGAGGGCCGGGTCCTCGAGGTGGGCGCCCACGAGCTCGACCGCGTCGAGACCGGCGCGCTGCTCGTGCGCATGGAACCGATCCTGGCCGAAGTCGCCATCAGTCGCGCGCAGGCCGCGATCGCGCGCGCCGAGAGCGAGGGCCAGCTGGCGCGCGCGAACCTGCAGCGCAACCAGGGCCTCGCCAACCTGGATGCCACCAGCCGCGCGCGACTCGACGAGGCTCGAAACGGCGCCCGACTCGCACGCGCCGCACAGCTCGAGGCACAGGCCGCTCTGGTGGAGGCCGAGGACCGGCTGGCGAAGAAGACGATTCGCGCACCCTTCACCGGCGTCCTGCGCTCGTTCCCCGTCGAGGAGGGGGAGTATCTGCGACCCGGCGAGCAGATCGCCGAGCTGCTCGACGTGGAGCGGCTGCGCATCACGATTGGACTGACAGATCGCCAGATCGTGACCATGCGACCCGGCACCCGCGTGAAGCTCACGCTGGACGCGCTGACGGGTGAGCCCATCGAGGCAGAGGTCGTGCGCGTCGGCGGAGCCATCGATCTGACGACGCGCAAATTCCCAGTCCATGTCGAGGTCGACAATGCCAAGGGCGAGCTGCTGCCGGGAATGGTGGCGCGTGTCGACCTCACCCTCGCGCAGCCGCGCTCAGTCATCACGCTGCCGCTGGACGCCGTGGTCGGGGAATACGGCCTGAATCACGTATTCGTGGTGGAGATGGCCGATCTGGACACCTTCAAGGTGGTGAAGCGGCGCGTCGAGGTCCACACCATCCCCTTCCAGCCCACCAAGCTCGAGCTCTTGGCGGGGCTGGCCGAGGGTGAGCGCATCGCCATCTCGTCGGTGCGTCAGTTGCGCGACGGCATGGCGGTCAGACCGCTGCCGCCGGGACGCAACGCGGCGCTCACGAGTCGGGTGATGGGTCCGTGAGCCCCCCGCGCTTCTCGGTTCGACAGGTCGTCCTCGTCAACCTGCTCTTCGTGGTGCTGATGCTGGCCGGCCTGCTCGTGGCCGGGCGTCTGCCCGTCGATGTCTTCCCCGACATCTCGTTCAATTCGGCCATCGTCACGACGATCTGGCCGGGTGCGTCGGCGGATGAGGTCGAGCGCATCGTCACGCGCAAGATCGAGGATGAGATCCGCGACGTTCCCGGCATCAAGACGTGGTTCAGCTTCTCATCCGATAGTGCCTCGGCGATCGAGATCGAGTGGGACGAGACGCTGAGCAAGGTCGAGCAGCAGGCGTCGGTAAACGACCTGCGCGCCGCCATCGACCGCGTCGCGGACCTACCCGAGGACGCCGAGGAAACGGTGCTGCGCGAGCTCTCGGTTTCCGAGGTCTTCGACATCTGCATGATCACCATCTCCGACATCGGTCAGGTTGGCGAGTACACATTGCGCGAGGTGGCGCGCGACCTCGAGCGCAAAGCCGAACGCATCCCGGGTGTTCGCAAGGGTCGCCTGATGGGCGCACGCGATCGCGAACTGCGAGTCTACGTCGATAAGGAGCGCGCACTCCAGGTCGATCTCACCCTGGCCGAGATCAGCCGCTTGATCCAGCGCAACAACCAGAACATCCCGGGCGGCACATTCTCCAACGACGCCAATCAAGAGATCAGCGTGCGCGGCCTGGGCAACTATGTCTCGCCCGAGGCGTTGGCCGCCACCATCGTGCGCAAGAACCCGGACGGCAACCACGTCACGCTCGGCGAAATCGCGGACGTGGTGCCCGACTTCGAACGGCGCAGCATGTACGGCTACTACAACGGCAGTCCGACCATCGCCATCGGCATCGCAAAGACGCGCGGTGCCGATATCAGCGACGTCGTGAGCGCCATCCGAGAAATGGTCGAGCGGGAAGGGCCGCATCTGCCCGAAGGACTGCGGGCCGAGGTGGTGTGGGATGCATCCGTGTTCGTCCAGAAGCGGATGAGCATTCTGCGCAACAACCTGATCCTCGGTGTCTGCTTCGTCGTAGTGGTTCTTTGGCTGACGATTGGCTTCCGCAACTCCCTGCTCGCCATCGTGGGGGTACCTTTCTCCTTCCTGGTAGCGCTTCTGCTCTTTCCCTTCTTCGGGCTCACGATCAATATGCTGAGCCTGGTCGGCTTCGTGATGGTCTCGGGAATGCTGGTGGACGATGCCATCATCGTGATCGAGAACATCTACCGCCATGTCGAGAGCGGCGAGCCACCGGTGGATGCAGTCATTGCCGGTACCGAGGAGGTGATGTGGCCGGTCATCGCGGCAATCTGCACCACCATGGCCGCCTTCATCCCGATGTTGCTCGTCACCGGCACCAGCGGCCAGTTCATGTCGATTCTGCCCAAGACCGTGATCGCCTGCCTGCTCGCCTCATTGCTCGAGTGCCTCTTCATCCTGCCCGCCCACTACCTCGACTGGGGGAGCAAGTCGAGCACCAAGAGCGCCAGCGTGTCAGCGCCGAAACGCCTGGCGATCTCGAGCTGGAGCTACGCGATGCGAGCGCGTGTCGACGACTGCATCGACACGCTCCGCGACGCTTATCTGCGCGCTCTCGATCGGGTGCTCGAGCACCGCTTGCCTTTCATCGCAGCCTGCCTGGCCGCTTTCTTCTTCTCGTGCGGTCTCTCGAGTCATGTGCGCACAGATCTCTTTCCCAGCGACTTCAATCAGCTTTTTGTCACACTGCAGACTCCCGTCGACTCAACCCTCGACCAGACGAATGAGATCGTCCTGCGCGCAGCGCGCGCCCTCGAGCCACTCGCCGACGAGATTCCCGAGGTCTCCACCTACGTGGGCTTCGGCATGGCGGCGGACGAGCGCCCCCTCTACGGAAGCAACTACGGCACTCTCTATGTCGGCTTCAGGGACTCGCCCGAGAACGTGGCAGAGCCCGGCCGCATGGTCCGGCTCGTACGCGAGGTGCTCGAAGAGCACCGTCGGGAGCATCCCGACGATCTCGAAGAACTGGTGGTCGTGCCTCCGCGCAACGGTCCCCCGATCGGCAAGCCGGTGGCGGTGCGCGTGGTGACGGACGACTACGACCTCGCCAAGCAGATCGCCATGCAGATCAAGCTCGAGCTTGCCACGCTCGCAGGCGTCTACAATATCGAGGACAACGTGCCCTTCGGGCGACGCGAGCTGAGGATCGGCCTGGACGACTACCGGGCCTCATTGCACGGACTCAGCTTCGACGATGTGGGCGTGGCGCTGCGCGCAGCCAACGACGGGCTCGTATCCTCCACGTTCAAGGATCCCCACTCGGACGAGGACGTGGACATCCGCGTGCTGCTGCGCGAGGACCAGCGCACCAGCGCAGCCGAGCTCGTCGACGTGGAGGTGCGCACCCCCGATCACTACACCGTAAAGATCGGGGATGTGGGCACGATCGGGCTGACGCGCGGTTATCAGCGCCTCTACCACTACGACGCACAGCGAGCGGTCGTCGTGTACGCCGATGTCGACGGACGAGCGGCCACGTCGGTCTCGGTGAATAGGCATTTGCAGGCGCGCTTTGCCGACGTCCCGTTGCAGCATCCGGAGGTGGAGCTCGTCTTCGGAGGCGAGTTCCAGGATACCAACCGGGCCTTCGAGGACATGCAGCGGGCCTTCATCGTGGCACTGATCGCCATCTACGCAATCCTCGCTGCGCAGTTTCGCTCCTACCTTCAGCCCCTCGTCGTGATGTGCGTGATCGTCTTTGCCTACATCGGCGTGGTGATCGGAATGGTTCTCTTTGACTACGCGATCTCGATGTACGTCCTCTACGCCATCGTGGGGCTTGCGGGCGTGGTGGTGAACGACTCGCTGGTGCTGATCGATTTCGTCAACAAGGAGCGTGAGCGGGGTACGCCGATCATGGACGCGATTCGGCTGGCCGGCCAGCGCCGATTCCGAGCCGTCATGCTCACGACGTTGACCACGGTCGCCGGGCTCCTTCCGATGGCACTGGGGCTCTCGGGCGTCTCCACCGTCTTTGGCCCCTTCGCGGCGGCGATCGTGGCTGGGCTCTCATTGGCGAGCCTGCTCACACTCTTCGTCGTGCCCACCCTCTACGTCAGCCTCGAGCAATTTGCGATCCTCATCCGCCGGCAGCGGGGACAGGCCAGGCTCGACGCGGGCGTGTCGGTCACCTCCTAGCCGAGTTAGCCGGGCCGCCGCACACGTGCGTCGGAGCACCGATGTGCGAGACTCGAATGTCCCCGAGACGTCCACAATCACCGCAAGGAGATCCCACCCATGTCCTCTCTGAAGCTCGGCCTACAGCTCGGCTATTGGGGCGCTCAGCCGCCGGACGATTTGATCCCCCTGGTTCAGGAGGCGGAGCGACTCGGCTTCGACTCGGTCTATACCGCGGAGGCTTGGGGCTCCGACGCTTTCACACCGCTGGCCTATATCGCCGCGCATACCACGAAGATCAAGCTGGGCACCGCGGTTGTGCAGCTCTCGGCCCGCACGCCCACCGCCACCGCGATGGCGGCCCTCACCCTCGATCATCTCTCGAATGGACGTGTGATTCTCGGTCTCGGTGTCTCCGGCCCGCAGGTGGTCGAGGGCTGGTACGGGCAGCCCTTCTCGAAGCCTCTGGCTCGCACGCGTGAGTACATCGACATCATCCGTCAGGTGCTGCGGCGCGAGAAGCCCGTCGAGAGCGGCGGTCCCCACTACCCCTTGCCCTACACAGGCGAAGGCGCTTGGGGGCTGGGCAAGCCGCTGCGCTCCATCACCCACCCCCTGCGCGCCGACATTCCCATCTTCATGGGCGCTGAGGGGCCCAAGAACGTGGCGCTGGCTGCGGAGATCGCGGACGGCTGGCTGCCCCTCTACTACTCGCCCTTCCGGCCCGAGGTCTACGCCGACTCTCTGGGGAGCATGCGGCCGGAGTTCGAGATCACGCAGTTTCTAATCTGCAATATCAACGACGACCTCGAGCAGGCTCTGATGCCCGTCAAGACCATGCTCGGCTTCTACATCGGCGGTATGGGAGCGAAGAAGCACAACTTCCACATGGAGCTGATGGCGCGCATGGGATTCGAGGCGGAGGCCCACAAGATCCAGAACCTCTTCTTCGAGGGAAAGCGCATGGAGGCCGCCGCCGCCGTGCCGGATCAGTTCGCGGACGAGATCTCGCTCTGTGGGCCCATCGATCGCATCAAGGATCGCCTGGAGGCCTGGAAGGAGACACCGAGAGCATGCGCGCGATCTCAGAGATTCTCTGACGCAACGACCCCGCGATTCGCCCGCGGCCGGTCAATCGAGCGGCCGCGGCAGGCATTCGAGCGCCCGCAGCGGGCTAACAAAGCGCCCGCGGCGGGCCAATAAGGCGCCCGCGGCGGGCTAATAAAAAGAGGGGCCCCAACAAGGTCGGGGCCCCTTCATCTGTCGTGGCGCAGCGATCAGACGATGCGGACGTTCTGGGCCTCTGGCCCCTTCTGCCCTTGCGCGGGGTCGAACTCGACCGCCTGACCGTCCTGGAGGTTCCGATATCCGTCACCCTGGATGTTGGAGAAATGGACGAAGAGGTCCTTTCCACCATCATCCGGCGTGATGAATCCGAAACCCTTTTGCTCACTGAACCACTTGACGTTGCCCTTAGCCAATCTCTTTTCTCCAATTGATCACGCCGCACCGATGCATTCCCGCCCAGCGCGCGGGGCACATCCTACAATAAACGCGTGCGTAAGTGCGGAAAACTTGCCGGAATTACCTGGGTTGCCGGGCCGAGCGGGGCCCAGACGGCCACGACGGGCAGTCTCTGACACAGGGGGAAAGCGATCCGCTGAATGAGTGATTGAGGCAATCGTGGGACGACTCTGTCCTTCGCACCCCCCGACATCACGTCTGAGCGTGTCTCGCACCGATTGGAGACCGCTGTCCGCTGCTCTTGATTCGCGGATTAGGTGACCTGCTACACATCGGCCACATGGCCGGCTTGACCTCAATGAAATCTCGAGCCCTCGCATGCCCAGCTGCCGCCTGCCTGCTGCTCGCGTCGCCGATGACCCCAGACCTTTCACGGCCCTTCGGAGCAGCCGGAGCCGAGGAGGCAGGCCGGCAAGCCATGGGCCAGCATGCCGGTGAGACCTATGTGGCGGATCTCGAGGATGTGCTCGAGCGGCGCTACCTACGCGTGCTGACCTCACTCAATTCCTTCGACTATTTCATCTATCAGGGCCACTACGCCGGATATCAATACGAGATGGTCCGCGCCTTCATCGACCACCTCAACGCGAAGTACGCCAAGGGGAGAAATGCGCCGAAGATCCAATTCGAGCTGCTTCCCGTTGCGACCGAAGAGCTGATCCCGATGCTGGTAGAAGGCCGCGGCGACGTAATCGCCTCGCGAATGACGATTACGCCGGAGCGCAGGAGCCTCGTCCTCTACTCATCCCCCTATCGCAAGATCGACGAGCTGGTCGTGACCCGGCGCGATATCGCAGCCCGCGGAGAGATTCCCGATCTCTCTGGCCGCCGGGTGGCCGTGCGACGGAGTAGTAGCTATCACGCCAGCTTGCAGACCGAGAGTGGCCGCCTGAAGGCGGCCGGCAAGGCACCGATCCAGGTCCAGACCGTGGACGAGCGCCTCGAAACCGAAGACATCCTGGCGCTGGTCGCCAATGGCGTCTTCGATTTCAGTGTGGCGGACTCCATCGTCGCGGAGATCGCCGTCGAGCTCTATCCCAAGCTCGTGATCCTGCCGCAGCTGACACTGCGCCGGGACGGCCAGCTCGCTTGGGCTGCACATCTCGGCGCAACCCACCTGGTCGCCGAGATGAATGAATTCCTGCTCGAGTACAAGCATGGCAGCCTGCTCGGAAACATCGGCGTCAAGCGCTATTTCGAAGACCACGAGCGCCTCCGCACCCGCATGGAGAAGGGTGATCGAGTCGTACTCTCAACCTACGACGATGAGTTTCGGAACTACGCGGAGCAGTACGGCTTCGACTGGCGATTGATGGCGGCCATGGCCTACCAGGAATCGCGCTTCCGCCAGAACATTCGCAACCGCTACGGGGCGACGGGGCTCTTCCAGATCAAGCCCAAGACTGCAAAGGAGCCCTATGTCGACATCTATCCCATCGCGGGCGAGGAGAATGCATCCAACAACATCCACGCCGGGGTGAAATACCTGGCGTGGATAAAGAACCGCTACTTCGACGGCATCGAGGAGATGCGCGAGCGCGACCGCGTCCGCCTGGCACTCGCCGCCTACAATGCTGGGCCCGCAACGATCATCAACGCACGCAACAAGGCGAAGCGAATGGGGCTCGACCCGCTGCGCTGGTTCCGCAACGTCGAGCTGGCGCTCCTGGCCATGAGAAAGCCGGAGCCCGTCAAGTACGTGAGTGAGATCAACCAGCGCTACCTCTCTTACGTGATGCTCGGTGTCGAATAGTTCGCCCTACTGGTTCAGGCGCCAGTCGTAGTCGAAGTAATCGACCTTGACGTCGAAGCCCTGCTCGCGAATCCAGGCCGCATCCGCGCGCGGTGCGTAGCGAGCCACGAAGACCAGTACCTCGGCGCGGCCCCCGAAGTCATCCTCGAACCATTCGAAGATTGGGCTGATCCGTAACGCCGAGCCAACCCGATCCACGAGCAGTCCCTTCTCTGGCCGCATGAGCCAGGCACGGAATGAGGCGTCGAGCTGCTCGTCCAGGCGCTCGGCCACATAGGGCTCGCGCAACAAATTGGGGCAGGAGATCGAGGCACAGACGATGGCCGCGTGAATTCGTGGCTCGTGCATGGGCCGAATGATCTGGTGCTCGATCTCGTCCAGGCTGTAGTCGCGGCCAGCGATACGCCCGGCCTCGACCTTCCAGACCGAACGGAAGAGTGAGCCGATGTCCTTGATGCTCTCCACCGGGTAGTGATTCAGGACGAGATCAATGGCCAGGATGTTGTAGGTGTTGATCCAGAATGCGAGTTGTTCCTCGCGCGTCTTCAGGCCAGCCGGATCGACAGCGCGCAGCTCGGCCAACATTGCCTTCCAGGCTGGGTCCGTGCGCAGCCGAGAGTAGTCGACGCGGGTTCCGACCTTGGTGTGGACCGCCTCCGTGTGTTTCTCGAGGAGCTTCGCGTAGGCGTCGGCATAGCGGAAGACAGTGGAGTCTGCGGACGCGAGGCCCACCGCAACGGCCAGCAGGGCCGAGAGCCAGACCCCCAATCGGAGCGCACGCGGGGTCCATTTACGGGTCATCGAAGCAGATATCTCCTGGCTGGGCGCCGGGCTCCCGCAGCGTCCGCGCTTCTCACCGCGCCTCTACCTGCGCGCCGCCGAAAGCTTTATCGGGGCGCCAGCGCACGGATCGTCTCGCGCAGGTCGCCCGTGTGCAGGATGGCGAGCGCCGGCGTGTCCACGCCGTTCTCCATGTAGCGGCCGATATGTTCGCGGCAGGCCTCGGGCGATCCGTTGACGATGAGGGCGTCCACCACCTCCTCCGGGATTGCCTCCAGGGCGGCATTGCGATCGCCCTCCTGCCACGCCTTCCACATCCCGGCGAGCTGATCCCCCCGCCCCAGCCACTCGTGGAAGGCCGCATAGACGGGCACGTTGAGGTATGCGGCCACCGCGCGGCGACCGATCGCCAGTGCGGTCTCACGATCCGCCACCGGCAGCACAAAGATGCGCGCGACGATCTCCTTGCCCTCGCCGCCGGCGTGCACATGCGGCACGACCTGCTTCACGTCTTCTGCCGAG
>JAFDDH010000193.1 GCA_019310975.1 Deltaproteobacteria bacterium | reverse complement strand
TGTTTTCGCCAATTTTCCGGCAACTAAGTAGTCTAAGTATCTGATTAATGGTTACAGAGAGCCTCAAAAGAACGGGTTCGAGTCCCGTCCGCCCCGCCACTCGGTCTCCGAGAGCTGCGCCGGAATCCAGCCATCTGGAGCCTCGTCTGGATCGCCCCGATTGGTGCCGGCGCATCCCGCGGCGGACTCGCTGCACCATCGCCGTCGCGGAGGCTGCCGTGCGCCGACCCGCTGCAGTGTCAAGTCGACGCACACGGGATCGCGTCTCAATGCTTCGCTTGACGCGGTCCCTCGATGATTTCTGCGAGCGCCAGCAGCCGCGAGGTGATTCTCAGGCTGGCGTGCTCGACCGCTTGCTTGTTGATCCGGAGCTTCGCGCGGCCGGCCTTCCAGTAGATTTCGATCATTCCGCCGCGGATCGCGAAGTCATCGGCGTCGCCCACAGTGAGAATGGGTTGAGCCAATACCTCTCGCCGTATGCGTTCGCGGTCTTCGGGCTGCCTCGACCCAATGAAGAGGAGGTGACAGGCCGCCGTCGGATGCTGGACCGGGCGAACTTCGAGCGACCGCTTCTGCACCTGCTGGTCCCGGACCATCAGCACGAGCCGATCGGCAAGGGCTTGGCGATCGAGGATGCAGAGGACGAATGGCTCGCCCTCTCCGGGTAGCAGCTCTTCGGGCCAGCGCACGAAGCGGACGAACTGCTGGACGATTGCAGCCTTGAGTTCGAGCTGCTTCTGCTCGAGATCCGCGGCCCCTCTCGAGGGCAGGAGAAGACCGATGATCACGAGTAGCGCGGCCGCTCGCACTGGGATGTGCCGCCTCGTGCCACAGCGCAAGCTGAAGCTGCACAGGCATCTCCCTGCGCGACTCCATATTTCGCTGCCGATCAGATCTCTGAAGCCGCCGACCGAGTGATTCATCAGGATTTCGCAGAGTCGCTTCTACTTCGGGTTCAGGATCCGAACGTCCACTCCAGCATGGCGCCGACCATCCAGTCGGTCTCGAGCTGCGGTCCGTCCAGCGACTGGTAGATCGGTGTCCCGCCGTCGACGGTCAGTCGGAGCCCCTCGAGCTTGCCGCTTCCCGTGAAGACGCTGAGGCCGGCCAGGAAGTCGAGCCTGCGGCCGGCGCGGCGGTTCGGGTCGGCGGTGGGGACCATCATTGGATTCAGCTGTGGATCGGCCCCATCGATGTTGAACCATTGGCTCCACTTCAGGCGTACGTTCAGGCTGCTCCAATCGGTGAGCTTTCGCGCCCCCCAGGCCATGACTTCATAGGCGTTGCCCAGCGTATAGTTGTTGTCGTTGGTGCCCGCCCGCAGCGTGCCGCCGACGTTCGCGCCCCACTGCCACTTCGGGACCTGTCCGATGTACGTCAGCTCCGGAATGAAATCCCAGGTCCCGGATCCGAGCTGCATCGGGTAGGGGAGCCGCACTGGATTGCCCATCATGCCAGGGACGAAGCCCCTGACGTCGATGGAGCCCGTGGGCGCGGTGATCGTCAGGCCGCCGATCAGGCGATGCCGATCCGTGCGCCACAAGCTGTAGAGCGCCGTGAACTCGAGATCCGAGATGCCGCCACTTGTCGTCGTGAATTGACCAAGACCCATCGCGCGGACGTGATCCATCGATTTGCGCTCGAAGGGCAGCACGATCATCAGCGTCAGCTTGTCGGTGAGCCCGTACATGCCGTGGATCATGTGCATCTCCATCCACATGCTCGTGGGTGCGACCATGAAGCCCTCGGCGAAGATCTCGGGCACGCTGACGTCCGAAGTGCCATCGAGATTGCCCTCCATGTTCATCCGCATGTAGTGGTATCCGATCATCCACTCGCCCTTCGGATGGGTGTGGTGGATGCCGGTGACCTCCATCTCGACGAGCTCCTGCTCGAGCAGCGCCTCGATACTCATTTCGCCCAGCTGTGCTGAAGCGGCTGCATCGCCCCAGGCCAGGGAGAGCAAGAGCATGGGAGCAACGACTAGAACCAGGCACTTTTGGACTGGATTGGAAGGGACCCGACACATAATAGATCTCCCAGCTGGCACCGAGTGCTCGGTCATCGCTCGGCGAGTTTGGTTGTTCTTCGACCTGCGGGACTCACCACTGAAGCGACAAGCCGGCCATTGGATTGGATACAAGACCGACACCAGGCAGTGATGTAGACAAGCGATTGTCGAATGACAGCGGAACGTTGGGATCCCGATTCCCAGACGAAGAGCGCTGGGTGGCGCTTCGACGTCTTCGTCGACACGATCCGTCCGCTTGCTGGATCGCGGCGCTGCTTCACGGCTGACGGATTTCGCCATCGAGCCGCGTAGATTGTCACTGTCGTCCGCTGTGGCTGGAAGTCGTGGCCGGCCACCCATCGCGAGCGTCCGAATCTTTCCGGCGCCGGGACGAGGACTTCTGGTCGCCAGTTGCGCAGGGCCGAGCGCTCCCCCTGATCATTGGCATCGCTCTTGCTGTACCCGAGCTTCGAAAGCAAATGTTTCGGCGCCGACACAGGCTGCCGGCGTAATCAGGAGAACGACAGACATGAGCAAGCTGCTCCGCAAGGGCAAGAAGGGCTTTACTCTCATCGAGCTGATGATCGTGGTGGCGATCATCGGCATTCTGGCCGCGATCGCGATTCCGAACTTCCTTCGCTTCCAGCTGAAGGCGAAGACCTCGGAGTCCAAGGTCAACCTGGCTGCAATCCGTACCTCCGAGGAGTCCTACCTCGCCGAGTTCGGGAACTATGTGTCCGCCGCCGCGACGCCGGGCACGGCCGGTAGCACGACCAAGCAGGTGTTCACAGGATCAGGTGGCGATTCGGACTTCCTGATTCTCGGCTGGGAGCCGGAAGGACAGGTGTTCTTCCAGTACGGCGTGGCGACCAACACCTCGACCCCGCTCTCCTACGTGGCGGATGCGATGGCGGATATTGATGGTGACAGCACCCAGCAGGTCTGGGGCTACCGCCATTCGGATCCGTCGGGTTCGGCGATCAGCGACAACACGTTGGGTTGCTCGGACGTGGTCGTGGGCTCGTCGACCGGCGTTCTCAACACCGTGGGTCCCTGCGGTGCGAACTTCGGTCAGTCGGTGTTCTAAGAGCCGATTCGACCGGGAAAGTCTGGGGCCGGGCGTTCTTCGCCCGGCCCCTTCTCATTTCCGACCTTTTTCGATCTCCTCTGCAGCACCCTCAAGGCATTCGCCAGATGCGAGGCAGCTCCCACAGCACGCGGTCTGCCTGGCGGACGTGAAGCATCCCGACTGCCACCGCGCCAGGATCCCAGATTGGCCGGACCCACAACGTCCAATCGCCGCTGGGCACGTCGTAGGGGATCGAGTGGGCGAGCAGCTCTCCAAGCTCTCCCGTCAATCCCCGGTCATGGGTGGGCAGGTCTCGCCCGAGCTCGTGCGTGACCTCGAAGGCGGGCGATCCGTCCGGTCGCAATGCCGGTGCGCCCGCCGGGTCACCGAGATAGGTCACGACTCGAGCTCCGGTCGGGGGGCGACCGGAGAGCTTCCACGCGTAGCGCAGGTACACCACGTCGCCCTGCGCGACGTCCCGCACGGCCGGCGTCACGCCGAGGAGAGTCGGGTGTGCATCTCGGGCTCGAGGTGCCTCGGCCGATCGGTCGACGTCGTCACTCGGAGTTCTCTCTCCGCGCAACGGAGCCAGTCGGGTCAGCGCGCCGCCTTCGACGGCAAAAAGACCGAAGCTCTCCCAGCCGCTTCCGACGTCTACGGGGGCCGCCACCAGGGCGCGCGGCCGGCCGCCGAGGGTCTGAACGGCTTCCAATGTCTGGGCCAGGCCTTCGCCCCGCAGCGTATCGCCTCTGCTCCGCACCGCCTGCAGCTCGGGTGGCAGGTTGCAGAGGATAGTCAGCCGGAGAGGGATGACGTCCAGATCCGGTCGCAGCGCGTGGACGCGGTGCAGATAGAGGGGAAAGTTGTTGTCGCCCCAGGTCAGGAAGACAGCGCCGCGCTCTGCGACCGCGAGGGCGGCCATCTCGCGGTCGTAGATGGCGAAGTCATCGCTGCGGTCGTTTGCCGTGAAATGGCTGAACCCGGATAGCGCCGGCAGTCCGACAACGAGCGTACGCGTGGTCCGCCGCAACCAGGAGGGCGCTCTCCCCGTCGTCTTGCATAGCCACGCTGCACCCGCCCCGATCCAGATCGCGACGAAGAGACACGACGTCAGATAGAACGGGTCCGGATCGACGACGTTGTACGCCAGCGCGAAGAGCAGCGACACAGCGAAGCCGACCGCCAATGGCCACAGCTCGCGCGGCCTGGCTCGCTGTGACCAGATGCCCAGCGGTACCAGGATCAGTGCCAGGCCGAACTGGCTCGCGAGGCCGAGCGGATACCTCACTGCTTTCTGCCAGAAGGCGGGCTCGCCGATGCCGAGATTGGAGCCCGCGTAGCCGCCACCCAGAATGTGCCCGAAGATCGACTCCAGCGTAGTGAGATCCGTCCAGCAGATCTCTGGCTGGGTCGCCATCACGATCGGGATATAGGCGTAGAGGGCGAGTGGGAGTAGCAGCCAGCCGGCCAGGCGGAGCGCGCGCGTCGCAGTCCACAACTCTCGCCGCTCTCGCCGCTCTCGCCACCGAAGCACCACCGCCGTCCCGAGGCACGGCAGCAAGAGCACCGTCATCAGATGGTGGGCCAGGGAGAGCCCGACGAGAAATGAGATGACGGCGAGCCAGCGCACGTCGTCGCTCTCTTCCCAGACCCGCCAGCTCCAGAGGATTGCCACCTGCAGGAGCAGATGGAGTGCGTAGACCTCGGTGACGTTGGTCTCCTGCCAGACCAGCGGGCTGAACGCGAAGACCAATGCCCCGAGCCAGGCGGCCTGGCCGCTGCCTGTCAGCCGACGCAGCAGATCGGCGAGCAGCCCGATCGCGCCGGCGCCGCAGAGTGCGGAGAAGAGGTTCAGACGCCAGCCGGGATCGCCGAACGCAAGCGCGCTGATGAAGGCGTGGCCGAGCAATGTGTAGAGCGGGTAGCCGGTCGGATGCGCGACTCCGAGCTCGATCGTCGCCAGGGCCAGCTCCGCGGAGTCACGCGAGCTCGCGACCGTGGGTGCCAGCGTGAGGATGTACGCCCAGCCGCTGAGTGCGGCGACGGCGGTCGGAAGGGCCCATGCCGGCACGCCCCGGCCCTCATCCCCTGACATGGATGGCCTCCCGCCTCAGTTCCCGACCGAGACCGACGCCACGCCCGCCTCCTGCTTGGCGAGGGAGTCGCGCATGTCAGGATGGGCGATCGCCGCCAGTGCCTCGGCGCGTTCGCCCACGGTTCGTCCCGCCAGTTCGGCGGAGCCGTACTCGGTGATCACGACGTCGGCCTGGTGGCGCGGCGTCGTCACCAGCGTATCGCAAGCCAGGGCCGTGACGATGCGCGAGACGAGCTGGTCTCCGACCTTCGCGGTCGCGGGCAGGCAGACGAGTGAGCGGCCGTGGTCTGAGAACGCGGCGCCGGCCACGAAGTCCTCGTGTCCACCAATGCCGGAAAACTGGATTCCGCCGAGCGTATCGGCTGCGATCTGCCCGAATAGATCGACGGAGAGTGCACCGTTGATCGAAACGAAGCGGCGATTGCCGGCGATGATACCGGGATCGTTCACCTGGTCGACGGGCAAGAATCGGACCTCCTCGTTGCCGTCGAGCCAGTCGTAGAGCTCGCGCGTGCCGCCCGCGAAGGTGCAGATCGACAGGCCATCCAGGTGTCCTTTGCGATTGCTGACCTTGCCGGCCTGGTGCAGCCGCATCAGGCCGGTGGTGAACATCTCGGAGTGGATCCCGTAATCGCCGCCGGCCGACTTCGCGAGGATACTCATTACGGCATTGGGGATGCCACCGATGCCCGTCTGAAGCGTGGCGCCATCCAGGATGAATGGACTCGCGTGCTCCGCGATGCGGTGCTCGACGTCGCTCGGCTCCGCGTCGGGCAGTATGAAGATCTCGCGGTCGGACTCGATGAGGATGTCGATCTCGTCGACGTGCAGGCTGTGCGGGTGCTCCGGCGGAAGGCCCAGCGTGCGCGGCAGGGCCTCGTTGGTCTCGACGATGAGGATGCGCTTGGGATCGCGTCCGGCAGCGTGGAGCTCCTCCAGCGTTGCACCGGCGTGCAGCGAGAGGCTGAGTCGCCCATCCCGGTCGGGCGGCGTGGCGTTCGTGGCCATCACACGTGGCGAGAGCCGACGCGCAATGCTGGCGAAGCGCCGAAAGTCGGCGGGAACGAATTCGACATCGTGCCCGGCTCCGAGCAGCATGCGCTCCACCGGACCGAAGAATCCCGAGAGCAGCTTCACGCCGGATCGGGTGAAGAGCGGGTAGAAGTCGACGAGCAGCGCCCCGAAGACACGCAGCTCGTCAAAGTGCTCACGCTCGCCGAGCGCGTGTAGCAGGCTGCCGGGCTGACCGGGCCCGAGCGGGATGGCCAGTGTATCGCGGTCCCGGACCAGCTCTGCGGCTGCGGCGGCAGACAGCGTCTTCAATGGATCCCCTGGGTTGCGCTTCTACGAAGGCGCTCGATCGAGCATAGGCGTACGATCCGAGTGGCTCCACTGCCGATGCGATTGAACGGGCGCGGGCTACGTTTGCAGGCGGTCGAGTGGGTCGACCGGACAGCGATCAAGAGCAGGAGTAGGGGCCGAAATGACTGAATCCTCGGGTACGAACGCCGAGCAGATCGCGTACTGGAACGAGGTGTCCGGGCCGAAGTGGGTTTCGCTCACCGACCGCATCAACGACCAGATCGAGCCGCTCGGCCGGGCGGCGATGGATCGCGCCTCGGTGGCCTCGGGCGAGAGCGTGCTCGACGTGGGGTGCGGCTGCGGGCAGACGAGCCTGGCGCTGGCCGAGCGAGTGGGAGAGGGCGGTCGCGTCCTCGGCGTGGACATCTCCGAGCCGATGCTCGTCGACGCGCACGCGCGCGTCGAGCGCGCGGGCGTCGGCCAGGTCGAGTACGTGCGGGCAGATGGTCAGGTGCATGACTTCGAGTCGGCTGCCTTCGACCTGCTTTTCTCGCGCTTCGGAGTCATGTTCTTCGAAGACCCGAGAGCGGCATTCGCAAATCTGCGCGGCGCGCTGCGGCCGGCCGGCCGGCTCACGTTCATCTGCTGGCAAGCGATCACCAAGAACCCGTGGATGCTGATTCCTGCGGCCGCGACGGCACAGCACGTCGAGCTACCCGCGCCCGCGGAGTCCACGGCACCGGGCCCATTCGCCTTCGCGGACGCCGATCGCGTGGTGGACATCCTCGAGTCCGCTGGCTTCAGCGACGTTCGCGCCGAAGCCCACGAGGGGCGACTCTCTGTCGGCAAGGGCCTGCCCTTAGCGGAGATCGTGAGCTTCCTGCAGCAAATGGGACCGGCGGGTGCGGCGCTCCGCGAGGCGGATGCATCGGTGATCGAAGCCGTGACGAAGTCGATGCACGAGGCGCTCTCGCCCCACTACGAGGACGGTGCGGTCGTAATGGACTTTGGTGCCTGGATTCTGACAGCAAGCAACACCGCATAGTCGAGAATCGTGCGCTCGCGCCACACCCATCGAGCTTGGCGG
>JAFDDH010000192.1 GCA_019310975.1 Deltaproteobacteria bacterium | reverse complement strand
CTGCCCGTGGGCGAGGCGCGCATCCCGCTGAATGCCCTGCTCGGTCAGCCCTTGCAGCTCGATTGGAACGGCCGCATCGAGTGCGTGCACTGCGGCCGCACCACGCGCAGGAGCTTTGGCCAGGGCCACTGCTACCCCTGCTTCAAGACGCTGGCGAGCTGCGACCGCTGTATCGTACAGCCGGAGCTCTGCCACTACAGCGTGGGCACGTGCCGTGAGCCCGCCTGGGGGGAGCAGCATTGTCTGATCCCGCACACCGTCTATCTCGCCAACTCATCGGGGCTGAAGGTGGGCATCACGCGGGGGCTCGACGCGACCACGCGCTGGATCGACCAGGGCGCCGCCCAGGCGCTGCCAATCCGCGTCGTGGCGTCGCGCCTCGAGGCCGGGCACGTCGAGGTCGCCCTCAAGGCGCACGTCAGCGACAGAACGAATTGGCGCGCGATGCTGCGCGGCCAACCGCCCTGGCTGGATCTCGTGCACGAGAGAGATCGACTGCTCGGCGAGCTCGAACGAGCGGCTGGCGACACTCGGCTACCCGGCGAGAGGCCACCCGATGGCCCGGCCACCGAGATCGCGTATCCGATCGTCGCGTACCCCACGAAGATTGTCTCGCACAACCTCGAAAAGAGCCCGGAGCTGAGCGGCACACTGCTCGGCATCAAGGGCCAGTACCTGATCTTCGACTCAGTCGTCATCAACGTGCGCAAGTACGCCGGCTACTGGCTGCGAATCACCGTTTGAGAGGCCGGCCTGTGCGGCCTGTGAGTGGCTTCCGAGCGACCGCGGGCCGGCTCCCAAAAGCCGCGAAGATCGGCCTTTTCGGTGCTCGTTGACTGGCGAGTCAATCTCCGAAGCGATTGTTGATCCAAGCATGGAAGGTGGAAACCTATTTTGATACAGATACTTGAAACGAATCCTGCAACTGGGGGCAAAACTCCACGCTTGACATTTCGCCTCGAAACTGGCGGAATGGCAAGCCCGTTTTCCCTCGAACAAGATGCAACTCGGGTCGCAAGTCGGGAGCTTTCCGGCCCCCCGAGTCTGGGAGGATCGATCGTGTCCGCGGACGCCTACGGCGCGCACCACAACACCCCAACAGACGATTCGGCGGACTTCTGTCTGGCCCCCGAGGAAGTCTCCAAAGGCGAGCAAGCCGCAGCGGCCTACATCGCATCCCTGAAGGCGGGCGATGGACGACGCAGCGCGGAAGATGCGCTGGGCACCTTGGCCACCGTGATCAGCGGCGGCGTGTGCGACGACCTTCGCTTCCCCTGGCATCAGGTGCGCACGTACCACCAGGCGTTGGCACTCTCGATCGTGAAGGAGCCGGGCGCACCGACGAAGGTCGAGCTGCTGCGCTGCCGCCACGACCACACCCGCAGGTTTCAGCAGATGCCGGAGAGCTATCCCGCCAAGCATGTCCAGAAGATGCGTGTTTCGCTGCGCCGCGTGATGGAGGAGTGCCGCAGCCTCGGCTTCCTCGATGACGAGCTCGACCAGGGGCTCGAGTCCGCCACGAGCAATGGCAGCAGGGCCAGGAACACCCGCGAACGTGTCGTCACCGACGGCGAGGTCCGCGCCCTGCTCTCCGCCTGTGATATGGACTCGGGCGTGGCCGGCTGCCGTGACGCGCTGATGCTCGGCCTGGCTTGGTTCGGTTGCCTCAAGACCGTCGACCTGATCAACCTCAGCCTCGGCACCCTCGCCTTCGATCAGAGGCAGCAACGCATGACGATCAAGGTGAAGGCGCCGGGCGCCAAGCGCTCGCGCCGCATCCCGCTCCAGAACGACGAGCTGATCGCGCTCGAGGACTGGCTCGAGGTGCGTGGGCGCGGGGACGGCCCGCTCTTCAGCCCGATCACGCGCGGGCGCGTCGAGATCCGACGCCTCTCGGCCGCCGACGTCAAGAAGCTCTGCGACGACCGGTCCGAGCAAGCCGGTGTGCTGCCCTTCTCGCCGAATGACCTGTGCAAGAGCAGCCCGCACTCTGTCGAGGCGGGTCGGCGCAAGCGGGTTGGCAGCGACGCCCCCAAGGAGGCGGGGTCCGCCTTCTCGCCCCTCTACTCGAGCTACTCGAGCAACGAGCCGGAAGAGACCCCGGGCGCGGAGCGGATCACCTTCCCCTACCGCGTACGGATCGGCAGCTGAAGAGCATCCGGGGCCCTATCCCCTCAAGGCTACTCGGCATTTCGACGCCCTGCCGCTAAGGCGTGGGCCTCCGCATGCCGATCGGGTCGGACAGGAGGGGAAGCCATGTCCGACGACGGCCCGGGAGCCGAGCGGCGCGTCCAGCGCTACCGCCGCGAGGCGGTGCGCCTGCCGGTGCGCATTTCGAGCATCGACGCGGAAGTGGACCCGGAAACCGGCAAGCCCTTCTTCCTGACGGCTGAGGAGATGTGCGCTGACATCTCGCGGGGCGGCGCGTTCATCATGACGCAGGAGCCCCCGCGGCCCGGTGCGCGCCTGCTGGTGGAGCTGGAGCTACCCGGCGGCGAGGCGGTACAGACCGTCGCCCGTGTGGCCTGGACCCGCGTGCGCTTCCCGAGCGAGGGCAGCGATGTGCAGACCGGGTTCGGGCTGGAGTTCCTGGGCGGTGCCCGACGCCACCTGGCAGCCATCGAGCGCTTCGTGAACGGCCCAACCCCGGCCAAGCTGCGGACCCCTGGCAAGGGCCCGGCCGCGACGCCGGGAGCAGGTCCCAGCGCGTAGAACGCTCGGCCTACTCGTCCAGCATATCGTCGTATCGCGCCGCACCTTCCCGGATGCGGTCGTCGACGATATTGCCCACCCGACGCGGCGTGGAGACGTACTCGCTGGCCTTCTCCGGCATGTCGTCACCGGCCGTGAGGAACGAGAAGGTGCCACCGAATGCGTCGTGTGCGCCCTTCGAGTAGACCTCCATCCCGACCCAGATCAGGCCGCAAATCATCACCATCACGATCAGCTTGCCCACCGGCTCGCCTCCGACGGCGCGGCCCTGGGACCCGCCGTGTGGTGTCGCACAGGGCGACCCCTCCTGAATCGGCTGACCGGCCAGGCGACCTTCGTGCCCGATGCACAAAAAATCCGCTCTACCCGAAGGCCTTCTACCCATGGGCGAACGCCGCATATACTGGCCTTACCAGAGAGCCCCTGCCCGCTGGGAGTGACCGTGCCTCACAGACCGTCCGCGCCCCTGCTCGCAATCCTCGCTGGCCTTCGCGTGGCCCTCCTCATCACGCTCCTCTCGGCCCTCCTCTGCGCCCTGCTCGCCTACCTGCTTCCCGCCCCGCTGGTCGCGGCCGAAGCGGAGTTCATCCCGATTGACGAGTACCTCGGGGAGGACGGGCTCACCGGCGACGATCTCTACGATCGGGTGCTGGACAATCGCTTCAGCGCCTTCGAGCAATCGATCTCCCTGCACTCGGGCGACCGCGGCGGCCACTACCAGGATGTCGAGCTGCGGCTGAGGTACAAGAGCTACCGAGACGAGAAGGGCCCGGTGCTCTCCAAGACGATCGCGAAGTACTTTGCGCCCCAGGACGTGCGCCACCTCGGCTATCTGGTCATCAACAAGCGCAACGGCCAGGATGATCAGTTCGTGTATCGGCCCAGCGCGCGCAAGGTGCGGCGCGTCAACGTGCGCGGAGAGACGATCGCGGGCACCGACTTCGCATTCGAGGACATCGTGCCCGCCGAGATGGAGGACGGCTCCCACTTCCGGCTCGCGGACGCTGAGGTGGATGGCATCCCCACCTACGTCGTGACCGTGGTGCCGAATCTCGATGCCGAGTCCGAGTACGCGAAGCTGGTGCTCTACGTCGAGAAGGAGCACTTCGTCCCGATCCAGACGCTCTACTGGGACAACAAGCGCGTGCAGGTCAAGCGACTTCGGGCGGATCCGGAATCGGTCCAGGCGGTCGCGGACGGGCGGGAGGGGGGGGAAGGCGGAGGCCACCAGGTCTGGATCGCACGCCGATCGCGGATGGAGCACCTGAAGCTCGAGACGTTCACAGAGCTCATGGTGACCACCCACGAGGCAATGCCCAAGCTGCGCGACCGACACTTCTCAGAGCGGGAGCTGACGGCCTCGAGGTAGCCATATCGGGCACCTGGTCTCAGTCCTGCTTGCCGGCCTCGGGCATCGTGGGGCTGGCAATCTCTGCCGCACCCGGCAGATCGATGTCGATCCAGCGGCCACGGAAATGGCGCTTCGCACGTTCGGCCACGCGCCAGCACGGGCACTGCAGAGCAGCGACAGGCTGGCCCTTGCACGCGGCCGCGTCCGGGGTGTCGAAGAGGCGGTCGCCGTCGTCGCTGAGCAGCACCAGCCGACGGCCGTCCGGGCTGGCCGCCATCGCCTGGGGCTCGAAGTCGGCACTGCCCACATCCTGCACGAAGACCGGCGCCGCACCCGGATCCCCCGACCAGCGGTAGAGCTTCCAGGCGCCCTCGCCACCCGCCGGTGGCGCCGCCACCACGAAGTAGGTGTGGAGCCCCGGTACCCAGTCGATGCTGGCAATGCCATGGCCGCCCAGATCCAGCGCCATCGGCTCGCCGAATGCCGCCCTGGCGACGCCGATGATCACCCGATCTGGATTGAGGAAGGGGATCAGCAGCGCCTTGCCGTCGCGCCGCGGCGCCTGCAGCGCAATCAGCAGGCCGCGCCCGTCCCGGGCGGCGGCGAGCCCCTGGATGTCGAGCCCAGCCCTGGCCGGTGCCAGGTCCGGCCGCACACGCTCCGCCGAAGCGATCGCGGCCTCGAGGCCGAGCGCGTCGGCGGCCTCGAGATCGCGCGAGAGCAGCACGTAGCTCAGCTCATAGGGCCTGGCCTGCTCGCCCCGCGCGGAGGAGCGCGTGAGCAGGGCAAAGAAGCGCGCGAATTTGGGCTCCGCGCGGCCGCTGGGCGTGCGCGCATGGGAGCTGATCCAGTAGACCAGATCCCCCACCCGAGCCGCGCCCTCGATGTGGGCGTGGCTGGGTCCGGAGACCTTCTTCAGGTACAGGTGCTCGCGAACGTCGACGACACCGATCGGCTTGCCGCCGGTCTCGCGATAGACGATCAGCCGGTTGCCGCGATCCTCGCCCACCAGGAGGGTGCCGTCTGCGGTCGTGATGACGGCGGACGCATCGCACATCTCTTCGAAGCGGAGCAGGCCTTCTGCCGCCGCCATCCCTTCGGTCGGCGCCGGTCCCTCGGCGTGCGCCACGGCGGCGAGTGCGAGTACCAAGGCCAGCGCCAAAGGCCCGGCGCGGGCCGCGGCCAGCTCCGATCTGCACATCCCTGCGTGACCCCACCCCGCTGCGAGCGCGCGCGGCCGGATTGGCCCGTCAGAGGACGGGCTCGAAGCCCTCGAACTCGGGGTGGCCGAGGTATATGCCGGCCGCAGCGCGGCCGCCGGAGTGCGCCTTGCGGAATTCTTCGCTGCGTGTCCAGGCCTCAAAATCATCGCGCGACTCCCAGGTCGTGTGTGAAGCGTAGAGGGTCGCCTCGTCGTCCTCGGGGCCCTTCAGGAGATGGAAGTCCTTGAATCCGGGGACACTGTCGAGATTGGAGTCGCGCTCGCGCCAGATCTTCTCGAACTCCGCCTCGCGCCCGCGGGCGATTCGAAAGCGGTTCATCGCGATAAACATATCGGGCTCCTCGAAGCCGGCCTCGGCCGGCATGCTGGGATGCGCGTCTCGGTTAGCCGCGCCGTCTTGAAAGAAGCGACAGATCACGCACGCCGCCACGGTCGGCGCTCGTCGCCATCGCGGCGTACGCCTGCAGCGCGATCGACACCTTGCGATCGCGGTCCAGGGGCTGCCAGGCGCCCTCGCCGCGCGCCTCGATGACACGGCGACGCTCGCCGAGTACGGCCTCGTCGACCACCAGCTCGATGCGCCGCTCGGGGATGTCGATGCGGATGGTGTCAGCCTCTTCCACCAATGCGAGCGTGCCGCCCTCAGCGGCCTCGGGCGAGACGTGCCCGATGGAGAGTCCGCTCGTGCCGCCGCTGAAGCGGCCATCGGTCACCAGCGCGCAGACGGCGCCGAGCTTCTTGCTCTTGAGGTAGCTGGTCGGGTAGAGCATCTCCTGCATCCCCGGACCGCCGCGCGGGCCTTCATAGCGGATAACGAGTACGTCCCCGGGCCGGATCTTGTCCGTCAACACCGCGTCGCAGGCGGCCTCCTGGCTCTCGAAGATGCGTGCTGGCCCCTCGAAGACCCAGATCGACTCGTCGACGCCCGCCGTCTTCACGATGCAGCCGTTCTCGGCCAGGTTGCCGGATAGGATCGCCAGCCCACCGTCCTGGCTGTACGCGTACTCGACCTCGCGGATACAGCCCTTCTCGCGGTCGTCCTCGACGTCGTCGAAGTATTTGTCCTGGCTGAAGGCGACGATCGTGCGCACGCCACCCGGTGCCGAGCGTGCACGCTTGCGGGCCCAGCTCGAGGCCGTCTCGCGGCGGATGTCCTCGCGGTCGATGGCATCCCCGAGCTTGGCGCTGTGCACGGTGCCCACGTGCGTATCGATCTTGCCTGCGCGCTCGAGCGCACCCAGGATGGTGAAGACGCCCCCGGCGTGGCTCACGTCCTCGACGTGGTAGCTGGACGAGGGCGCCACCTTCGCGATGCAGGGCGTCCTGCGCGAAATCGCATCGATGTCGTCCATGCTGAAATCGACGCCCGCCTCCTGGGCGGCCGCCAGCAGGTGGAGGACCGTGTTGGTCGACCCGCCCATCGCGACGTCCAACGTCATCGCGTTCTGGAACGCCTCGAAGGTGGCGATGCTGCGCGGCAGCACCGAGTCGTCGCCCTCGACATAGTGGCGCTTGCAGATATCGACGATCACCTGGCCGGCCTGCTCGAAGAGCTCCCAGCGCAGGGCATGGGTGGCCAGCAGCGTGCCGTTGCCGGGTAGCGAAAGGCCGAGGGCCTCGGTCAGACAGTTCATGCTATTGGCCGTGAACATGCCCGAGCAGGAACCGCAGGTCGGGCACGCCGAGCGCTCGATCTGCTCGACGGTGGCATCGTCCACGTCGTCATCGCCGGCCACGATCATGGCGTCGATCAGATCGATCTTCTCGGGCAAGGCATTGCCGTGACGGTCGTGGGTGCCCACCGCCTTGCCGGCCTCCATCGGGCCGCCGGAGACGAAGACGGTTGGTACGTTGAGCCGCAGCGCGGCCATCAGCATACCGGGCGTGATCTTGTCGCAGTTGGAGATGCACACCAGCCCGTCCGCCACATGTGCGTTCACCATATACTCGACGCTGTCGGCGATCAGCTCACGGCTCGGCAGCGAGTAGAGCATGCCGGCGTGGCCCATCGCGATCCCGTCGTCCACCGCAATCGTGTTGAACTCCTTGCCGACGCCGCCAGCCCGCTCGATCACACCCCTCACGCGCTGGCCCACGTCGTGCAAGTGCACGTGGCCGGGCACGAACTCCGTGAAGCTGTTGGCAATTGCAATGATCGGCTTCTCGAAGTCGTCGTCCGTCATGCCCGTGGCGCGCCAGAGCGCCCGCGCACCGGCCATGTTTCGGCCGTGGGTGGTCGTCCGGCTGCGGTACTTCTTCTGCGCTCTTTGCACCGATTGCTCGTCCCGAT
>JAFDDH010000434.1 GCA_019310975.1 Deltaproteobacteria bacterium | reverse complement strand
CAATCAGACCTACTTCTACACGACGAAGGCGTATCCGACAAAGGTGCTCGACGCGTCACCCGTATACGAATGGCACTACAAAGGCTCCGTGATCAAGAACAACGAAGACACGTTCGCCAACTACTCCGAGTACCACTTCACAACTTCGCAGGCCATGCGCTATGACGCCTACTTTCACCCGACCTACTCCGTAGAGTCGTAGAGTAGAGGCGAGCACCCGAGACAAGAAGCCATGCGGGCAGGTCACCGTCTGCAGGTGAGCCTCGTCGAGGCCCGACACCGGCACCCGACTCGGGCCTAGCCCGTTTCTACGCAGACCCGAGATCGAAGGTCTCGCAGTAGCCCTTCCATCGCTCGCGGATGGCCTCGGGATGCAGCCCGAATCCCGCCAGGCTGTGGTCATGGACGCTGCTGGGCTTCGCGGCCTCTTCGTCGAGGAAGCGCCGCATCGCAGCGCGCGCGTCGTCTCCGAGCGTGATCTCGCCGAGCCGATCGTAGATGGACTCGACCGTGCGAATCGGATCCCGCAATAGATCGCCATGCCGAATATCGACGAGCTGCTCCCGAGGGAGGCGCTCCCTGAGCGCCAAGGCAGCATCGAGGGCGCGCGGCCAATGCCCCGCCATGATCTCTTCACCGATCGCGATCGAATCCACATCGTCGCTGAAGATCGCGCGCGTGTGGGCCTGGAGACTGCACAGCGAGCTGATCGCGAACACCGGGTCGCGATGCGTGAAGATGATCTTCGCGTCCGGCCATTCCTGCAGGATCGTCTCGATGTGGATCAGATGGGTCGGGTCCTTCAACAGGAAACGTTCGCCGCCGGGACGAAAATGGTGAATGAGACGCAGCGAATCGTGATACGCGCTGTAGGCAATCCGAGCATCCTGACCGAGCATCCAGTCGACGTAGCCAGGAATGCGGTACTGGAAATCGAACTGGAGGGTTCGAAAGTGGTTCATGAAGAGAGCGACGCATTCTTCTGTCATATCGGGGGCCATCGGGTGGATCGCGTGATAGTCGGGAGAGATGCGTTCGAGCTGAGCGAGCATCCGCTCCAGCTTCTCGGCACGCCGATCGGGACCCGTGCGAGGCGGCACGGGATCGAAGCTCTCCCAGTACGGGATCGTGCGACTGGCGGGATCGGCTGCGAGCAGGGTGTGAAGTGCCGTACTGCCCGTCCTGGGCCAGCCAATGATGAAGACCGGCGGTGGAATTTCCTCGTCGCGGATCGAGGGATTCTCGTCGAGGACGCGCTCGACCCGCAGATGGGTGCGCGCGAGCCGGACGGAGTCATCCTGCGCTGAGAAGCGCCCCAGCAGATTCAGGGCTGCGGATTCCTTCAGGGAGTGGACGAGCACGTCGAGGGCCTCGACGGCTTCCTTGGCGGGCTCGCCCGCGTCGGGCTCTCGTTTGCGGGCCGCCTGCCACCAGCCCTGCGCCGCGGGCTCGAGCCACCGAGGCGCCAGGCGGCCAACCGCGTTCAGGCTGCGCATCCAGAGCGGTCGGCTGCTCGCTGCGTCGCTGAACTGGCGGACGTGCCGCGCCCTTTCCGATCTCGCTCCGTGACTCATGCCGGAATCTTAGGCGCTTCTTCCGCCGCCATCGATGCCAAGGCTCTGTTCCCGAAAAGTAGACACCGGGCTTGAAACTTTCGAGCACGAGACCGGGTTCGCGGGCGAGCTACGCTCGCCAAGGATGAACCCGGCAAGCAATCCTCTTCGGCAGCCTACTTCTTTGGCATCGGCGGCGGTGTGTAGCCCTTCCAGCGGCCGGTCTCTCCTACGCGAGAAGCCCTGGCCAATTCTCCTGTCATCGACACCAGAGCGGCACCAGTGGATGGGCTCGCGATGCTCTAACGCGGCTTCACCACCTCGATCGCCACGGCCTCCGTAATTCGAATCAGAACGGAATCGCCGAGGGCTACCTTCGTGAGATCAATGTGCTTACCGACCTTCACGGTCTGGACACTGCCGTCTGGAAACTCGATGGTCACGTGATGTCCGTGTGAATCGATGGCGGTGATCTCTGCCGTCACCTCGACGGTTTCCGCCATCACGACTGCGGGCTTGCTTCCATCGGGTGCGAGGCCAACCACCGCCGCCGCCTCGACCATCGCGGGGGCTCCACCCGGCACCAGGACGACAGCGAACTCCTCGATTACCACGGCGTGTACCTCGTCACCCACCTGGATCTGATCGAAGTTGGCGAAATTCTTGCCGACCTTGAAGGTCTTTGCGTCGTGGAACCTTCGCTTGAGGGTGACCGTACGCGCTCGGGCATCAACGGCCTCGACGGTTGCCTTGACCTCCATCGACTCGACGATGATCGTGCCGTCCGGCCTCTCGTAGACCTGCACGTCCGGTCCAGCGCAGGCCGAGGTCAGGGCCAGAATCAGCGACGCGAAGAGAACTACCGTCAAATCCAATCGGACGCTCCTGAGCACAGTCATTGGTA
>JAFDDH010000191.1 GCA_019310975.1 Deltaproteobacteria bacterium | reverse complement strand
TGGGTTGTGGAGCGCAGATTGGGTCTCGGTGGTCTGTACCAATCCGCAGCGCCCGGCTCCTCGGCCTCTCGGCCCGTCGATCGATCTTCCCTGGTCTCAGACAGCCAGCTTCAGCCGGTGCTCGAGACAGCGTGCCAGCCGTCGCGTCGGGATCCGCGCAAAGTAGACGTCCGACAACCACCCCGATAGATCGAAGTGGCCGCTGAAGAGGCGAGTGCCCAGGACCTCTTCGAGACCGAGGCGCTGGCCGATGGCCCCGATCTGAACCCCCGGTGGAGCGTCATTGGCCTTGGCGTGGGTCGGCTTCATGTAGTTGCGGACCACCTGCCAGATCGCCAGCCGATACATCGCCCCCTGCCGACGCTTCGAGAACGCAATCGTCTCGCGCTTGTGGTTGGCCCCGTCGTGGCGGATCAGCAGGTCCGCCCGATTGACCGGAAAGAGTGGGTTCCGGGTCGTGCGTCGCGCCTTCGAAGACGTCGTATCGTGCTCGATCCAATGCCCCCGAAGTCTCTTGAAGACCCGCGGATAGGCCTTGTGCTCGTCCGTCGAGAGCCGCACGCAGCGGCCCTCGGGTAGATGTCGGGTCAAGAGCGATTCGACGCTCTGCTCCGTGGCCTTCGGCTCCGGCCGGCCGTGTCTCTCCTCGAGCTGCTGGCGCTTGGCCCTCTGGTAGGCACTCATCCGGCCGCTCCTGCGCAGCTCTGCGTCCTGGAAACCGTAGACGTAGTGGGAGTGTCCGACGAGCAGATTGATCTCGAAGGGCCAGTACTGGCCGAACTCGAAGCTGTGGAAGCCGTCCAGGACGAGTCTCTCCGTGGGGGGGCGTTTGGGACGCAGCTTCTCGTGGAGCAGCAGACAGTGGCGTCCGAGGCGATCCGACTGGCGAACCAGGGTGGAGTGGGCGACGCCGAGCTCGAAGGCAATCTGGCGGAACGCCGAGCCGCTAGCTCCGCGCACCAGGACACAGACGTACCGCTGGATCTTCTGGGGACGCGCTCGGCGCCAGAAGAAGCCCTTGCGTGTGTAGCGCCAAGTGGAGGTCCCAGAATGGGAAATACACTCCGGGGAGGGGCAGTGGGGGGGCCTGAAGACCGGCCGGTCCGAGTCCATGCCCGACTCGAGAGCAGACTTCGTGCCAGGGACAATCTGCGCTCCACAACCATCGGGTTGATAATTTGGTCGCGTCGCCGCACCGTGTTGCAAATGGACGAAGCCGGCATCCTCGAGCACCTCTTCGAGCTGGCGCGCGACGCCGGTATGCGGGTCCACATCGCCGGACGCGGCCAGATCGGGGCCGACGACTTGCCGCTCTCGAGCGGCGTGTGTCGTGTGCGCGACCAGATCTTCGTCGTGCTCTCGGGCGCCGAGCCGGCTTCGGTGCAGATCGAGACGTTGGCCGGCGCGCTGCGTGAACATGCCGCGGATTTTCTGAAGGAGCGGCATCTGCCTCCCGCGGTGCGGCGTCTGATCGACCCCGAGGGATGGGGCGATTCGACTTCAGCTTGACGTCTACTCACGAGCGCGCTTACACTTTCGGTGTTTGAGGGGCACCGCAGGTTGCGGGCTCCATCTAAAACAAAGCCCGGGTCCATCTCACCCGGCAGATATGAAAGAGCTCCTCCAGGTCGCTCCGAAAACGCTTGGATCTCACGCTGAGACCGAGACGGGGGTGGACGAGAGGGGAAGGTGCCGATCGGCCAGGGCAGATCTCCTTCGAGGAGATGAGCAAGAAGTCCCGACTCGATCAGCCCTGCCCATCGCGCCTCCGGATCAACCGGATTGGCGCTTTTTTGTTTTTGCTGGAAGTACTTCGCTAGAGAGTACTTCGCTAGAGGGAGAGAGAGGGACACGCGGCGGCAGACAAGGCAGGGGTCCCCCATGTCCAACGTCACCGCATCTGCACGAGAGCACCGAATTACCGTTCGTTCGCTGGATCAGCGCAAGCGCAAGGGTGAGCCGATCACGATGCTCACCGCCTACGACTTCACCTTCGCCCGCATCTTCGATGCGGCCGGCATCGACCTGCTTCTCGTCGGTGATTCGTTGGGCAATGTGGTACAGGGCTGCGACACCACGCTGCCCGTGACCTTGGACGAGGTCATCTACCACACCCGACTCGTGGCCCGGGGCGTGCGCCGCTCGCTGGTGGTCGGCGACATGCCCTTCGGCAGCTACCAGGTGAGCAGCGAGGACGCCGTGCGCAGCGCAATCCGCATGGTGAAGGAGGCGGGTGCCCAGGCGGTCAAGCTCGAGGGCGGCGTGCAGGTCGCCGAGTCCATCGAGCGCATCGTTGGCGCACAGATTCCCGTCATGGGCCACGTCGGCCTCACGCCTCAATCCGTCCACAAGATGGGTGGCTTCCGGGTCCAGGGCCGCGGCGATCAGGGCCGCACCCGGGTGATCGAGGATGCGCTGGCCGTGCAGGCGGCTGGGGCATTCGCGGTGGTGCTCGAGGGGATCCCGGCGGAGCTCGGCCGTGAAGTGACCCAGCGGCTCGATATCCCAACGATCGGTATCGGGGCCGGGCCGGACTGCGATGGCCAGGTGCTCGTCATGCACGATTTGCTGGGGCTGAACGACTGGACCCCGAGCTTCGTGAAGCAGTACGCAAATCTCGGGGCGGTTGCCTCGTCGGCGGCGCGTAGTTTTGCCGAGGAGGTGGGCAACCGCAAATTTCCGGACGAGGCGCACTCGTACCGCTAGCCGGCGAGCCGGCCCAACGGTCCCATGTCCAGGCCCCCGATCATCCAAACCGTCCGCGATCTGCAGGACGCCGCAGAGCGCGAGCGAGCGGCGGGTCGGCGCATCGCCCTTGTGCCGACCATGGGAGCGCTGCACGCCGGTCACCTTTCGCTCGTCAAGGCGGCGCGTGAGCACGCGGACGTGGTCTGGATGTCGATCTTCGTCAACCCGACTCAATTCAATGACTCGAATGACTTCGGGGCTTACCCGGCGGATCTCTCGCGCGACCTCGAGCTCTGCGCGAGTCATGGCGTCGATCTCGTCTTCGCGCCAGCGCCCGGCGAGCTCTATCCGGAGGGAGCGCAGACCTGGGTGGAGGTCGGCGAGCTCGCGGAATCGCTCTGCGGCGCCACCCGGCCCGGTCACTTTCGGGGTGTCACGACGGTGGTCACGAAGCTCTTCCTGGCCGCCCGGCCGCATGTCGCGGTCTTTGGCCAGAAGGATTTCCAACAGCTCGCCATCATCCGGCGCATGGAGCGCGATCTCGGCTTCGGGATCGAGATCGTGGGTGCGGCGACGGTGCGCGAGCCCGACGGCTTGGCGCTCTCGAGCCGCAATCTGCACCTGGGCCCGCAGGCGCGTCAGCAGGCGCTCGTGTTGGTGCGCGCGTTGGACGTCGCCGAGGACTCGTTGGCCAGGGGTGAGGCAAGTCACGAGGCCCTCGTTGCGCTCGTTGCGAGGACGATCGATACGGCGTCGCTCGCTCGCCTAGATTACGCAGAGCTGCGGGATCCGGACACCCTCCGGTCCGCCCGCGCCCAGATCACGGCGCCCACACTTCTGGCGCTGGCGGTTCATTTCGCTCCGGACCCGGACGGACAGGGCCGGAAGGTGCGCCTGATCGACAATCGCGTGCTGCAGCCGCAGCGCTGAGCCGAGTAGTTGAAAACGACTCGGAGACTGCTCGGGAGCAAGATCCACCGCGCCACGGTCACCGACGCCAACATCGAGTACGAAGGCTCGGTCACCACCGACGCGAATCTGCTGGATGCCGCCTATAAAAGCAGGTCGACATCTGGAATTGTACGCGTGGCGGTCGGCTCGCGCCGTACGTGATCGAAGGCGAGCGCGGATCCGGTGAGATCTGCATCCATGCGGCGGCCGCACACCGAAGCAAGCCCGGTGACCCGGTGATCATGGCCAGCTGGAGCGACGTGCCCGATTCCGAGGCGCGCAGCTGGCAGGCCAGACGGGTCTTCGTCGACGGGCAGAACGAGATCCGCGACTGAGCTCGCGCTATACCCTCGCGGTCGGTGTGCCGATATCTGCCTGGAGGTGTCGCACCGATCTCGGCCCGGATCTGTGCCGCCACCGCAGCGTGGGCAGCGTGGGCAGAGTGGGGGGGGCACGGATCGATGATTCTGCGTGTCTGGTTGGGGCTCTTGATGCGGTCGGGGGCGCTCCTGGCTGCGTCTCTGTGCTGGCCGCTGGCCGCCGCGGCGCAATCCGAGGCCGCTGCTTCCGATCCCGTTTCCGAGCCGGCCCGGGAGCCCGTCGGCGACTACGAAGAGATGGTCGTCACCGGATCGCTTACGCCCCGTACACAGTCGCTCACGCCGGGCTCCGTCACGGTCATCGGCGTCGAGGAGATCGCCGCCACGCGCGCGCAGAGCGTGAACGAGCTCCTGCGCCATGTGGCTGGGCTGCACCTCGAGCAGCAGGGTGCGCGCGGCGGCCGGGCCTCGCTCTATTTGCGCGGTCTCGATCCCAACCACGTGGTCGTGCTCGTCGATGGTGTGAAGCTCAACGATCCGACCAATCAGCGCGGCGGCGCCTTCGACCCGTCGAGTCTCGCGGTGCTCGACATCGAGCGCATCGAGATCGTGCGTGGACCGCTCTCCGCCGTCTGGGGGTCCGATGCACTGGCCGGTGCGATCAATGTCATCACGCGCCGTGCAAAGCCCGGTGACGAGGCCGAGTACGTGCTGGCCGCGGAGGCCGGGCGCTTCGAGACCGGCCGCGTATTGGGCCGAGCCAGTGGCAGTCTCGGGCCGGTGGGCGCCTCGATTGCGGGGTCGTGGGAGAACGAGGCGGATCCCTATTCGAGCGGCGGCTATCGCGGCGGCAATCTGAAGACGACCTTGGATATCGATCTGCCGGCGGAGACCCGGCTGCGCGCCGATCTGCGCTTTGCCGATACGACCTCCGAGGCGTATCAAGAGTTCAGCGGGGGCCCACTCTTCTCCGCCACCAACGAGCTGGAATTGCGCGACGCATGGGAGTTGTCAGTCGGTGCATCGCTCGAGCACACGCTTGGCGAATCGATCGGCCTGACGCTCGAGGCGCAGCACGCGCGGCGCAACGAGGATCGCCATTCCCCGGGAATTCCGGCCTCGCCCCTCGACCCGTTCAACTTCGTGCCCGAGGAGATCGCGCGCGATCAGATGCACCGCACATTCTTCGCGGCGCGAGCCGACACCAGCATCCTGCAGGGTCTCTCCTTCACGCTCGGGTTCGACGGACTGTGGGAGTCGGGTCGGTCGGACGCACTGCTCGACTTGCTCGACTTCGGTGTCTGGATACCCGCCCTCTACGCGCTGGACCGCCGGATCTTCGGGCTCTTTGGTGAGGGAACCTACGAGTTCGATTGGGGGCTCTCGCTGAGTGCGAGCGTGCGCGGGGATTGGCCGGAGGACCACTCCGGCGTCTTCAGTCCAGCCGTCGGCGGCACGTTGGAGATTCCACGTACGTCGATCCAGCTCCACGGCTCCTGGAGCAGGGGATACAAGCTGCCCAGCTTCTACGCGCTCGGAAATCCGCTGATCGGCAATCCGGACCTCCTGCCCGAGCGCAGTCAG
Organism: Deltaproteobacteria bacterium; assembly: GCA_019310975.1. Classification (GTDB taxonomy): domain Bacteria; phylum Myxococcota_A; class UBA9160; order UBA9160; family UBA4427; genus JAFDDH01. The sequence goes on along the minus strand of JAFDDH010000191.1, from coordinate 3,011 downwards.
GGCTGGGAGCTTGGACTGCGGTGGGAGACGCCGTCGCTGCAAGCTGGGCTCACCTACTTCGACGTCGGTGTGGAAGACCTGATCGACTTCGAGATCAGCTGCTTCTGTCTGCTGAATCGGGATCGTGTGCTCTCGCGGGGCATCGAGCTGGATATTGGCGTGCGTCCGATCGAGACGCTCGAGCTGGGTGGCGGGGTCACCTACAACCCGACCGATATATTGGGTACGGATCAGGAGCTGCGCATCCGCCCGCGCTGGCGCGGCAGTCTTCGCTTGCTCTGGGACGCCACGCCGAAGCTGCAGCTCGCCACCCGCGTGCTCTTCGTCGGCACCGTCTACGACGCCTCGATCCCGACGGGCTCGAGTCTCCTGCCCCTGGACGACTACGTTCGGCTCGATCTCAGCGCGACCTGGTCGGCGCACGATCATCTGAAGATCTTCGTCGCCGTCGACAACCTGCTGAACGCCCGGTACCAGGAGGCGATGGGATTCCTGGCGATCGGGATGCGACCGCGCGTTGGTCTCGAGCTGCGCCTCTAGGGATACGCCTACAGTCATACTCCTTCAATCGTACTCCTTTGGGCATACGCCCTTGGGCAAACTCGGGCCGCACTCCGGGGTTGCTATCATATCCCGCCCATGGCGGACGACGGCCGCAAGATCATCGCGCGAAATCGCCGCGCCCGGCACGAGTACGAGGTGCTCGACACGGTCGAGGCCGGCATCGCGCTGCTCGGTCCCGAGGTGAAGAGCCTGCGGGAAGGACGCGCCAATATGGGCGATGCCTTCGCGTATTTTCGGCGCGGCGAGTGCTACCTCGGCAAGCTCCACATCAGCCCCTACGAGCCGGCTACGCGCGACAATCCCGACAATCCACAGCGTGAGCGCAAGCTGCTGCTGCACCGCCAGCAGATCGAGAGGCTCTCGAGTCGTGTGGCCGAACGTGGGCTCACGCTCGTGCCGCTCTCGCTCTACTGGAAGGACGGGCGTGCAAAGATCGAGCTGGCGCTGGTGCGCGGCAAGCGTCTTCGCGACAAGCGCGAGGACCTCAAGCGGCGCGAAGCCGATCGCGATGCAGAGCGCGCGATGCGCGACAGGGGAGGGCGGGGACGACGCTGACGTACGCTCCCAGGCTGGCGGTGCTGGGCGGGATCGTCCTGCTGGCGACGTCCTGCATCCAGGGGCACGCGCCGCGGCCGCGCCCCGTCTTGGGCGAGGCGCCCGTCCAGAGCGTCTACCACCCAGATCGGCGCGACTACGCGAGCTTCCTGGTGGCCTTCCCCGATCTGCTCGAGCCCAACTATCTGCCCTTCATGGCGCACCGATTCGAGCGCGCCAGCGCGCAGGGCGATGCGCTGATCTTCTGCCGCTGGTCCCAGAGCCAGATGCCGATCGCGGTCCACGTGAACCTGCCGGCGCTCGATGAGTCGGTGCTCGACGAGTTCCTTCCCGTGCGGCCCGAGGCCTACGTGCAGGCCAGCATCGACGCCCTGGCGATCTGGGAGCGCGACCTCGACGGGCTGGTTCGATTCGTCCGTGTGGAGACGCCGGAGCAGGCGGTGCTACAGATCCGGCTCGTCGGTGAGCGCGCACCGGTTCCGGTGCCGAACCGGCAGCGGCTCGGTGCCGCTGAGAGGCTGGTGGACGCGTGCCGATCGCTCGGCTGGGATCCCGACGCCGACCGCATGCGGGTGCACTTCGAGCTGCCCGAGCTGGTCATCCACCTGGCCGACGAGGCGGGATTCCTGCCAACGAGCATCGTGCGGCGTCTGGTGCTGCACGAGCTCGGACATGCGCTCGGCATGCGCGGTCACAGCCCGAGCCCGGGCGACGTCATGTTCCCACGCCTGGGCGACGCGACCGGGCGAGAGGCTCTCTCGGTGCAGGATGTGAACTCGTTCATCGCGCTCTACGAGCTGCCGCAGGGCGCCCACTTTGGAGACGTGCCGCCAGACGGGCCCTCGCCGCGTCCAGCACCCGAGCCGCCCAGCGGCGGAACCCAGGTCGACATGGCGCCCTACGTGGACGCGCGGCGCGGTTTCGAGATCAGCGTGCCGGCGTCCTGGGTGCACATCGAGGAGCCCCAGGGCGTCTTCTTCTCCGATGGCCCGAGCTGGGACCATGCGGTCTCGTTACGCCTCTTCGTGTGGCCAGCTCCCACCATCGAGCGCTTCATGGCGTGCTGTGCGGGCGGTCTGCTGCAGGGGGCCTGGTTCCGGCAGTCGGCGTGGATCGTCGTGGGTGGGCGCCGCACGCTGCAGCTCAGGCTCGAGGACGCAGCGGGCGAGCGCGCCATCGAATGGCTGGTGGTGGAGCTCGGCGATGGGCGGGTGATGATGATCGCAACCGAGAGCCCGGTGGGCTACGAAGCAGCCTGGCGGCCGTGGTTCCAGACCTGTCTCGCATCGCTCGAGATCTGGCCACTCGGGCGCGACGAGGTGCCGGTCGGATCCGTGTCGGATCCATCGACCTCGCAGGAGGGAGCCAGGCGATGGGATTCATCATCCGAGCGCTGATCGGCGTCAGCATGGTGGTGGGGCTCTTCTTCATCGTGGTCTTCGGCGCCAGCGAGCTGGCCGGCGAGGTGATCACGCTGCGCACCTACCACGCCGATGGGCTGGCGACCGAGACACCGCTCTGGATCATCGACGAAGGCGGGCGCAAGTACATTCGTGCCGGCAATCCCGAGAGCAGCTGGTTCCAACGCCTGCAGGCCGATCCCAACGTGGAGGTCGTACGCGACGGCGTGACCACGCCCTACCGCACGGTGGTCGTGGTCGCGATGCGCGACCGGGTCAACCTCCGGATGGCAGAGAAGTACGGCTGGGGGGAGTGGCTGCTCGGGCTGATCCGCGACAAAGAGGGCACGACCCCGATTCGGCTCGATCGCGCGGCGCCCTAGCAGCCCGTTGAAGAACCCCCGCCGTCGCCATGCACCGGCCTTTTGGCCCAGCTCTGCGTTGCGAAACCTTGCCGTAGAGCGACTACGCCTGCGGTTCCGCGCCTTGATC
>JAFDDH010000433.1 GCA_019310975.1 Deltaproteobacteria bacterium | reverse complement strand
CGCTCGACGTTTCCGTTCTCGAGATTCGTCGGGTGCAGGACACCCGAGATCGGGGCCAGCACCGTATAGGGCGACTCCGCGCGGAGACCGTTCAGAAGCGTATACGTCGCCCCGTCGGAGATTCCGGTCAGGAGCATCCGCTCGGGGTCGACTCGCCAGTGCTTGCGGACGTAGCTCAACATCGAGGCCAGGGCGGGCGCGTCGACGTCCGGGCCATTGAAGGACCACGTCGAGCCCCGCGACGTCGGTGCCAAGAGGATCAAGCGCCGGCTCCGGGCCTCTCTCTGCCAGCTCCACAGGAAGTCGGCCCCGTGGCCGTACGCGCCGTGAAGCGCGACGATTAGTGGCCGGGCATCACTCGGATCGTATGACTCCGGAACGTAGAGTGAGAACCCGCCGCGAGAGCCGAGCTCATTGTTGGCCGAGAGGATCCCGACACGGCCCCCGGCCTCAGCATCGCCCTCGCCAGCGCGTGGGGAATCGAGTTCGATGCCGCGCTCGCGGAACCCGGGCTCGAGGAAGTAACGGTCGATGCCCGGCAGAACGCGGCGCAGTGGATAGGCTTCCGCCACGGCTCGGCAGAGCTGCTGCATCGCTGCCATCACGCGCACGATCGCGTTCGGGGCGGGTGTGGTGTCGAGGAAGGACGCGCAGGCCTGGGCCGCATGATCGCCCGCGCGGCTGACGTGCTGCGCCATGCCGTCGAGGCCGGCCGCTGGGGGGCAGGCGCGGAAGGTCGCCAGCGCTTCGTCGAGGCGCATTGCCACAGGCTGAAGCTCAGCCCGTAGCCCATCGATCGCCGGTGGGTGGAGTCGCCGCCCGATGCGCTCGAATTCCGAGAGCACCGCCAGCAGGGCTGTCTCGAGTTCGCCCAATGCCCGGACGAACTCGGCGTCCGCTGCGTGACCAGATCCTTCAGTCATTGGGCAAGTTTACCGCCTCCTGCCCAGAAGCAGCTCGGGCCGCGTGAGGCATTGTGCCGGCAATCAGCATATCCCTGCGGCGCAACGGCACACACCGCAGAGGCGACCGATCCCCGGGCTCTGCTGGGCGAACGTCTGGAGCAGCAAGAGGGAGTGAGAGGCGCTGAGCGGCGCGCTCGGATGCAGCGGTCCGAACCCATGATACGCTCTCCGTGCAAGCAATGAAGGAGACCGGGATGGCAATCGAAGACGAAGGGGATCAGCGGAGATCGACCTTGGCGAAGCTCGAGGACAGCGCCATCGACTTCCTTTACACCTTTATCGAACGACCGGCCGGCAACTGGCGATTCTGGGTAAAGATCACGGTCGTCATGTTCACGGTAACAGCCGGCCCAGCGATCCTGATTGCCCTCTTCTTCCTTGGCCGCGATCTTGGTTTCTTTCAGTGAGCGGCTCCTGATTTCCCAATCGCTCCGCCTGCAGAGCCGCCAGTCTCCAGGATCATTCTGATGTTGCTCTTGCCGAGTGCCGTTGCGGCCACCTCCTCGCTGAGGCCATCCAGCGCAGAGACTCCACGTCTTCGATGACCGAGACGATGGGGATCAGGTAGCCCGCCTCGGCGCTGTTCTCATTCCTCTTGGAGAAGGTGCGCATCACCTGGCTGACGTAGAGACTGAGAGGTGGGGCTCGCCGGGTGGGGCGATCCCCTTCGTGCCGAGCTGTGGAGATCCCCGCGACTTGAACTGCCACTGGGGCTGGCCACATGGATTCGGCCGAGCATCCATATGACCTACCTCATATTGACGGAGCGGGGATCTCGTTACGTTACGAGGGTCGGTCTAACCGCCGAGAGGTATCCACGGCAGGAGCGAGGGCAAAGGGCCGATTGGTTGGAATAGGTTAAATGGTCAGGTGATCCAATGAGCGGCAATCAACACCGGCAGGCTGGAGTCAACCGTCGCGGCTTCCTGCGCATGAGCGCTCTTGGTGCAACGAGTGTTGCGTTGGGGCTCTCCAACCTGAGCTGCATGGAGGAGACCGCGGAGGAGGGCCAGGACGACGCGCCTCGAACCGGTGGGACTCCGCTTTCGCCGCCGGCCTATGACGATTGGCGCGATGTGTATCAGCAGCGCTGGCAGTGGGATAGGGTGGTCCGCTCAACCCATTTCGTAAATTGCTGGTATCAGGCGGCCTGCGCTTGGAACGTCTATGTGAAGGACGGGATCGTCTGGCGTGAGGAACAGGCGGCGGAGTACGAGCAGACCAATCCGAATGTGCCCGATGCGAATCCCCGCGGTTGTCAGAAGGGCGGATGCTTCAGTGAACTCATGTACGACGCCTCGCGTTTGCGCTACCCCCTCAAGCGCGTGGGCGAACGCGGCTCGGGCCGATGGAAGCGCGTTTCCTGGGACGATGCTCTCGATGAGATCGCGGATTCGATGCTCGACACGATTCGTGACGAGGGCTCGGATCGAGTCATCTGGGAGCTGGGTCCGCTCTATACGCTGGGTACCCAGACGGCCGGGCATCAGCGCCTG
>JAFDDH010000190.1 GCA_019310975.1 Deltaproteobacteria bacterium | reverse complement strand
GAATACATGGTGTGGACCGTTGACGAGGATGTCCGAGATGGTCGGGTCGCCGAGTAGTGGTTCGAGAGGGCCGAGTCCGAAGACTTCGTTCTGGACCTCTCGGACGATGCGCTCGCGCTCGGTGTGCGTGAATGGGTGCTGGTCTTCGGCCAGGATCCGGCGGGTCAGCGTGGCGATATCGCCGGCGATCCGATCCTCGCTCACCTCGGCCATCTTCGAGAAGTCGATGTAGTCGAAGAGCCGATTGTGGACGCGTGACTTGATGTCCTGGTACTCGGCTGAGTACTGGGCATCTAGTTGTCGGCCTTCGCCCGGAGCGTCGGGGTCGTCCGGCGCCTCGCGGAACATTCGATCGAGTAGTGCCATCGCTTAGTTCCGCCTGATAGCCTTGCGCAGCTTCTGAATCAGCTTTCTTCGTGACGTCGGCTCGGCCTGCTCGGGCAATTCGAGGTCGCACCACTCGCAGGCTCGATCACGCAGCTCGACGATGGCCTCACGCATGATGCGGCCCTCCTTCAGGTCGCGCAGGATGACGCCCTCGTCCGTGCACTTGCGGGCAACCTCGGGCTGGTCGGGAATCGTGGCATCGAGATCACGCTCGAGGAATTCGACCACCTGCTTCTCGGCCAGGCTCTGCTCGGCCGACGCTCGGTTCAGCACCACGTGGACGCGCTCGGGCAGTGCGCCGAATCGCTCGATCATCTGGCGCCGGGTGCGTGCGTGCGTGAGCGACGTGACGTCGGCATTGGTAATGATCAGGATCTCGTTCGACATGTCGAGGGCACGCAGGCTGAACTCGTCGAAATCCCAGGGCACGTCCAGGATGATCACATCGTATTCATCCTGGAGTAGCTTCAGGACTCGATCGAGCTTCGCGGACTTGAGCTGCGTTACGTCTTCCAGCTTGGTGGGCGCGGCGAGTACGGAGACCTGGCTCTCGTGCTTGGCCACTACGGCGTCGACGAAGACTGCATCGAGCTCCCCTTCGCGTCGGACGATATCGCTCATGTCATAGCGGGGACGGAGGTCGAAGTAGAGGGCCACATCCCCGAGGCGCCGGCTGAGATCGCAGACGATGGTGCGCAGACCGGTCTCTTGAAGCGAGACGCCCAGCTCGCAGGCAATGGTGGTGGCGCCGACGCCGCCTTTGGCACCCACAATCGCCAGCGTCGGGGCTGCCCGCTCCGAGTGCTGGCGCATGGGTTGGGCGCTCTGCAGGGATTTCTGGACGCCCGTCAGCCGGTGATCGATGAAGAAGTCCTTGGCCCCGATGCGCATGGCACTGAGCAGCAGCCCTGCATCGCTGTCGCGTGCGCCGAGCAGGATCGTTGGCCGCGGCTCAGCGAGCGAGGCCACCGAGGCGAGTGTCTCGTCCGGCTCCTCGTCGAGGTCGAGATAGATCCCATCCACACGCCGCAGACGGAGTGCCTCGGACATGGAGTTGAGATCCGTGAACGTGGCGTTGACCACGACCTGGTCGGTGGTCAGGAGCTGCTCGACGATGCTGGTGCGCGTCTCGGGGCTCTTGGAGTAGACGAGAAAGGTGAGTTTGTCCATATGGTCGTCTTCGTCGCTGCGACGAGCCTCTTTGGTTGCTGGTGTCTCTAGAGGTTTATGAGAGGTTTATGGCGGAATGAGCCCAAACCGGATTCGGCCCGGCACGATGTGATTACTTGTTCAGATCGACAAGGCCCGAGTCCTCGATGGCTTTCTGCCGGTTCTCGTATTCCTGGTTGTAGTGGTAATTCTCGAGCACGTTCTTGGCCGTCTGACCTTCGATTCCTTCGAGCTCCGAAGGCGGATGGCGTTCCTGGAGCATCTTCTCCCGGGCGTCGGCCACGGAGTCACCGAATTTCTCCGCCATATGAGAGGACGGCGTCTCACATGCGAAGACGCAGGGCAGGGCGATCATCAGGACGGCTGCGAGGCAAAAACGGATCATTGGATCCCTCCGGTGGGGCGCGGTGATTCGATCCGGTACCCGACGGGACCCACGAAGCCCCCGTGCGGAAGCTCGGCCGCAAAGTCGCCCATCTCGAGTGCTTCGACGGCGCCCCAGGCATCCTGCAGTGACGGCTCCGTGTCGGTGCCGGCGTCCGGGGCTGCGGTCTCCCGCTTGGCCCGCTCGGTCCTCTCTGCCCTCGCCGCCCTCGCCGCCTTGTCGGCCTTTGTCTTCTCCTCGAGTTCCCGGGAGGCGCGCCCCTCGATGCGGCCGTCCCAGTAGAACTCGAGCATGGTCGGCTGGATGTAGTGGTCGGTGGGAAGCTCGATCACCGTGCCCGCGGGCATCGGCGTGACGAGGTGGGGGGTGATGATCACGACGAGCTCGGTCTGGGTCTTGGTGAAGGCCCGCGTGCGGAAGAGCTGGCCGAGGATCGGCACGTCCGCGAGGAAGGGCATGTTCTCCACTTCGCCGAGGATGTCCTCTCGCAGCAGCCCCGCGAGCACGAGGCTCTCGCCGCTGCCGAGCTCTACGCTGGTCGTGACGCGACGGGTGATGAAGGTCGGGATGACCTGCCCCAGGACGCGCACGCCCGAGCTGAAGTCGGGCTCGCTCACCTCGGGTGTGACCTGCAGGTGGATGCGGTCCTCGGAGAGGACCGTGGGGAGGAAGTTGAGCTGTACGCCGAACTTCTTGAAGAGGACTGTGTACTGCGATCCGGTGCCTGCGCCGATGTTCGTGACCATCGGAATCGGGACCTCGCCGCCGACCAGGAACTCGGCCGGCTCACCGCTGCGCGTGACGACGGTGGGCTCGGCCAGGACGCTGCCCAGCTGATTCGCCTCGACCGCCTCGAGGAAGATCCGAAGGTCCATGCTCTCGCTCTGGAAGTACGAGCCGGCCATGGTGACGCTGTCGGAGATGGAGCTCATACCGGCGGGCGAGCCAGGGCCGCCGCCCATGAGCGCGGGATTGGCGGTGAGGTTCTTGAGCATCGTCTGGAAGGTGCCCGCCTGCGTGCTGCCATTGGTCACCTTGCCCATCATGTTGACACCCATGGCGCGGCGGACGTTCCGGGTCAGCTCGGCGATCACCACCTCGATCATCACCTGATGCTTGCCGCCGACCTCGAGGAGGTTGATTACCTGAGGCGGTTTGCTCAAGTCCATCCCGGCCACGATTTTGCGCGCGCGGGTGAGGTAGGCCTGCGCGATGAGTGTGGCCTGCTCGTAGGCCTGCAGGGTCGGCACGTAGCCGCGCAGGATGATCGAGCCACCGGCTACGTCCACCCTGATATCCGGGTTCTCGAGCAGCCGGGCCAGCTCACGCACGATCTGTGGCTGCAGGGTGCTCACGTGGATGTCGACCACGGCTTGTAGTCGACCGCCGCCCCAGACCAGGAGATTGGTGTCGCCGACCGTCTTGGCGAGAATCTCGATCTCGCGTTGACTGATGGCCACGAAGTCCGCGATCTCGGGATCGCCCACCGCCAGCCTGGACACCTCGAAGGCTGTGTTCAGCAGGATGGTCTTGCCGCGCTCGATCTCCACGGTGGTGATCTCGTTGGCACGAGCCAGTCCTTCGGGGATGTCGATCGAGAAGGTCCGCTGCTCGAAGCCCGTGTGCGTCGCCGCATGCACGGTCGCCGCCTGCGCGGCGAAGAGCAGGATCAGCAGGGTGAGCACTCCGAGTAGGGAGCGCCGCTTGGAGAGGTGCCAGGTGGATCTCAACATAGTCAGCTTCTATTCAGCAACTTGCGCAGCGTGAGCTAGAGATATTCGCGGCTGACATTCGAACCGCGAATGCTTTCGATCGATTTGCGGGCCGGCGCCTTGGCGGCGGCCCTTCTCCTGGGCCTCGGCGGCACCGGGTCCAGAAAATCCTTGGGCGTAGTGCTCTTGAGTGCGACCAGGCTCTCGTCCACCTCGCTGCGTAGCGACAGCTGCAGGGTTCCCTCCGCCGAGGCGTAGGAGAGCAGCTGTGCCTCGCCGGGATCCACCTCGAGGGTGACCACCGAAGCCAGCGTGGGCTCGAGGCCCTCGTCGCGTTCGAAGCTCTGGTCGATCGCGAGCACGCGCACGTTCTGGAGGATCGTACGGTTGTAGGGCGTTGAGCCCTTCTCGCGATCGATGGTGCGAAGCTGGGCCAGCACGTCGACGCGCGAGCCGGGCCGGATGAAGCCGCCCACGCCCACCACGGCGTCGGCTCGCACCGACATCGCGCGATGGTTTGCCTCGATGAGCGCGGTCAAGCCGGATTGACGACCCTCTTCGAGGAGCATTTGCTCGAGGATCGGCTCGCCGACCCCGATCGCGCGGCGCGGGATGCGACCGGTCACCTCCTCGATGTCGTACTGGCCGCCGGCCGGCACGTAGTCGCTGGGCCAGTCGAGCACCTCGAGGTCCTCGGCATTGATCGCGATGCCAGTCGGAAGATCCTGCTTCGCCATCACGACCGGCGTCGTCTCGATCGTGATCTCGGCGACCGGTATCAGCGCGGTGTCACGCACCGACCCGTAATAGGCGATCACCGCCGCAAGACCGCTCATGACCGAGAGCAGCAGGAAGAAGATCGCACGCCGATTCCGCATCAGTTCCACCTCTTCATCACGACCCGTCCAAGGGTCGTTCGAACCAAATTGCGCAACGCACCACAACGACGAGCCTGTTCATCACAGCTGTTGTTCAGAGGTTGAGCAGCGCAAGAATCCTCACCAGCTTGCCACCACGCCGGTGTTGACGCTCAGCCACGTGCCCACCGCCGTCACGGCGATCCACACTGCGGCCAGAGCCCCACTCGATGTCTTCGAGTCCTTCCTCCTCTTCGCTCTTCTCGCTCTTCGACGATGCGTCTCAGAGCATCTACCCGCCCGGTCTCAGGGTCATTGACAACATGTGGTATGTCTCACACATGGCGCAGCAACCCTTTGCCTGGGAGCAATGTCGCATGTTCGATCTCAGCCACTTTGGAGTCAAGGAAAATATTCGTGATCGCCCTTCTTGTCTTGTAATCACCCATAAGTCATTGAATTATAAAAGAATTTGTTTGTCACGAAGACAGCGTATCCGCTTCCGATAGGCTGCCGGTCCGTGAGCGGTCAGAGGCTGAAAACACGGAAGCGGAACACCCGCGGGGAATTCTCAATCTCAGAGTCGCCCTGTTCCCGCTGAGATGGTGGCCAGCAGGCGGGCGGGCGCCCGGTCAGATGCCTGGGGCCCGGCAGCGTCTGGGCGGGGTCGGGTCGTCTCGAGATCGAGTCTGGCCCTCGATGGTCTCGCTCCCGTACCCGGGCCGGCTCGGCACTGACCATTCGACAATTGTCAATCCAGCCGCGCGGAGAACGGTCACGCCATCGGCGTCGGCGGCCCGCGGCCAGCCCGAGGATCACGGTTCCGGCGAGCAGGTTTCGCCCCGAGGCGTACCGCTTCTCTGCACGTGGGCACGGTGGCGGGCGAGGACGAAGAGGGCGGCGACTCCCGCCGAGAGCATCATGATGGAGCGAGGCTCGGGGACGGGCCGCGCTTCTACGGTGGCCGTCATGTCCCAGCCGCTGAAGTCGGTCGCCTCGATCGCGATGGCCACTCGCCCGGTGTCGGGAACCACGTCGATTCCGAGGACCCTCCACAGCGTGCCCGCTGGAACGCCCAGGTGTCCCTCGAACTCGAACCACGAGAGCGTCGGCAAGTCGATCAAGATCGGGCGCCCAACGTCGCGCACGCCGCCGCCGAGCCCATAGCCACGGTGGTCGATCGTGAACAACGCACCCGGGACGTTGAGGCCGCCCTGGGTCTTGACGTAGCTCGGCAGCCAGACGCTGCCAGTCTTCTCCCAATAGGCTGCATTGCCGTTGCGCTCTCCGACCGCGTACAAGCCGTCGATGTCCCAGATCAAGCCAGGCTCGTCGTCTTGATAAACCACACTGCCACTGGAGTCGAAGATCGTGGCCACCATCTCGGCGCCCGCGCTCGGCTCTGCCGCTCCTGCCAGCTGGTCGCCGGTGGAATCGACTCCGAGGAGTACGGCTGCATGCGGGTATGGGAGCACGCTGACCACACCGGCGGGGGTCGATATCACCGGGGTCGATACGCCGAGGGTACCCACCGCCACGCCGTCGCGGTTGATTGCGTTGAGTGCGATATCGGGGTCGGATGCCGGTGCCGGCCCGATGACCGGGACCGGGCTTCCCAGGGCGTCCGAGGAAAAGATGTAGGAGCGCGCCTCGAAGCTGACCAGGTTCTCGGTGGCGGTCGCCCAGTACCCGCCGCCGGGCTTTTCCGCGACAGTGATCGCCACGCTGTCGTTGCCGCTGAGCCCCAAGCTGGTCTGTGTGACCGGCGCGCCGGGATTTCCCGAAGTGGCATAGAGCGTGGCCGTCAGCGCAAAGCTGGACGGGTTCACCTCGGAGCCGGCGAAGACGCGTTGTCCGCCGGCGAGTATCACACCGGAGAACTGCCCGCTGGGAGCCGCCTGGCTGGCCAGTGGGTCGCGGAAGGTGAACGCCTGGGCGTCTCCGCCCTCCATCGCCGACACGAGGGCGATCGTCGCCATCGCGATCCAGCTCAGCCGTGTGCGCCTCATCCGCTTCCTTGCAGCTCGTAACCAGTTCAGCCCACGCAGCCTATCATATCGGGCCGGGCGGCTGGCAGTCCGTTGCGCGCTGCGTGGGACTTGCCGGCCCACGACGGGGTCGTCGCACCCTGAGGGCTTGACCCACTTGTCGTGCGGCCTGGATTCTGTTGTGCTAGCGGATGGTTGGCTGCAGCGCCCCCCAGGTCGTTGGATTCTCGTTGGCTCGGGCGCCGCCGTCGCTGAGGAAGCTCTCATGCTGAAGTGGTTCGCGACGGCGCTCGCGCTGGCCGGAGTGGCGGGGTCCCAGCCGACGCTGGCGGCGGATGTGGTGATCAACAATGGGCAGACACCGCAATCCGATCCAGCCAATGTCATCGATGACGCCACCTATGCCAGCGACCAAATTTTTGTTCGCAACGTCGGGTGTCCGCCTCCCGCCCAGCCGGCTTCCGCGAGCTGTCCGTCGCCGGGAATCCGAACCCGGGTGGCCTCGCGACCGGGCGGGGAGACGTCTGGGCTGCTCGCATACGACACGTCCCACATCGAGCTGTCGGACGGAATCGTTCACTTTGGGTCGCTTGCCACCCACCAGACGGCGACAGCGAACTTCACGGGCGGCAGCGTCGACGGCTCGGTCTACGGCTACGATGATTCGAGCTTGGTGGTTGCGGGGGGCGTTGTCGGGGCCAATCTCATGTCCTACTTCAATGCACGAATCGAGCTGCGCGCGGGGAGTGTGAACGGCGACGCCTGGGCATTCGGGAACTCCGATTTTCATGTGTTTGGTGGAACGATTGCCGGGACGATCTATGCCACCGATACGGCGACAGTCACGATCTACGGCAACCGCTTCGAGCTGAACGGCCAGCCCGTTGGCTTCGGCCCGCTCGCCGTGAGCGCGGGCACCCTCACGGGTGTGCTGACCAACGGCCAGAGCATCAGCAACGCCTTCCAGCGCATCGGGTCGGGGGTGATCGTGCTGGTCGAGACGTATTTCCGGGTAATCCCGAGATCTGCGACGGCAAGGACAATGACTGCGAATGGATCGGCGCGGCTGGGATCGACAACGGCCTGGACACCGATGCGGACGGCGATGGTGTTTCCATCGGGCCCGGCTGTCTGCTGCCCGGCAATGACTGTGACGACGCCGACCCGAACAACTATCCGGGCAACGCCGAGATCTGCGACGGTCAGGACAACGACTGTGTGGAAGGAAACGACGAGGGTCTCGACATCGATGCCGACGGCGATGGCGTGTCGTTCGGGGTGGGCTGCCTGCTGCCGGGCAACGACTGCGACGACGCCGATCCGAACAACTATCCGGGCAACCTCGAGATCTGCGACGGTCAGGACAACAACTGCGTGAACGGAAGCGACGAGGGTCTCGATACGGATGCCGACGGCGATGGCGTGTCATTCGGTCCCGGTTGCTTGCTTCCGGGCAATGACTGCGACGACGCTGAACCCGCCGCCTTCCCGGGCAACCCCGAGGTCTGCGACGGGCTGGATAATGACTGCGACGGCGAGATCGATGGGCAGGGGATCTGCGTTGCGGCGGTGCCAATCACGTCACCAGTCGGCTTCGTGATGCTGGCTGCGCTCCTGTCCATGCTCGGCCTCGCCGCAGTACGCAGAGGGGCGGCCACCGGGCCCTGATCAGCAGCATTCGGGACACCGGAACGCGAAGCCTTCTTGGCCGTACCCACCACGACGATCGGGGCGACCGACGGGCGCAGCCCGAGACGCGCGCGAGCGCATCTTCCCGAGCTCGACCGCATCGCACCTCTGCCGTGCAACATCAGCTCCGGCTTCGGGAAATGCCGGCCCGGCATCCGCTCGGCTTCCTCATGCCCACTGGGCAGGATTCCGGGCGCAGGGCCTAGAACACATTCATACCTAGCGTTCCGCAGGCATTTTTCTATGCCGCAATGAGAGGGTCTGATAGGGTGTGTGGACCACGTCCGGGGAGCCCACCGGATGGAGTCGAGATGTTGCTGAATTGGAAAGTCGCTGAGGCGCCGTCCGGACCAGAGCGCCGCGAGCCCGATACCCACGCGCGCCCTCTCTTCGATGCGATCGCCCGAGTCGTGGCGATCGGCTGGCTGATTGCGGTCGTCATGGCTCACGCTGGACCGGCAGGGGCCGCCGTTCAGATCATCGATGAAAATGGTGACGGGCTGGGCAACGTTCTGATGCTGCCCTACGACGTGGCTGCCAACCTTGACGGTTCCAAGACCTACGTCACCGGCAATCAGTCCAATACTGTTTTTGAGATTCCGGTGCTCGGCCCCCCGATACTGATCCTCGATGCCTCCGGAGACAGTGGAGTGAATACGCTGGCAGGCCCCTATGGGGTCGCAGTCGGCGACGACGGCCGGGTCTACGTCTCGGGCCTCGA
>JAFDDH010000052.1 GCA_019310975.1 Deltaproteobacteria bacterium | reverse complement strand
GCAGTGCTCGACGCGCCCGCACGCACCAGCGCAGTCAGCGCAGCGTGGCTCGATGCCAGATTGTCGATACGCGGCGCGCTGATGAACTCGCCGCGCGAACCGATCACGCCCGAGGGCTGGGTGTCGTAGGTCATCAGATCGAAGGAGAGCACTTCGTCGGGCCGGACGGGTCCCTTCTCCTGAGCGAGCAGCTCGCTGGCGAGCAGCTCACACAGCAAAGGCGAGTCCTCCAGCCCCACGATGGGTACCAGGTGCTGCTGCGGATTGACCTTCAGGCCCTGATCCTTGATCTCACGGCAGAGATGGATGGCCAGGTTCGGGACGCGCAGCATGGGCCGCGCGAAGTCGATCAGCACCGTCGACACGCCCCCGGGCCGCGCGAGCGTCACGCGGCCGGCCAATGAAAGATCGCGATCGAGCCAGGTGTGGAGTAGCACGCCGCCGTAGGGCTCGACGGCCAGCTGCCGGTAGCCGTGCGCCTGGACGTCGGGCTGCGGCTTGAGGCGCAGATTCGGAGAGTCGGTGTGGGCACCGATGATACGAAAGCCCGCCTCCGCGGGCGGTGCCGTGCCGACCTCGAAGGCCGCCAGGCTGCTCTCGCCCCGCACGACGTAGTGGCGCGCACCCGGCCCGTGGCTCCAGATCGCCGCCTCGGAGAGACGCGTGTATCCGGCTACCTCGAGACGCGCCGCGGCCTGCGCGACGGCGTGGTAGGGGGTCGGCGAGTGGTCGATGAAGGAGAGCAGATCCTGGACGAGATCCGGCATGGCGACACCATAGCGGCCCGTCCGGGCCGCGGTCAGATGCCTAGCCCGACTGCTCGCGGCCGCGCGCCTGCACCTGCTGGCGCGCCGCGGCGATGCGCTCCGGCGTGACCTCCGACATATGTGCGCGATTGGTCGCGCGCTCGACACCACGTCCCTCGCCGAAGCTGAGCGCGAATCCGCGGTCGATCACATCCTTGTAGGCCGGGACCATCCCGGGCTGGCACGAGATCATGTCCTTGGCGAGCGCGCGGCACGACTCCATCAAGGCCTGTGGCGGCACCACGCGGTTCAGCAGGCCCCACTGCTCGGCCCGCTCGGCGGAGAGGAAGTTGCCCGTGAGCGAGAGCTCCTTGGCCCGATAGATTCCCACCACGCGCGAGAGCCGTTGGCTGAGCCCCCAGCCCGGCATGATGCCAACGCGCGCATGAGTATCAGAAAAGCGCGCCGCCGTGGAGCCAATCAGTACATCGCAGGCAAGCGCAATCTCGAAGCCACCCGTGATCGCGACGCCATTGATGGCGCCGATGATGGGTCGGTCGAAGGCGTCCATGACGCGAACGGGATCCGCATCACCCGCCGGCGCGTCACCCGCATCCTGCGCGGGTTCGGCCTCGCCAGCGAGCTCCTTGAGGTCGAGCCCGGCACAGAAGGCGCGCTCCCCGGCCCCGGTCAGGATGACGACCTGCGTCTGCGGATCGTCGGTCAGATCTGCGAAAGCGGCGGCCAATGCCCGGCGCAGCTGTGTCGACAGTGCGTTCATCGACTTCGGGCGATTCAGGGTGAGCGTGGCGATCCCATCGCTCTTCTCGATCAGCAGGACTTCTTCGGCCAATGCTGGGGCTCCCCGATGCATGGAGTGGACCGGAGAGCATAGTGGAGCTGGCGTTGGCTTCACCGTAGCTCGAATCAGAACTCGATCTCGAACTCGACCAGCGCGATGCCGTCGCCCGGCGCCTCGAAGTGAAGCATGACGTCGTTTCGCGCGATGCGCATCGGTGTGCTGTAGTGGAGCCGGCCCAGGGTGCGCTGGTTGAAGTAGAGGGCCTGGCCGGGGCGCGGGCCGAAGCGGAGCGGCACCGTGGGGGCGAAGAAGCGGGCCTCGAAGCTCGGACCCAGCACCACCGGTTCACCCGGAGCCTGCATGCCGAGGAGCGGAACCCGGGAGAGTTCGGAAGCCGCGGCCGGCGGCCCGACGGCGGCGGCGGGGCCGGCCGCGAGGAGCGCCAACGCCGCGCCGATCAGCCAGCCGATTCGATTCGTTCCGCGTGCCATCGATCACCTCACCAGCCGCACGCCCTTCCCGATTCTGCATATGTCGCAGATCCTATATATGCAATCGATGTACCACTCGATAATCCCTGTGATCAATATGCAAGTAGCTGATTTTGCTACTATTGTAGAAAGGATCTGGATTGGCCGTACCACGTCAGTGTAGCGGATTTCCCTTAAGCGCCGTCGTTTCCCTGCAGTCTTCCGGCAACTTCACCCGTGGGGATTGAGCTTTTGCCCACCCACCGGTGCGCCTTCCGGGCGAGGCGCAGCAGGCTCTCGTCCGCCTCCAGATCGGCGAGCCGTTCGACCTCGAGCCAGGCCAGGTCGTGCGACTCGTAGCTGACGCGGAGCAACTGATCCGGTCCGGCGACCAGCAGGAAGCGAATGTCGTGATGCTCGTGAGCGGGCTCACCGGGCCGCGCGGGGATCCAGTGAACGTCGACGTCGATTGGCATCGGGACTTCGCCTCCACCGGCCCACGCCGGGGACACCAGCGCGAAGCGAGTCATACCCGACTCCTCCCGCGCCTCGCGCAGCGCCACGTTGAGTACGTCGGCGTCCCCATCCGCATGACCCCCGAGCTGTAGCCAACGCCCGAGCTTGCGGTGGTGGGTGAGCAGGAATCGGCGGCGATCAGGCGAGAGAATCCAGGCTGAAGCCGTGATGTGGCCCGGCCCACACCGGCGCAGGAAGCAGTCTGGATCCGACTCCACGAGGCCGCGTATGCGGCCCACGCAGGACCGCTCCTCGGGATGGGCGGCGGCGTAGCGCTCGAGCAGGCGAAGGAGCGGTCGTCTATGCATGGTGGGGCATGCTGGGTGAGCCTTGACCCGTGGGCGTGGACCCGACACTTTGGGCCCAGGATGAAGCGCGCGCAAGGGTCGATCGAGGCGATCACACTCAGCGGGCCGGCCAAGCAGCTCGAGCCCGCCTGGACGGCCGTGGTGCGCGCGGCGCTCGCCGATGCACCCGAACCGGCAGCGGCAGCCGCACTGGCCGACAGCCTTCTCGAGGTCCGCGTCAGCGACACCGGGCAAAGCCTCGCCGAGCGGCTCGGCGAGCTCCCGGCCGAGCGCGCGAACGACATTGCACGGATCTTCGCAGGCCTCTGCGGCGTGGCGCCCTTCCTGGTACCCCACTTTCTCCGTCACCCGGCGTGGATTCTCGAGCTGATCGACGACGACCTCACTCAGCCGCGCGATCGCGAGACACAGCGGCATTCGTTGAAGGCGACTCTGGGAAGAAACGCCGCCGCGGATCCGGCTGCGGGGCTGCGCAGGTTCAAATATCAGGAGCTGGCGCGCCTCACGATTCGCGACGCCAGCGCGGGATGGGTCCCGCTCGCTGAGAGTGACATGACCCTACGCGAGATCTCGCAGCTCGCGGACGCGCTGCTTGGCGGTGCACTCTCCCTGGCCAGCGCTTCGCTGCGCGAGACCATCGGTCCGCCGCGCTGGCGCACAGTGATCGGCGATCACGTAGAGCTCGGCTTCTGCGTGCTCGGGCTCGGCAAGCTCGGCTCCGAAGAGCTCAACTACTCGTCGGACGTCGACCTCGTCTACATCCACGCCTCCCCGCCGGACCCACTGGATCTCGGCGCCGGCGAAGCCGACGATGCGCTCTCGTCACTCGCGCCGCCCGACTACTTCACGCGACTCGCGCAGGCGTTCGGCAAGCTCGTAACGCCCGTGACCGTCGACGGCTTCCTCTACCGCATCGATCTCGATCTGCGGCCGGAGGGCGCACAGGGCGCCATCGTCACCAGTGTGGACGCACTCGCTACTTATTATGAAGCCTGGGCCGATACCTGGGAGCGCGCGGCATTCATGAAGGCGAGGCCGGTGGCCGGCGACATCGAGCTCGGCTGGCGGGCGATAAACGACGTTGCGCCCATGATCTACCACAGCACGATGGACTACGGCGCCGTGGCGAGCATCCGCTCCCTCAAGCAGAAGGTCGAGGATCGCCACGGCGGCAGCGAATCGGGTTGGAACGTGAAGATCGACGCGGGCGGCATCCGCGACGTCGAGTTCGTCGCGCAGGCCCTGCAGCTCTTGCATGGGGGTCGCATCCCGCAGCTTCGCGAGCGCTCGACGCAGCGAGCGCTGCAGAGCCTCGGCGACGTGGGGCTGCTCTCACGCGATCAATCCTCGCAACTGCTCGACGCCTATCGATTCCTGCGGCGCACCGAGAACCGCATCCAGATGGAGGACGAGCGGCAGCGACACGTGGTGCCCGGAACACCTCGGGCTCGGCTGCGGCTGGCCCGCGCCATGGGGTTCGTCGGAAAGGATGCGGAGCAACGATTCGACGCAGCGTTGGAAGCAGCGCGGACCGAGGTGAAGAGCATCGTCGGCAGCACCTTTGGCGAGACGGCGAGCGACCGGATCCTCGAGCTATTCCTGCGCAACGTGCCGCAGCTGGTCGCAGAGCCCACCACACGCGGCATGATCGAGGCGCTCGCGGGTCAGTTCGCCCAGTCCATCGACGCATCGAGCGACCCGGAACGGGCGCTCAACAACCTGGATCGCTTTGTGCAGGGTATCGGCTCCCGGCGCTTCTACTACGAGCTGCTGCTGGATCGCCCGGAGCTCGTCGCGCGTCTGACCAGTCTCTTCAGCAGCTCGAAGTTCCTATCCGGCTACTTGGCCAGCCACCCGCGCCTGATCGAGCCCGTCTTTGCTGACGCGGACGTGCTTCTGCTCACGCGCGCCGAGCTCGAGGCCGACCTCGCCGCAACCGGCGACGCCTGCGGCGATGATGCCGAGGCCGCCCACGACGCGCTGCGCATCTTCCAGCACCGCCAGATCCTGAACGTCGGACTGCTCGACATCGCCGACAAGGTCGCGCGCGACGAGGCCGAGACGTCACTCACCGAGATTGCCGAAGTCTGTCTCGACGAGGCGCTGCGCCTGGCGAACGCGCAGCTCGCAAGCAGCCGCGACGGCACGCCCGCTGCCGCCGCCCGCGGCGCCTACCTCGTCATCGGCATGGGAAAGCTCGGCAGCCGTGAGCTCAGCTATGGAAGCGATCTCGACCTGGTATTTCTCTACGACGTCCTGCCGGAGGACGTCGACGAAACGCCCCTGGCGCAGCACCACTTCGTACGGCTCACGCAACGGCTGATCTCGATTCTGCAGACGCCCACCAGCGAGGGTGCCTGCTACGAGATCGACGCGCGGTTGCGACCGTCCGGCAACCAGGGCACGCTGGTCTCCTCCTTGACTGCCTTCCGCCGCTACCACGACAAGAATGCCGAAGTCTGGGAGCGCCAGGCGCTGCTGCGCGCGCGCGCGGTGGCCGGTGACAAGAGATTGGCCGAGCGCTTCGAATCGGCCCGACGCGAGATCTTGGCGCGACCGCTGCCGGGTGGGCTGGCGGCCGAGATCCACCGCGTCCGCCAGAGGATGGAGGTCGAGCTGGCCCGCGAGACGGGCCGACGGCGCAACTTCAAGACCGGGCGCGGCGGCATCCTCGACATCGAGACCGTCGTCCAGTATCTGCTGCTTCGAAACGGCGCCGATCACCCCGAGCTCATCGAGGTGAATCGGCTCGAAGTTCAGCTCCGCGAGCTGCACGCGCTGGAGCTGATCGGCAGCGAAGACGCGGATACGCTGCTCGCCGGCTGGACGTTCCTGCAGACGCTGGGCAGCCGGTTGCGGATCGCAGAGAACCGCTCCATCTCGGATCTCGATGGCGAGCGCGGGGATCTGGAATCCCTGGCACTGCAACTCGGCTATGAGTCCACCGGCCGCGAGGGTGGCGCACGCCGTGCGCTCTTGCGCGACTACCAGCACCACACCGAGGCGATCCGCTGCGTCTACGAACGGATCCTACGCGAAGCGGCGTGACGTCCTGGCGGGCGGCGGCCGATGACCGCTAAAAGCTCAGCCCGAAGCCCGCGGCGAAATTCCAACCCTCGTCCGAGAAGCCGAAGTCGACGCGGAAGATCGCCGACCGCTCGAGGCTGATGCGCAGACTCGGACCGTAACTCATGGCCACTCGCGAGCTGAAGATGCCGGGGACGTCCGGCGCCACGGCGCCGACGTCGTAGAAGGCCGCGAGGCCGATGCGCTCGATGCGAATGTTGCGCGTAACGGGGATGCCGCGTGCGATCACCCAGAAGCGGTACTCGGCTGATGCGTGCCAACTGGCGCGGTCTCGCCAACGGCCCTCGACATAGCCGCGCAGCGTGCTGGATCCACCGAGGCTGGGCTGGAGATAGAAGGGAATCGTGCCCACTGTGGCCCGGCTGAAGATCCCGAACGCCACAACGTCCGTCGGCGGATGCTGCTCATTCGCGTCGCCTCCGTCGTGAAAGAGACCTGGAACCCTGAAGACCTTGGTGGCGAAGATCGTGAACACCGCCCCCACATCCCAATTCGTCTGGACCAGCGGAGCGTCCACGCGTACACCCAATGTGTGACCGCGGTAGGGGTTGCGCTGTGCATCACGCGTGTCCCAGCGCAGCTCGCCGCTGAACGTGGCAAAATTGTAATCGTCCCAGCGGATGAAGACGCCCGGATAGGCGGTCTGGGTGGCTGGCACGCCTTGCACCGTGCCGGCCGAGAGGTTGTGGAGCTGGATGCTGGTGCTGAGCTCGAGTACGAGATCGTCGACGGGCTTGGGCATGGACGAGGCCCAGCCGAGGCCGAGCAAGACCGCTTCATCCGTGTAGCTGCTCTCGTCGATCGGCCGCGTATCGGGCCCGAAGCCGAAGAAGCGGCGTGTGAGCGTCTTCCTGTAGCTGAGTCGGACGCTCAGCCAGCTGCGCTCCTCCTGGATGACGCCACCGGTGGGCAGATCGCGAGTCTTCAGCATGCGCCGCCACGAGATGCCGTAGCTCTGCTGCCCCTTGCTCGTGTAGGAGCCGAAAATACTGGCGAACTCACGCCGGCGCTGCCGCCGGAAGTCGATGTCGGTGAGCCCGACACCGCCGCCGACGCCGACGTCCCCATTGGCGAAGAAGAAGGGAACGATGAAGCTGCTGACCAGGAAGCGCTCGAATACATTGCCCGGCTTGATGCGGCCTTCGGGGATGTATCGCCAGCGCTCGGGCTTGTCGATGTCGTCGGGCAGCTCGACCTTGGGAATGCGACCGCTCTGGTCCATGCCCGCCCAGGGGTCGTACTCGGAGCGACCCTTGCCAGCCTTCTCGACGGGGTCTGGAGCAGCCGCTTCGACCTCTTCGGCCGCGACCGGCCTCGCTTCGTTTGCGGCCGCCATTTCGGTCCCGATCACCGCCGCAAGCGCCACGGTCAGTCCGGTGGCGAACACGATACCGGCAGAGTGGAGCTGAGGGTGAAGCCGGACCATTGCGTGCACTCGGGGAAATACGTTAGAGATCGGTCACTTTCTCCCGCATCGTGACGAATTCTTCTGCCGCGGTCGGATGGATACCGATGGTCTGGTCAAAGTCCGCCTTCGTGAGCCCGGCCCGTACGGCAATCGCGAAGCCCTGTACGATCTCCCCCGCCTCGTGGCCGACCATGTGCAGCCCGAGCACGCGGTCGGTTGCGCGCTCGACCACGATCTTCATCAAATTTCGGGTCGACGAGCCGGTGAGTGTCTGCTTGAGGGCGCGGAACGTGGATCGATAGACGTCGATCTCACGATGCCGCACGCGCGCCTCGGCCTCGCTGAGTCCGACCGTTGCGATTGGCGGCTGGGAGAAGACGGCAGCTGGAATGGCCTCGTAGCCGGGCTTCATCGGTCGATCGTTGAAGAGCGTATTGGCCAGACAGATGGCTTCGTGGATCGCCACCGGTGTAAGGTTCATGCGATCGGTCACGTCACCAATGGCGTGGATTCCGTCCACGCTCGTCTGCGAGTACTCGTCCACCACGATGGCTCCGTAGGGGCCGAGGTCGACGCCGAGCGCCTCGAGCCCAAGATCGATCGAGTTGGGTAGGCGCCCCGTCGCCATGAGCAGGTAGTCACCCTCCAAGCTACTGCCGTCGTTCAGCGTTGCGCGAATGCGATCGCCGACGTTCTCGATGCGCGTGGGAACGACGTCGAAACGCAGATCGATCCCCCTGGCGATCATCTCGTCAGCAAGATGACTGCGCAGGTCGTCGTCAAAGCCACGCAGGAAGAGTGGCCCGCGGTAGAGCTGCACGACCTCCGCACCCATTCCGTGAAAGATGCCTGCGAATTCCACGGCGATGTAGCCGCCGCCCACCACGATCACCTTCTTGGGCAGGTCGTGCAGATAGAAGGCTTCGTCCGAAGTAATGGCGTGCTCGATACCAACGATCTCGGGCGGTCGATGCGACTGGCTGCCCGTGGCCACGAGGATGTGCCGGGCACTAAAGCGGCGCCCGGCCACCTCGACCCGATGCGGGCCTACCAGCGTCGCCCGCCCCTCGACGAGCTCGACCCCCGCCTCATCGAGCAGCCGCGCATAGACGTCGTTCAGCCGTGCAATCTCCTTGTTCTTGTTCTCGATCAATGTTGCCCAGTCGAAGTGGGAACCCTCCACCGACCACCCATAGCCGTCGCAGGCCTCTTCGAGCTCCTCCCGAAACGCCGACGCATAGACGAGCAGCTTCTTCGGGATGCAGCCCACATTCACGCAGGTGCCGCCCAGAAAGCGCGCCTCGGCCACGGCGACGCGCGCACCGAACTGCGCCGAGAGCCGGCTTGCGCGCACGCCCCCGGACCCGGCACCGATGACAAAGAGGTCGTAGTCGTACTCGGCCATGCTGAATCGCTCCCTCTTGGGCTATCTGGACGAGGCGGAAACACGCCGACTCGCCGCCCGCGCGCCTGGGCAGCGCCGGGCTCGTGGATGCCCTATCCACTGCCCGATGGTCGAGCGTACCGTAGAGACGAGCCCACCGAAGAAGGTGCCCGCATTGGTCGTGTCGGGCTTCCTGGGCTCGGGAAAGACTACGCTCATCCGCCGGCTCCTCGATCAGGCGGTGCACGACGGCGTTCGCGTGGCCCTCATCTCCAACGAGCTCGGCGAGCTCGGCATCGACCGCGCCCTGCTCGGCCAGGGCGAGGATGCCTACGTCGAGATCGAGGGCGGCTGCGTCTGCTGCGAGCTCTCCGACGATCTGCTGGACACGCTCGAGATGCTCTGGCAGAAGGTCCAGCCGGACCGCGTGGTCGTGGAGACCTCCGGGGTTGCACTGCCCTTCGACACGCAGCTCAATTTCTGGCGCGACCCGGTGCGGCGCTGGATCGGTGACGACATGGCAGTCGTGGTCGTCAACGCAGAGCAGCTCGCGGAGGGGCGCGATCTCGAGGGCACGTTCACCGATCAGGTGACGAGCGCAGACCTGCTGGTGCTGAACAAGATCGACCTGATCAGCGACGCCGAACGCGTGAAGGCCGAGGCCAGACTACGCGCCATCGAGTGCGAGGCACCGCTCGTCCCATGCACACGCGGTGACATTCCCACCGCACTCCTCTTCCCGCCCGACCCGGGCGAGATCGACCGCAGCGGCGAGCCGCCCGCGGCATCGCCCCACCACCACGAGGCCTTCGAGACCGAAGAATGGCGGCCTGAACGCGGCCTGACGAGCGCTGCGCTCGAAGCCGCGCTCTCCGACCCCGACCTGCTGCGCGCCAAGGGCTTCGTCGAGACCGACGAGGGCGTGCGCCTCGTGCAGGTGGTGGGCCGGCGCTTCGAGCTCAGCGAACCGGAGGTGCCACCCTCACCGGATCTGCTCGGGCGCGTGGTTCTGATCCGGCGCGCCGACGGGGACGCGACCGATCACTGAGGCCGACTCCGAGAGGCCTTCACCCTTCCCCCTGCTGGCTTCTTCTTCGCGGCCGTGGCGGCCTTGCGCGAGCGGGGTCCGCCGCCACCAGCCTGCGCCTCCTCGCGCATGCGCTTCTTCGTGGCAGCCCAGCCGCAGATGCGACAGCTCGCCAGATCGTGCCCGCGCGCGGGACACTGCTCGCGGCCGAAATAAATGATCGAGAGGTGGAGGCGATTCCATTCCTCGCGCGGGAAGAGCGCCTTCAGATCCCGCTCGGTGTGCTCGACGCTGCGACCATCCGTCAGGCCCCAGCGTGTGGCCAGGCGGTGGATGTGGGTGTCGACCGGGAAGGCGGGCTCGCCGAACGCCTGCGCGATGACGACGCTCGCCGTCTTATGACCCACTCCCTGCAGCGCCTCCAGCTCCTCGAAGGTGTGTGGCACCTGCCCGTCATGCTGATCGATGAGCGTCTTTGCGAGCGCAGAGATGTTCTTCGCCTTTGCGGGAGCAAGCCCGCACGAGCGGATCAGCTCGAGGATCCGCTTCACCGGTAGTTGCGCCATGGTCTCGGGCGTGGGCGCTGCCGCAAAGAGCGCCGGTGTGACTTGATTGACCCGCTCATCAGTACATTGGGCCGAGAGCAGGACCGCGATGAGTAGAGTGAATGGATCGCGATGTTCGAGCGGGACCTCGGGGTGTGGGTAGATCTCGTCGAGGATCCTTCCGATCCGCTCTGCCTTGTCGGCCCGCTTCATATCGGCGACGAGAATAGCGGAGCGCGAACGCTCGAGTGGCTGACAGCTGATTCGACTTTGCCCGTGAAGCCCCTACTATTGGGCAGCGAGGCCTGGGGATGCAGCGATCGAGGGCGCGGAGCCGGGGGATGGAGGCTTTGCCGCGAGTAGGGCAAACACGAGGTGGAAACGGGGGCATGGCCTCGACATGACCAACGCAGCATCGAAGAGCGGCGGCACGTCCGGCCGGTCAGGCTTCGATCTCGCGGATCTGCGCACGGCCAGCGCCACTGATGTCGGCCGCGTGCGCAGCGTGAATCAAGACGCCTACGGCGAGTTCGAGGATGCCGAGCAGCATCGCCAGCTGCTCTTCGTCGCCGACGGAATGGGGGGCCACCGCGGCGGCGAAGTGGCGAGCCGGCTGGCCGTCGAAGCGGTCGGCGAAACCTTTGGCGAGCGCGAAGACCCGCCCGAGAGGTTGCTCGACGCCGCCTTCCAGGCGGCCAACGCCCGGATCTTCGCGACCTCGATGGATGACATGGAGCTCGCCGGCATGGGGACCACCGGCGTCGGCATCCTGCTGACCGGCGAGGCGCAGGGATGGGTGGCGCACGTGGGCGACAGCCGCGCATATAGGATGCGCGGCGGCGTGCTCGAGCAGCTGACAGGCGATCACTCGGTGGTGGGCGAGCTGATGCAACGCGGTCAGCTCACGGCCGAGGAGGCGCGGGTTCATCCGCAGGCCAACGAGATCCTGCGCGCACTCGGCACTCAGGACGGTGTCGAAGTCGAGATCAAGCACGTGGATGTCGCACCGGGCGATCGCTTCATGCTCTGCTCCGACGGCCTTTCGGGCATGCTGCCCGAGGCGCGCATCGCCGAAGTCCTGGGCACAGCGGATCCCGAGGCGGCCGTTCTGCAGCTCGTCGACCGCGCCAACGAGGCCGGTGGCACTGACAACATCACTGTGCAGATCGCCCTCGTACCGGATGCGCCCTTCGCAGGCGCGACCGATTCCGCAACTCACACCACGAGCCCGACCACTGAGAACGTCCCTGGCGAGAAGGCCGCCGCCGAGGGCTCGATGATCCGCTGGGCGGTGACCCTCATGCTGCTCGCCGCCGTGCTCTGGCTACTCATCAGCGGCGGCGGCGACGGCTGAGCGGAGAGCGCCCGCGTGTCCGCACAGGATCCCGGTGATCCGCATGGGGCCGTCCAGCGACTCGGCAATCACATCCCCATCGGCGGTCTCCTCGACTCCGAGGTGATCCTCGATCGCTTCCTGGCCTGGACAGCAAAGATCGGTCTCGAGCTCTACCCCGCCCAGGAGGAGGCACTTCTCGAGCTGATGACCGGGCGCCATGTGATCCTCAGTACGCCGACGGGCTCGGGCAAGAGCCTGGTCGCGCTGGGACTTCACTGGAAGGCAATGTGCGAGGAGCGGCGCTCGTTCTACACAGCGCCCATCAAGGCGTTGGTCAGCGAGAAGTTCTTCGACCTCTGCGAACACTTCGGGGCCGAGAATGTCGGCATGCTGACGGGTGACGCCAGCATCAACTGGGCAGCGCCGATCATCTGCTGCACCGCCGAGGTGCTGGCCAATATGGCGCTCAGCCAGGGTGAAGCGGCCGACGTCCCCTACGTGATCATGGACGAGTTCCATTATTACGGGGACCGCGATCGAGGGAGCGCTTGGCAGATTCCGTTGATCACGCTGCCGCATACGCGATTTCTACTCATGTCGGCCACTCTGGGTGACACGCGCGACATCGAAGAACACCTCGAGGCGCGCACGGGCCGATCGGTTGCACGCGTCCACTCCGACGAGCGGCCCGTCCCACTCGACTTCAGCTACGCCCTGACGCCGATTCACGAGACCGTCGAGAAATTGCTCGCGACCGGACGGGCGCCGATCTACATCGTGCACTTCACGCAGCGTGAGGCCGCCGAGAAGGCGCAGGCGCTCACCAGTGCGAACATCTGCGACAAGGAAGCCAAGCGCGCCGTCGCCGAGGCGATCGCCGAATTCCGCTTCGACAGCCCTTACGGACGGGATATGAAGCGATTCCTGCTGCACGGCATCGGGCTGCACCACGCCGGTCTGCTGCCCAAGTACCGGCTACTCGTGGAGCGCCTCGCCCAGCAGGGCCTGCTGCGGGTCGTCTGCGGCACCGACACCCTCGGCGTCGGCGTGAACGTGCCGATCCGCACGGTGCTCTTCACCAAGCTCTGCAAATTCGACGGCGAAAAAGTCACGATCCTCTCGGCACGCGATTTCAAACAGATTTCTGGTCGCGCGGGGCGAAAGGGATTCGACGACGAGGGCAGCGTCGTCGTCCAGGCGCCGGAGCACGTCGTCCTGAACAAGCGACTCGAGGCCAAGGCACGCGGCGCCGGTCCGTCGGGACGCAAGAAGATCGTGAAGAAGAAGCCGCCCACGAAGGGCTTCGTGCCCTGGAATCAGGAGACATTCGAGCGCCTCGTAGCGTCGCCGCCGGAAGCGCTCACGCCGCACTTTCCGATCAGCCACGGGCTGATCGTGAGCTGCCTGAAGAGCGACGCTGCGGGACGGTCTTCGGATGCCGGTTATAGGCTGATCGCGGAGCTGATCGACCACTGCCACCAGGACCCACGACGCAAGCCCCGCCTGCTGCGGGATGCCGCGCGCCTCTTCCGCTCGCTGCGCGGTGCGGACATCGTCGAAGTGGTGAAGGACGAGCGCGACGGGCGGCCGACTCTGCGAGTCTCCGAGGACCTGCAACGCGACTTCTCGCTCCACCACTCCCTATCCCTCTACCTCGTGGATGCCGCTGCGACCCTAGACCGCAGCCGGCCCGATTACGCGCTCGACCTGCTCTCCGTCGCCGAGGCGATCCTGGAAGATCCGCGTCCGATTCTGATCGCCCAGGAACGCAAGGCCAAGGGCGAGCTGATTGCCAAGCTCAAGGCCGAGGGCGTACCCTACGAGGAGCGCATGGAGAAGCTCGAGGACGTGACCTGGCCAAGGCCGAACGCAGAGCTCATCTGGGCCAGCTTCGACCTCTTCGTCGATCGGCACCCATGGGTAGACCGCAATGACATCCGACCCAAGGGCATCGCACGCGACATCTACGAAACCAGCTCCAGCTTCGTCGACTGGCTGAAACGGATGGAGCTCGCGCGTGTCGAGGGATTGCTGCTCCGCTATCTGGGCCAGCTGCACGACGTTCTCGCCCGCACCGTGCCCGCCGTCTGCCGGACCGACGAGGTCCAGGACATCACGGGCTATCTGCGCGCGTTGGTGGGCAGCGTCGACTCGAGCCTGGTCGAGGCCTGGGAGGATCTGATCCATCCGGGCCAGGACCAGCAGCCCGACGCGGTGCAGCCAATTCGCGAATACGATCTGGCAGCGGACACGCGCGCGCTGCGCGCGCGGATCCGCGGCGAGCTACAGCGAATCGTGCGCGCGCTGGCGGCGCGGCGTTACGGCGAGGCGCTGGATGGCCTGCACTCGGTGTCACGTGAGGAGTGGACGCCCGAGCGCATCGAGGCCGAGCTGCAGGGCTTCTACGCGGAGAACGAGGCGATCCTCTACGATCCGCGCGCGCGCCAGGCGCACCTCTGCGTGATCCACGAGGAGGCGCCGCGGCTCTGGCGTGTTCAGCAGTCGCTGCTCGACGACCGCGGAGAGGACACCTGGCACCTGCGAGGCGAGGTCGACCTGCGACAGGATCGGAACCCCCAGGGCCCCCTCTTCCGCCTGATTCGCATCGGCGAATGAAGCATCAATCGAACCGGTAGCGCTCCTGCTCGCGGTCGTAGTCGGGAAATCCGACGACTTCGCGCAAGGTCTCGAAGTCGACGCCACCCGTGGACTCACGACCGGCCTCGATATCGCAGAGCGCTGCCTGCATGGCGCGGACGGCGGCGGCGAGCAGCGTCAGCGGATAGGCGGCGATCCGATAGCCAATCTGCTCGAGCCGCTTCGGTGACAGAATTGGCGTATCGCCCTCCTCAACCATATTGGCCATGGTCGGACCGGAAATCTCCGCGCACAGGCGCTGCATTTCGCTCTCGGAGTGCGGTGCCTCGAAGAAAGTGATATCGGCACCGAGATCCCGGAACGCCTGGCAGCGCCACAGCGCCTCGTCGAAACCGTGACCGAAGCGCGCGTCCGTGCGCGCCATGACGAGAATGTCGGCACCCTCTTCGCGTGCGTCCACGGCGGCGCGCACACGCGCCAGCGCTTCTTCGCGCGACACGACCTGCTTGCCGCGTGTGTGGCCGCAGCGTTTGGGCGCCACCTGGTCCTCGATCATCGCGCAAGCAAAGCCCGCACGCGCGTAGCCCTGCACCGTTCGCTTCACATTGACCGCATTTCCGTAGCCCGTGTCGGCATCGCCGATCACGGGAATCGACACCGCGCTGCAGATATTGCGGCCCTGATCGAGCATCTCTCCGTACGAGATGAGTCCAGTGTCCGGTGCACCCAACCGAGCGGCCGAGACCGCGAACCCGCTCATGAAGGTGAGCGGAAAGCCCGCCTCCTCGATCAGCTTCGCCGAGAGGGCATCGAAGCAGCAGGGCATGACCAGCAGACGGCCCGCATCGAGGAGCTCGGCAAGCCGCGCGGCGGGCGGGGTGAGGGATCGAGAGGTGTGCTTCATCGCGGGCAACTGTAGCCCGCAGTTCGGCCTTTGACGCACGCCTCAGCGCAAGGGCAGCTCGATGGTAAATGTCGTGCCGGCGCCCGGTCGGGTCGTCACTCGGATCTCACCTCCGTGATTGCGCACGATATGATACGAGATTGCGAGGCCGAGCCCGGTTCCCTCTCCGACTGGCTTGGTCGTGAAGAATGGATCGAAGACGCGATCGAGGATCGATGCCTCGATGCCTTCGCCCTCGTCGCGCACGTGAATGAACGCCATGTCGCCACTCGTCTCCGCGACTACGTTCACCTCGCCGGCATTGCCCGCAGCATGGCAGGCGTTGACGATGATGTTCACCAGCACCTGTTCGATCTCGGATCGCACACCGATGAGGTCCGGCATGGCCTCGACTTCGTGACGGATGACGACGTCGTTGGCGGCCCGGAGCGCAGCGATGCGGATGGCGCTCTCTACCAGCTCGCCCACGTCGATGTGAGTTCGCTGCACGCGCCCGCTGCCCGCGAAGCCGCGCACGTCGCGCACGATGGCCGAGATTCGCTCGACGCCCTCGACACTCTCCTCGATCAGCTCCTCGCCCTCGTCCAGCAGCGCCCGCAGCTGCATGTCGTCGCGCAGCTCCTTGCGGGCCACATCGCGCAGCTCGCGCCATTGCACCTCGAGCTGGCTGAGATCGTTTCGTGCCGTGCCGATCGGCCGCGTGATTTCCTCCGCGATCCCGACTGAGAGATCGCCCACCGCAGCCAGACGCGCGGAGCGGATCAAGCGCTGGCGAATCTCCAGCATCTCGCGCAGGTCTCGCACCACCACCGCCGCACCGAGTACCTGGTCGCCCAAGCGGTACACCACCGGACGCGAGACGAGCACTGGCGTCGGATCGCGGACTTCCAGCCCAATCTCCGCCACCGTCGCGCGCTGAATCTGCTCGAGATCCTCCGGGAGCCCCGACAGGATGCAGGAGATCGGGCGATCCATCAGCGCGTCGCGATCCTGCCCGGCCAGGCGCTCGAAGGCATGGTTGCAATAGCGCACCCTTCCATCCGAGCGCAGCAGCACCACACCGTCGTGGAGCACAGCGAGAATCTCCTGCGCGAAAGCGCCCGCACTGAGGAGCGAGTAGCCGTAGCGGCGCAGCCGCGCGGCCACCGCCAGCGAGACCAGCATGATCGAGGTGCTGCCCAGCGGCGGAAACTGGATGCCGATCATTGGCAAGATGGCGTCGGTCGTCGAGGCGATGACGACCGCGATCGCGAGGCCCACGAAGACCACTCTCGAGGTCGACCGCTCGCCACCCGAACCCGCGCGTGGATAGAGGGTGCGCCAGCTCAGCAGTACCAGGGTGGGCGGAATCGAGGCGATCAGGAAGGGGACCATGAAGAGGGAGCCGAACTCGAATCCCCAGCCCCAGGGCGTCGGCACCACACCGCGCAGGCCCCACGGCGTACCGATGTAGATCAGCATGCCCAACCCCGAGAGCATGTAGACCCAGGAGCGCGCCCTGGAGAAGCGACTGCGATGCCGACCGGCCAGCTCGACGAAGATGTCGAAGAAGAGCGGTCCAACCATCAGCCAGCCGATCGAGGAAGCTCGGACCAGCCAGATCACGACACCGGGATCACGCTGCAGCGTCCATGCGGCCTCGCAGCCCGCCCACCAGGCCGTGCACGCCACCACGCCGGACATCAAGCGATTGATGCGAAAGCCTGGATCGCGGGCATAGATGGCCACCGCCATGAAGATCGACGCCGAGATCGTGACGAGCTTGAGCAGGATGAACTCGTTCACAGCTGGGCACTCTCCGCGCCGCTCGAATCGGGCGACGCCGACTCGCCGAGGGGCATCGTGACGCGGACGCACGTGCCACCGAGTGATCCGGCCGAGACGTGCATCTCGCCGCCCTCCTCGCGCACCAGCTGATGGGAGATGCCCAGCTCGAGCCCGCCCCACTCGCCCATCGCGGGATCGAAGGGATCGAAGAAGAAATCCATCTTTTGATCGCCCGGTACGGGCGTTCCGTCGTCCTCGATGCGGACGACCACCCTGCCTGCCTCCACCAGCGTACACACGCGCACCTGGCCCGAGTGGCCCGCCGCTGCCGTAGCGCGACGGATCAGACTGAGGAAGACCTGCTTCATCCCCTGCGATGCGCAGAACACGTCGGGCAGCTGCGCCTGTTCACGCTCGATCGAGACGCTCTCGCCGCGCTGCAGGGTAACGAGCCGAAGCACGCCCTCCAGCAGGTCGTTCAGGTTGTAGAGCCCTCGTACATCGCTGCCCGCGTGAGAGAAGGCGCCGACCTCCTGCACGATTTCCGCGACCCGCGTGATCTGCGTCTGCGCATCGTCTATGGCGACTTCGCCGCTGAGCAAGAGCCCGGGCGGCGACTCGAAGCGCACCTCGGCCTCGGCGATGTGCTCTTCGATCGCGATCCTACGGCGGCGCAGCTCGTTCAGGTTGGCCTGGATGAACGCGATGGGATTGTTGACTTCGTGGGCGATGCCCGCGGCCAGCTCCCCCACCGCAGCCAGGCGGCCGGACACGACGAGCTGGCGTCGCAGACCCACGACGGCGCGCAGGTCACGGACCAGTACGACGAGGCCGATTACCCCGCCCTGGCGATCCTCGATGGGCATGCTTGAGACCGCCATGGGGATCGGCTCGCCTACGTCACGGGCCACTTGCAGGTCGCGCTCACCGAGGCCGGCGGCCAGGACGTCGAAGCCCTTGCCCATGAAGTCCTCGATGCGGCGTCCGATCAGAGCGGCGGGATCGCTCTGAATGAATCGGGCGAACGTCTCGTTGGCCGCGCGGATGAGCCCGTCCTGCTCGACCAGGACGACGCCATCGGGCAGGTCGTCCAGGATGGCGCGTGCAAAGCCACTGTCGCTGATCATCCCCTCGCCTCCGCGGAAGGAGTGCAGCCAGAACTGCGCACCCAACACGACCATGCAGAGCGTGGCGAGACGTGGCGAGTCGATGCCGAGCATGGGCAGTACGGCATCCGTCAATATGGCGACCGACATGGGTACGATCACCATGAAAATCAAGCTCGCAGGCTGGCCCGGCTTTCGCGCCGGGCGATCGGTCTCCCGCGAGCGGATGAAGCGAAGGATGGCGTAGAAGGGCACCCCGCCGCTGACGATCAGGAGCAGGGGCGCCAACGGACCATAGTGGTACGTCCAGCCCGAGAGCGCGCCCAGTCGAGAAGCTCCGGGAAGGAACCAGGGGGTCAGCAGACTGGCGGCCGAGAGCGCCACGATCCCGACGATGAGCATGCGGGCTTGGCGCATCAGCGGGTCGCGCAGCTGGGGCCGCACCTCGGCGACTGTCGCGAGTCCGAGCGGGCCGAAGGAGAGCCCGAAGAAGGGGGTCGCCCGGAACCACAGGGTGGCCGAGAGCGGATCCGAACTGAGACCGGCCATCACCTCGCAGAGCGCCCAGCTCGCAGTGCAGATCAGCATCGAGGCCAGCGCCCAGTTGGCCCGCAGGCGTGGTCCGCTGGCCAGGATGGCCGCGGCCAGCGCGCTGGCGGCCAGCATCGCGCTGAGCGGAATCAAGACGTAAATGTGCATGAGAGAAGCGTTTCTCCGGCTTCTGCATCGTCCCAACAGGCAGCCGGCTTGACACGCGAGCCGGCGCCTGGGACCCTGCCGCCGATGCCGCAGCCGTGCAGCCAGCCGAGCCAGCCAAGCAGGGCACGATGGGCCGCGCCCCTCGGGCGCGGCGGCCGGGCCGCTCTATTCCCGGTGGCATCACCTCCCGAAGCGCACGCCTTCAGGATCTCCTCCAAGGCGATCACGTCGACGCCCAGCACGACGACGACGTCGACGAAGACGGGGAAGATCCTCTAGTCGGAAGGCCGCGAAACCTCAACACGCCATCGCGATCACGCCCTTCCGATCTTCGGGAGGGCGTTTTTCGTGCTGGCCCTGTGTTCCGGCCGGCATCGCGAAGCGAAGAACAAAGGAGAACGGAATGGACTCGACAGGCCGGAGATCGGATCGTAGAGCGTCGGAAGGTCGCCCGCTCAGCGTGGCGGTGGTCGGCGCGACGGGCGCGGTGGGTGAGGTGCTGCTCGACGTGCTCGCGGAGCGCGAGTTCCCACTGCGGGAGCTTCGCCTGCTGGCCAGCGGCCGCTCGGCGGGCACGTATCTCTCATATGGCGGGCGGCAGTTGCGTGTCCTGGAGGCACGTCCAGAGGCCTTCGAGGGCGCCGACCTCGTCTTCTTCGCTGCCACCGGCGATCTCTCTCACACGCTTGCACCCGAAGCTGTTGCGCGCGGGGCGGTCGTGATCGACAAATCCAGCAGCTGGCGAATGTCTCCTGCGGTGCCGCTCGTGGTGCCCGAGGTGAACCCAGAGGCACTCGATGCCCACAGCGGAATCGTGGCCTGCCCGAACTGCACCACCATCGGCGTCGTGATGGCGCTGGCACCGCTCCAGCGTACCGCCGGGCTCGAGCGTGTCGTCGCCACGACGCTGCAGGCCGTGTCGGGCGCCGGGCGCGATGGCATCGAGGAGCTCGAGGCGCAGCGCAGCGCGCGTGCCGGCGAGGCACCCGCGCCCTCCACTTTCGCAGCACCGATCCACGACAATGTGGTCCCGCTCTGCGATGCGCTGGACGACGACGGGCACGCCGCTGAGGAGATCAAGCTCGTCCACGAGACGCGCAAGATCCTCGACCTGGCATCGCTGCCAATCAGTGTGACCTGCGTCCGCGTGCCCGTTGCAGTCGGACACTCGACGAGCCTGCTGGTCTCCACCACTCGACCACTGGACCCGGCCGCCGCCCGCGAGGCGCTCGCTGCCTTCCCGGGCGTCGAGGTCGTCGACGAGTCACGCGGCGACGTCGTGCCGACGCCGGCGGACGTGGTCGGGCGCGACACCGTCGTGGTGGGCCGCGTGCGGTCCGACACGGGCGGGCAGGGGCTCGCGCTCTTCCAGGTGGCCAACAACCTGCGCAAGGGCGCCGCCACCAACGCCGTGCAGATCGCAGAGACTCTGATCGAACGGGGGCTACTCACCCGCTGAGCGAGTGCCGGGCGGCGGGGCGCATCACGCCTCGCCGCCCGCGCGCGATCCCGTATCATCTCGTGCTGCGCGCGCCCTGGACCGATCGTCGCGGCCCGCCTGAGGCAGACCCGAACGCTTGGGAGGCAGTCAACGATGCAGGAGGCGCTGGAGGGCTCGAGCCGTGGCACGCACGCAGGCAGCCAGGCGGCGCTCGATCAGCTGATCGACATCCTCGATCTAGAGGAGCTCGACCTGAATCTCTTTCGCGGCCGCAGCCCACAGGAGGACACCCAGCGTGTCTTCGGCGGGCAGGTCGCCGGACAGGCATTGGTGGCAGCCGGTCGCACCATCGAGGGGCGACGTGTGCACTCGCTCCACGCCTATTTCCTGCGCGCCGGCGACCCGAGGGTTCCCATCATCTACCAGGTCGATCGTCTGCGAGACGGGCGCAGCTTTGCGACACGGCGCGTGACGGGCATCCAGCACGGACGGGCGATCTTCGCGCTCGCAGCCTCCTTCCAAATCGAAGAGGAGAGCGACGAGCACCAGGCCGAAATGCCCGAAACACCGGATCCCGAGACGCTACCGGCCTGGGAGCAGCACATCGCCGAGATGGAGGCGAGGGGCGAACCCATCGACGACTGGATGCGCAGGTCGCGGCCCATCGACACACGCGTCGTCGACCTCATGGATTACGCGGGCAAGCTGCGTCAAGAACCCTGCCAGCGGGTCTGGTTCAAGGCCGACGGCAAGCTGCCCGATGATCCGCTGCTCCACCAATGCGTCGCCGCCTATGCGTCGGATATGACTTTGCTCGACACCGCGGCCCGGCCCCATCTGCTGGCCTTCGACGACGCCCTGCAGCTGGCGAGCCTCGATCACGCGATGCCGCGCCGATGAATGGCTCCTCTACACCCAGGAGAGCCCGAATATGTCGAACTCTCTTGGCTTTACGACGGCCCGCTTCTACACCCGCGACGGGCGGCTCGTGGTGTCGGTCGCGCAGGAGGGGCTTTTTCGAAGGCGGCGCTGAAGGCTCTTCATGAGCTACCGCTGAAGGCTCCTCACGAGCTACCGCTGAAGGCTCCTCACGAGCTACCGCTGAAGGCTCCTCATGAGCTACCGCTGAAGGCTCCTCACGAGCTACCGCTGAAGGCTCCTTGTCAGCTACCGCTGAAGGCTCCTTCGGAGCCACCGCCCCAGGCGCAATCGCCAGTCAGATCCCGATGTCGGCGAGCGCGTCGGCGACGCGGCCGACGATGGCAGTCAGCTGCGGGTGCGACTCCTCGAAGCGCTCGAGGGCCTGGCTGAGCTGGTCGCTCAGCGATCCGCTGCGCTCGGCGTCCGGCTCGTCGAGGGCCGCGCGAATGTCGTCGGC
>JAFDDH010000432.1 GCA_019310975.1 Deltaproteobacteria bacterium | reverse complement strand
GATTCAGAAAGTGCGTCGAAGACGACCGTCAGCCCGGACCGCGTCGGCGTAACCACGGCGCGGCGAGACTGACGTGCGAGAGCCGCTGCGATGGCATCCTGAGAAGGCCCCTTGAGCGTGATGTTTGCATAGAAGCTACCCAAGCAGGGACTCCCTAATCTGCCCAACTATATATTGGACAGACCTGCGTAACGCCAGGTCGCGTCTCACCCCGCATTGTATCTTCCGCTCGGCCTCGGGTGCCGCCCCGGCTCACCCCGCGCGACAGGCCGGTAGCGACGGTCCGTTCGCCCACCTCGGCCGTGGATAGGCAGCGAGCCCTCGCAGCCTATCTTCCTCGCCCCACGTCCCAGAGATCCCCATGAACCCCTTCGCCCACCTGGAGGAGTCCCTCACGTATGTCACCGAGCGATTTCATTCGGCCACTCGCCCCGAGGGATTTCGGCCCGGACGCGGTTCGCAATCTTCGCAACCGTGCGCGGAACATCTTGGTGCGCGGGATCGAGGCCAACGACTTCCATGAGCACGCCCTCGAGCGGAAACCCGACAACCTGCGACTGAGGATGACCTTGAAGCCAGGCGGACCACAGGTTCACTTCGACGGTCACACAGATTGTCCGACCGTCCTCGAGCATGTACGTGCGCGCACTCATTGAACTTCCCCAGTCTACGACCAGATCGGCCCCTGATGCGGAGCCACTCACTGCGGTGCTCGCCTTCAAGAAAGAAGACTACGCATGAACCCCTTCGCCCACCTTGAGGAATCCCTGTCCGCATCACGGATCGGAACCTACCTCCGCTGTCCCCTTCGCTACTTCTTCAACTACATCGAGAAGCTCCCCTGGGAGAAGATCAGCGGCGCCATGCTCCTCGGCTCCGCCGTCGACGCCACGGCCAAGGAAGCCGTCGCCCTGGTCAAGCAGGGCTGGCAGAAGCCCGAGGACCTCCAGCTCGACGAGCTGTTCGACCAGTTCTTCAAGATCGAGATCGAGAGCCCCCGAGCTCCGATCGGCTGGGGCAAGCGCCACGATCAAGACAGCATGCGGGACCTTGGCAGGTCCCTCACGCAGGCCCTGAGGCCCATCCTGTTCACCGAGGAGCGACTCGAGCGCATCGTTGACCGGGACGTGGCCTTCACGATCCCGTTGCTCGACGAAGAGGGCAAGCCGCTCATCGACACCCCGCTGATCGGGATCTTCGATTTCCTACTCGAGATCGACGGGAAGAAGATCCCGCTGGAGTTGAAGACCGCCAGCAACCGCACCCAGTATCTCCCTGACAACCTCTCCCGTGACTGCCAGGCGTTGATCTACGCGATGGCCGCCCAGACCCTACAGCGCGATGGAGAAGCTCACGTGTCCTACATGAGCTGCGTCAAGCTCAAGAAGCCGGAGGTGATCGAGTCCGACTTCAAGGTCGATGCCGGCCAGCTGGCATGGGCGCGGGGACTGGTCACAAATGTGAAGCGGGCCATCGACGCCGAGCTCTACCACCCGGCGCCTTCGGTCATGTCGTGCGGTGGATGCCCTTACACCGCCGCCTGCGCGAAGTCCGGCAGCGTCGCCCGCTCGGTTCCCAAGCGGATCTTCTCGAGGCCCCAGCAAGCTCGTCCTGCTCCGCGCTGAGATCGCAGGGAGGCCGAACGCGATCCCCCGGGGAATCGAGAGTTTATGACCCCCAGGGCAGCGCCAACGGCTCGCCGTCCGGCGTGAACACCCGCGCAGGGGTCTCCGACAGCGCTGCCACCAGGAACATCTCCTCGCCGTCACCATTCACGAGCTGATGGATGACCTTCTCGGGGATCACCAGCGTCGTGTTCGGCCCGAACGGAATCGTCTCCTCCCCGATGACGGCATGACCAGACCCGCGATGCACGACGATCACCTCCTCGCACTCGTGGTAGTGCACTGGCGTCGCCGCCCCCGGCGCGAGCGTCTGCATCCAGACCTCGAGCCCCTCCAGGCCGTCGGCCCGGCTCGCCAGCGTCTGGTGCCGGATCCCCGGGATCTCGAAGACCTGCCTCGCATCATTCGCTACGACCGCCATGTCCTGTCTCCTCGTTCGCTCGACCTTCGGGCCGCTCCTGACCTTCCCCCGATCTCTACATCACCTTCTATGTCAGATCGTTCGCAACAACAAGTTGGTCTTGGGGTCAGCGGAGCGTAGCGCTCCGTCGGAACCCGATCCACGCGGAGATCGCTCTCGCTCTGGTCGTCCGCTGGCGCCTTCACCTCTTCCTGGCCCATAGTGCGGCCAACAAAGACGCACCTAGCACCCAGAGATAGAGATCGGGTCTCTTGGGATCGTCGTGGAAGGCCTGATCGATGGCCCAGAACAGGAAACAGAGAGACGCCCACAAGCCAGTGAGCGTGGCGATCCACGGACTTCCCCTTTGACTCGCTTCCAGTTCATCGCGTGACAGCCCGCCGGTCCAACCTACCACTTCCTGCCCTGCATCGCCTCGACCACGTC
>JAFDDH010000431.1 GCA_019310975.1 Deltaproteobacteria bacterium | reverse complement strand
GCCAGCTGCGCCAGGAGATCGAGGTCGTGAAGGGCGTGTGGTCCGGCCGCTTCTCGAGCTGGTACGAGAACGGGCACGTGGCGCACCGCGGCTACTACGCGCCGTGTCCCCCAGGTGCCAGCGGATCCAGCTGCCAATATCTTGGCGCAGCGCGTCACGGGCCGTGGCGCACCTGGCACGCCAACGGCACCCAGGCCTCCCAGGGCAAGTGGCGCTTCGGCGAGCGGATTGGACGCTGGCTCTACTGGACGACGGCCGGCGAGCCCGTCGCCACCGACGTCGGACAGAGCGCCGAGTCGCCGGCCGCGGAGCCCGAACCGCCCGCGAGCCCCGCGCCCCGGCTCGTGCCACAGGGTGCAGCGGCAGCCGGTGCTACGGCTCAGTCCTTCCGACTTCGCGACTGAACGCGCCTGGAATCGATCGGCTCCGCGATGCGACTGCCGGAAAGCGGTGGTAACCTGCTGGTGAAACGGAGCCTGGGGGTGGCCGCAGCGACGCGTGCGCGACACGCGATCGTGTTGGCCTGAGATCACACCCTTTGAACCTGATCTCGCTCTCCTCCCCGATCGCGAAGAAGCCGCAAAAAAGAAGTCGCGAAAAAGAAGTCGCGAACGCGAACGCAAAGGGGATGAAGGAAACCGGGAGGAGACGAGCGTAGGGAAGGCTTGGTCCGGCGCTCCGTTGCCAAACCGCGGTGTCGCAGTCCGCAGTGCAAGCGACACCCGGGCGTCCACGCCCGGATTCGGCAAGCGCGCACGGAGCCGGGTCGGACGCCCCCGCCACGAGGAGTGTCCGACATGACCGACGCCAGGCTCGACCCGCCCGCCAAGGGCCAGAATCCCTCCACATCCCGCCAGGGCACCACGCCCGGCAGCTTCGCGAATCCGCCGGACATCGGCGGACCGCTCGGCTTCTCCTCCCCCGACACGCCCGGCATGCCGGCGCCTTCCGACAAGACGGCCTGGAACTTCATGCCGCCGGACTGGCGCCGG
The DNA here is from genome assembly GCA_019310975.1 of Deltaproteobacteria bacterium. Classification (GTDB taxonomy): domain Bacteria; phylum Myxococcota_A; class UBA9160; order UBA9160; family UBA4427; genus JAFDDH01. Next base: position 1,480 of record JAFDDH010000431.1, on the reverse strand, counting down.
CAGAGCGATGGCCGCTGGCTGGCGCCCGCGGGCTTCGTCCCCGTAACCCAGCTCGAGCACGCGCGCCTGGGCATCACAACGCCCGAGATGGAGAAGGTCGCCGAGCGGGAGGCGCACCTCACGGCCGATCAAGTGCGCGAGGAGGTCGCGGCCGGACGCATGGTTGTTCCCGCCAACCGCGTGCATCTGGGCATGCAGCTCGATCCGATGGCGATCGGGCGCGCAAGCCGCACCAAGATCAACGCCAATATGGGGGCGTCGCCGGTCTCGAGCGGCAGCAGCGAGGAGGTCGAGAAGCTCGAGTGGGCGATGCGCTGGGGGGCCGACACGGTGATGGATCTGTCGACGGGCGGCGATCTCGACGCCACCCGCGAGGCGATCGTGAAGGCGTCCACAGTGCCCATCGGCACTGTGCCCATCTACTCGATGATCATCGGGCGCAAGGTCGAGGAGCTCGATCGCGAGATCGTGCTCGAGACGCTCGAGCGCCAGGCGCGTCAGGGCGTCGACTACTTCACGATTCACGCCGGTGTGCGCCGTGCGCACCTCGATTACGTGGCCGACCGCCTGATCGGCATCGTGAGCCGCGGCGGCTCGCTGCTCGCCAAGTGGATGCTCCACCACGGCCGCGAGAACCTGATGGCCGAGATCTGGGACGACATCTGCCATGTAATGCGGCGCTTCGACGTCACCTTCTCGATCGGCGACGGGCTGCGGCCGGGCGGGCTCGCGGACGCCACCGACGCCGCTCAGCTCGGCGAGCTCTCGGAGCTCGGCGAGCTCACCGAGCGCGCGTGGCGCCACGGCGTGCAGGTGATGATCGAGGGCCCCGGCCACGTACCCTTCGATCAGGTCGAGTACAACATGAAGCTGCAGCGCAACCTGTGTCACGGCGCTCCCTTCTACGTGCTGGGACCCCTGGTGACCGATGTCTTCCCCGGTTACGACCACATCACGAGCGCGATCGGAGCCACGGCAGCCGCCTACCACGGTGCCAGCATGCTTTGTTACGTGACCCCGAAGGAGCACCTGGGGCTGCCCAAGCGTGAAGACGTCAAGCAGGGCTGCGTCGCCTACCGGATCGCCGCTCACGCGGCCGACGTGGCGCTCGGCATCCCGGGCAGCCGCGACTGGGATGACGAGCTCACCAAGGCGCGCGCCGCCCTCAACTGGGAGAAGCACTTCGAGCTGGCCTTCGACAGCGACACGGCCCGCGCCTTCCACGACGAGGATATGGACGTCGACACCGACTTCTGCGCGATGTGCGGCCACGACTGGTGCGCGGTCCGAATCAGCAAGGAGATCAGCCTCTTCGTATCGGGCAAGGACGAGCAGTACGCCTGGGACAAGCCGCGCATCTCTGACGCCCTCTCCGACGAGCAGAAGGAGATCCTGCACAAGCGCGGCGTGCTCTCGCCCGCAGAGCTGCAGCGGCTGGCCTCGAAGACACGCGGCGCCATGGGGGCTGACGACGGTCGGG
>JAFDDH010000430.1 GCA_019310975.1 Deltaproteobacteria bacterium | reverse complement strand
GGACGACGACTTCTGGAGCCAGATCGAGATTCAGGTCTCCGGCGTGCTCGTGGTGGCCGTTCCGAATCGGAATGTGCTGCTCTTCACCACCGCCGATGACACGCTAGCGGTTGCAAGCCTTCGCAAGACCGCCGAGAAGCTGTCGACCGACTACAGCTATCCGATTACCAGCCAGCTCTTGCAGCGCAAAGCCGGGCGCTGGTCGCGACTCGAGTAGCCGGCATGGGCCGCCAAAATCCGAAGCCATCCTGCAGCAGAGGACGGGCGCTCAGCCCAGCCGCTCGCGCCGGCTCACGTGTCGTCGTCGCGCCAGCAATGTGGCGCGCCGCTGCTCCGGGCGGACGACCGGCGTGTGGGCCGGCAGGGCATCCCGCACCTCGGCGAAGGGAACGATTCGCACATCGGGCTGCGGGTTGTCCTCGGTCCAGATCCAGCGGTACTGAATCACGCCCTCGGACGCACCGGCCGTGTCGAGCCAGTTCGGTACGCCGGGATCGCGATGCGCGACCACGCAGCGGAAGCGGCCGTCCGCGTCGACGTGCATCTGGTGATCGTTGAGGCTCGTCTGTCGGTGTGCGTAATCGGTGGTGACGAACCAGAGGTTGCAGAGCTGGAAATGCCAGTAACGTGCACGCGGGACATCGCACTCGATCAACAATGCCTCGTCTTCGCCCAGCCGGTAGTAGTCATTCCCGTAGCGAATATCATCCGCCCCCCCGGCGTAGGACCTGGCTGGCTTGAGGGCTGCCGGATCGAATTCGGCGCGCACCCGCGGAACCCACTCACTCCAGAACGCCACCGTCTCTTCCACCCAGCTGCCGGCGTCGGCAAGGATGCGATCGACATCCTCGGCGCTGGCTGGTGCGGGCGCCTCGGCGATTGCATCCAGGCGCTCGATCTCGAAGGTCGCCGGCACCTCGTGCTCCCAGTCCTCGAAGTATTGCCGAATCAGGATCTGATCCGCGTCGGGATGCAGTGCCAGAAAATTGCCGGGACGCCGCTCACCTCCCACGACGATCGTGAAACGGCCATCGGGCTCGATCTCGAGATCGCCGGCACAGAGCGTCGCGAAGTTGCGCGGCGCTCCACGGTGCATGAAGCCCTCCTTCACCTCGACCAGGAATTCGAAGCAGCTGCCCCGCGTGCCGCTGATCCGGTAGACGGCGTCCGCGTGCACGTGGGTGTGGAGGTAGGTGTTGTCGGCGTTCTCCGCCCCCCACTTCGCAAAGCTGTCCTCGATGCGGATGAAGCGAGGGTGGTCGCGGTCGGCCAAGACCGCGGCCTGCTCGATCCCGATACGGACGAGCCCGAGCAGGTAGCGGTAGCCCTCGGCTCGGACGCTGGGGGCGCTGGGGTTCTCGGCTGTCTCGATGCTGCGGCCAGCCGCCAGCAAGCTCTCGCAGAACTTCGTCCAAGCCTCGGCCGACATCGCTCCTCCGTCCCCCCTCCGGATCAGCGTACCTCGGAAGGGACACCGAAGCGCTGCTGGTAGTCAGTGAACCGGGCGCGCTCGCGGACCACATCCAGACCGAGATCCTCGAACGCGTAGTGGTGGGTACCGTGCTTGCCCTGGGGCTTCGCACGCAGATAGGCGCGCATGCGAGCCGCGACGTCGTCACGCAGCTCGAGCCCGAAGTGCGCATATGCGCCGGCAATGCTCTCGATCGGATTCTCCAGCAGATCCGCGTAGCGGACGTCGAAGAAGCGACCCTCGTCCACATCTGACCGGTCACGCACCGCGATCGCCTGCGCGAGCCGATGCGCCATCCCCTCGCCCCCGAAGCCCAGCTTGATGAGCTCGATGTCGGCCTCGTCGGAGCGCATCCACGAGAGCGCGGACAGGATGCTGGCCGTCGATCCCATGGTCTTGAGTGGATCGCGGTGGGTCATGATGATGCGGGCGTCGGGATACTCGGCCAGGAGAGGGTCGAGGGCCGCCATGTGGGAGGGCGCCTTCAGCATCCAGCGCTCGGCGGGATGCCTCCACTGGAGTAGCTGCAACATCCTGCGGTGGTACGCGTAGGCGGGCGAGAGATCGGCATCCGCGAGCCAGGCCGCATAGGAGGGGACCTGCTGCCGTCCCACGAACTCCTCCGAGATGAACGAGTGAGCGGTCAGCCAGATGCACTCGCAGGGTATCCGGCCCCCCATCTCGTGCATGGTCCGGTAGGCCGGAACGAGCTCGTTCCAGAAGCGGAAGATGCGGTCCGCACGTTCGATGCGCGGATCGGTGTCGTAGCTCGCCGTCTCGGGCGGTGGGCAGGGGAAGCGCGCCTCCCACGAGAGCGGCACACGGGAAGATCGGGCCATCGATCCTGCCCTCGGCGATCTTCGGCTGGCGCACGAACGCATCCTCGATCTGCAGTCTGTTCTCGAGCAGGTTGAGGACATCCGAGCGGGCAAGGATGCGACCCATCAGTGTGAGCCGCGCCTCGCCCTCCAGCGAGTCGAGCAGGATGCGCATCGGCTCGAGGAATTCGTCGCCCCCGAAATCATCCAGTCCGGTGTTGCGACGCGCCTCGGCGAGCAGGGCCTCACCGTCCATGGGCACGATCGCGGCGCTGCTCGCCAGCAACTCACGCCCGACATCGTTCAGACCGTGCAGCCACTCGGGTCGTTCCGCCTCGAGCTTCAATGCGCCCTCCTCTACTCACACCCCACACACCCTCGCACGCGCCCTCGCGCGGCCCGTCTCAGAAGTCGATCTGCGAGAGGCCCGGCTGGATCACGTTCTGCCAGCTCTCGAAGAAGACATCCCGATCGCTGAGCGTCGAGAAGACGAAATGA
>JAFDDH010000189.1 GCA_019310975.1 Deltaproteobacteria bacterium | reverse complement strand
CTCCCCGGGCCCTGTCGTCCGTCTCCGGGCTCAGACCTTCAGGATCGTGACCACCATCGCGGCGGCGTCGTTTCCCTTCTTGCCGCCGCCGTTCTGGGCCAGCGCGACGCGCGCACCCTCCACCTGCCGCCGGCCGGCGCGACCCTGGAGCTGCTCGGTGAGCTCCACGATCTGCGCCGCTCCCGTCGCGCCCACCGGATGCCCCTTGCGCAGCAGGCCGCCCGAGGTGTTCACGGGCCGGCGCCCGCCCAGGCGCGTCTCTCCGGACTCCACCAGGCGTCCGCCGTCGCCCTTGGCGCACAGCCCGAGCTGCTCGTAGGCGATGATCTCGCCCGGCGCCGAGGCGTCGTGAATCTCGATCAGATCGAAGTCGTCCGGGCCCAGCCCGCTCGCCTCGTAGGCGTCGCGCGACGCCAGCTGCACCGTATCGGGCTCGTCCTCCGCGTGGCCGTAGCCCGATCGCATGACGCTGGTCTCCACCCGAACCGGTCGGGAAATTCCCAGCTCGCGCGCCTTGCGCTCACTGACCACGACCACGGCGGCCGCGCCGTCCCCGATCGGCGAGCACATCGCGCGCGTCAGCGGCTCCACGATCAGACGTTCGGCGAGGACCTCCTCGACACTCAGCTCGTCGGGAAACTGGGCCCGGGGGTTGAGGCTGCCGTGGAACGAGTTCTTCGCGGCGACGGCCGCATACTGCTCGACCGTGGTTCCGTACTTCTCCATGTGGGCCCGCGCGGCCGAGGCGTAGACGTCCATGAACATGGAGCGATTCTGGCCGGCCCCGCCCTCCGCGCCGCTGGACTCGGCCGCCTGCTGGAGCGATTTCATCATCGCCTGGAGCTCATCGACGTCCATCGCCCCGGCGAAGGCGGCGAAGCTCTTCGCTTTGTCCGGGTGGCTGAGCTTCTCGACCCCGAGGGCGAGAACGACGTCGTGCAGCCCGGCGGTCACCATCGCGCAGGCCTCGCGAAACGCGGTGGAGCCGCTGGCACAGGCGTTCTCGACGTTGATCACCGGAATCTTTCCGATCCCGATCGTGTCGAGAATGACCTGGCCGCGGATCGACTCCTGGCCCGTGATCAGCCCGGCGGCACAGTTTCCGACGTAGGCGGCGTCGAGATCTCCGGTCTCCAGGCCGGCATCGGCCAGGGCCTGCAGGCTGGCCTCCGTGCCCAGCTCCTTCAGGCCCTTGTCGGGATACTTCATGAAGCGCGTCATTCCGACGCCGGCGACTACTGCGTTGAGGCGCATACTGTCTCTCCTCTCCCGCACCCGCTCCCGAGTGCTTCGAATCTTCCAGCCCTGCTTGCCCGTGGTCCCCGAACGAGTCGAAGACGCCCCATCTAGAGCCGCGCCCCGCCGATCACGCCCAGCAGCTCGTTGCAGCCGTCCTCGATCATCGATGCCCGCGCGTCGCGCAGCAGCTTCTCGACCGGATACTCGCGGGTGAGCCCGTTGCCCCCGAAGATCTGAACCGCATCGCTGGCCACCTCGAAGGCGGAGTTGGTGGAGAATGTCTTCGCGGCGATGCAGTGCTGGATCGACGGCATCGGGCTCTGCGCGTTGTACGCGGCCACCCGCCGCGCGAGGGCCCGGGCCGCCTCGACCTTGGTGAACATCTTGAACAGGCGGGAGCGCACGCTCTGGTGCTCGAAGATCGGCCGACCGCCCTGAACGCGCTCCTTGGCATAGGCGAGGGCGTGGTCGTACGCGGCGCGGGACACGCCGACGAAGAGCTGCGCAATCGCGGCATTGCCGTGCGCGAGCATCGTCTCCAGGCCGATCGAGTAGGCCTCCGGACCCAGCGCCATGTAGGAGGCGGGGATGCGGACGTCGTCGAAGTAGATCTCCCCCTGGTTGAGGCTCCGCTGCCCGAGCTTGTCCAGCGGAGGCGGGCGCGTCACGCCGGGCAGATCCAGGGGGACCAGGAAGACGCCGCCGCCGCTGAAGCCCTGGCTTCGGTCCAGGGTGCAGAACAGCACCGCGATGTCGGCGATCGAGCCATTGGAGACCCAGGCGGCCTTCTGCCCCCGGATCACGTACTCGTCTCCGTCCCGCGTGGCGGTGCAGTCCGGCTTCTGCGCGGGATCGCTGAAGCTCGGCTCGGTGAAGACCACGGTGTCGCTGCCGTGATTCGGCTCGGTCAACGCCCAGCAGCCGAGCGTCGGAGAATCCGGCGCGCAGAAACGCTCGATCAGCTCCGCATCGCCGGTGCGCTCCACCCAGGGTCCGTGAAATCCGCTCAGTCCCATCGAGATGGCGATCCCGACATCGCCCCAGGCCAGCTCCTCACTGATGATGCCCCCCAGGCGCGCCTGCCGGAGCGCATCCATCTCGGTGTCGCGCCTCACACCTCCGAAGCCGAGCTCGTGGTACTGCTTGAATACGTCCCACAGGATCGAATCGGGGGCGATCACGTCGGCAGGATCGACGAGCCGGTCCAGCTCGATCCCGGCCGGCCGCACGACCTCCTCCGCGAACTTGTGCGCCATCTCACGAATCGCCTGCTCCTCGTCCGAGAGGCCGACCTCGAGATCATTCGTCGCCATGGGTGTCCTCCTATCGGTGGGCGATGCGGGACCCACGGGACCCACCGACCCTGTGTACCACGGAATCACGCTCTCGGGGCGCCGGGCCATCACGCAGCTCGTTCTCGCTCCAGCACACGGGGATACCATCGATCCAGCCTTGCATGTCTCGTTGGCCTAACGTCCGGGATGCCATAGTCGGTTTTGACCCGGGGAGATCCTTGCAGTCCGGGGCCCCGAGCCTGTTAGACTCGGCCTACGACACCAACTTGGAGGTCTGCGTGCCCGATTCGAACTCCCCCGGTCCGCTCCACGACATCCGCGTGCTCGATCTCGCGACGCCGCTCGGCGAGGCGACCGGCCGCGTGCTGGCCGATCTCGGCGCCGAAGTCCTCAAGATCGAGCCGCCGGGCGGCTGTGCGTCGCGCTTCACCGCGCCCTTCGAGGATGGGCGCGAGGGCGACCCCGAAGGCTCGCTCTTCTGGCGCGCCTGGGGGATGGGCAAGCGGAGCGCCGTCCTCGATCTCGAGGATGCGGGCGATCGCGAGCGGCTGCTCGCGCTGATCGACGGGGCGGACATCCTCGTCGAGTCGAGTCGGCCGGGCGAGATGGCGCGGCTCGGGCTGGACGCCGAAACGCTGGGCAAACGCAATCCGGCGCTCGTCTACGTCTCGGTGACGCCCTTTGGCCAGACCGGACCCTTCGCATTGCACCCGGCCACCGATCTCACGCTCTCCGGCGCTGGCGGGCTGATGGACTGCCAGGGAGACGGCGATCGCGTGCCGCTGCCCATCGGTCATCCCGAGGCCTCGTGCCACGGCGCGGTGCAGGCCGCCGCCGACGCGCTGCTCGCGCTCTACGGCCGCGAGCGCGACGGGCGTGGCCAGCACCTCGACAGCTCGATGCAGGCCGCCATCGTCTGGACCCTGCTGATGGCGACCGGCTATGCGGCGATGATGGGCGAGGACAAGCCGTCTGCCGGCGAGATGCGCGGCGTCCCCCAGGAGATGCTGCCCGGGCTGCGCATCCCCGACCGCACTCGAGTCGCCGACGGCTTCGTCGTGATGACACCGGTGCTGGGCGAGGTGGGCCAGCGCAGCCTCACGTCGATGATGAAGTGGGCCGGCGAGCAGGGCGCGCTCGACGACGATCTGATCGGCCTCGACTTCGGCAATTTCATCGGGCTGCTGACCGAGGGCAAGCTCACGCCCGCCGACATCCAGCGCGGCTTCGATCAGCTCGTCGCGTTCCTGGGAACCCGCACCAAGGGCGAGATCCAGCAGCGAGCCAACGACGGGGCCTGGCTGATCGGTCCCGCCTCGACGACGGAGGATCTGCTGGCCGACAAGCAGCTCGCCTCGCGCCACTACTGGACCGACGTCGGCGGCACGCGTCACCCGGGCCCGTTTGCCAGGCTCTCCCGCACACCGATCCAGTACCGCTCTGCGGCGCCGAAGCTGGGCGCCGACCAGTCGCTGGTCGATGATGTTTCCCGCAAGCCCTCGGCTCCCGCGAAGCTCGTTTCCGAGCCGCGCGCATCGCTGCTCGAAGGCCTCAAGGTGGCGGACTTTTCCTGGGTGGGCGCCGGTCCGCTGACCTCGAAGGACCTCGCGAACCTCGGTGCCTCGGTCGTCCACGTCGAATCCGAGAAGCACATCGATCCGCTGCGCTTCATCCCGCCGTGGAAGGACGGCGTCCCGAACGTCAGTACGGGGCACGCGGCGGCAAACTTCAATCAGTCCAAGCTCGGGCTCGGTCTCGACCTCGCAACGGACGCCGGCCGCGAGGTCGCCTACCGCCTGGTCGACTGGGCCGACATCGTCATCGAGTCCTTCACGCCCGGGACGGCCGCCAAGCTGGGTCTCGACTACGAGACGCTGCGCCAGCGCAAGCCCGACATCGTGATGCTGTCGTCGTGCATGCGCGGTCAGACGGGGCCCGAGGCTCACTACACGGGCTTCGGCCTGCAGGGCGCGGGGCTCGCGGGCTTCGTCGCCATAACGGGCTGGCCCGACCGGCTGCCGTCGGGTCCGTGGGGCGCCTACACCGACTTCATCTCACCGCGCTTCTCGGTCGCCGCGGTCGCCGCGGCGCTGCATCACCGCGACCGCACCGGCGAGGGGCAGTACATCGATCTCTCGCAGATCGAAGCGGCCCTCCACTACCTCGAGCCCATGGTGCTCGACTACACCGTGAACGGCCACATCGCCGGGCTGCAGGGGCTCGAGTCGCAGCGCGCATGTCCGCACGGCGTGTTCGCCGCGCAGGGCAAGCATCGCTACCTCGCGGTGGCGGTGGAGAGCCCGCAACAGTGGGCCGCGCTGCAGGAACTCGTACCGGGGCTTGCCGCGATCGGCGACTGCGACGAGCTCGGGGCCCGGCTCGCGCGCAAGCTGGACCTCGAGAAGATCCTGGCCGAGTGGTGCGCCGAGCGAGATGCCTTCGAGTGCGCGAAGCTGCTACGCGAAGTGGACGTACCGGCGTACGTCTCGTTGCGGGGCACCGACCTGCTTCGGGACGTTCAGCTCGCGCACCGAGGGTTCTTCGTCGAGCTCGAGCACTCGGCGATCGGGCCGACGCTCTACGATGGATCCGTCACCCAGTTCTCGCGCACGCCGGCCGCTCCGACGCACGCCGGGCCGCCGATCGGCGAGCACTCATTCCAGGTGCTGAGCGAGCTGCTCGGCTACGACGCGGACGAGATTGCGGATCTGGCGGCGGCGCAGGCGCTGACCTGAACGCTCGCATGCGGAGCGTACTCCGATGGTCGGTCTGGCTGCTCGGCGGGATCGCAGCGGTCGTCGTCGCGCGCGGCCTGCTCGGGACCGTCCTGGTTTCGCTGCGGCCCCGGCCGGATCCCCCGGATGCGGCGCTGGCGGCTCACGCCGCCCAGCTGCACCGCGACGCCCTGCTGCTGGACGGCCACAACGACGTGCCGACCTGGATGCTGCGCTATGGCTTCGACCTGGCCATGGACGGCAACGAGCCCTCGGACCGCAATCCCTTTTTCTACTATCCGTTCGAAGCACTTCCCTTCGCCCCGACCGCTGAATCCATTCACACCCACACGGACCTAGCCCGGCTGCGCGAGGGCGGCGTCGACGCCCAGTTCTTCTCCATCTTCGTGGACTGCGCGGTCCTCGAGGAGGGCGCCGGCGCGGCGAAGCGACGGGCGCTCGAGATGATCGCGGCATTCCACGAGCAGCTGTCGCGCCACGGCGACCGGATCGAGCTCTCGCGATCTCGCGCCGATGTGGACCGGATCCGCCACGCGGGGAAGATCGCCGCGTTGATGGGGTTGGAGGGCGGACACGCGATCGAAGACGACCTGACTGCTCTAGGCGAGTTCCACGCGCTGGGGATTCGCTACGTGACACTCACCCACAACTGCACGCACGGCTGGGCCGACGCCGCCGGCGACGCCGACGACCCGGACGTGAACCGGCACGGGGGGCTCTCGGAGTTCGGGCGTGGAGTGGTCCGCGAGATGAACCAACTCGGCCTGATCGTCGACGTTTCCCACGCCGCCGACGACACCTTCTGGGACGTGATCGAGACGACCCGCGCGCCAATCATGGCCTCCCACTCGAGTGTTCGCTCGATCGCAGACCAGCCCCGCAATCTGAGCGACGAGATGCTGCGGGCCCTCGCCGACAACGGCGGCATTGCGATGATCAACTTCCGCACCGTGTACCTGGACCCGGAGAAGACCGCGATTTGGAAGCTCCTCACCGGCTGGCACTGGCTCACCCACCCCGGCGGCACGGGCACCCCCCTCAGCGCCGTCGCCGACCACATCGATCGCGCCGTACAGGTGGCCGGCCTCGACCACGTCGGCCTCGGCTCCGACTTCGATGGGGTGATGCTTCTCCCCGACGGCCTAGCTGATGTCGGCGACTTCCCGAACCTCACACTGGAACTCGTGCGTCGCGGCTACAGCGACGAGGCCGTCGCCAAGATCCTCGGCGGAAACGCCCTCCGAGTGCTGGAGCGGGTCGAGCAGATCGCATCGCCGGTCGCGGATTAGGTCTACAGTAGTGCCGAGAGACCCCGAGGGGGGTCGCACGGATGCTAAGTGCGGCCCTGGTTGGGTGGAAACTTCCCGAGCATCGTCGCGAAGGCCGCGCGCAGCCGCTTCGTGCGCTCCTCGCGACTGATACCCACGTGTATCTCGGCGCGGGCGTAGCCCAGCCACACGCGCCGGTCGAGCTTCGCGTCGACCAGCAGCAGCGAGAGAGATGCGACCGACGTGGAGTTGTCCGCGCCGATCCAGGTGTTCACCGCAAGCTGGTAGGAGAGCCGGTAGTCGGGAGCGCCAGAGGCCACCGCGCGGTAGCCCCGCAGCGCGAGCTCCTGGCTGGCCGCGGCGCGGAGCAGCGGATCGAGATCCAGCGCCGCAATGCGCTCGTCGGCGGGCAGCTTGTTGGCCGCCGTATCCCAGCTGAAGGTCGCTTGCGAGGGGAACGCGACCAGCGGGTCGTGGACGACGGACGTCTCGACGCCGTCAGACGCACAGCCAATGAGGGCGAGGAGGCTCATGACCCCGAGAAGAGCGAGGAATCGACGAGCGAGCATGCAGCGGATCTCCCGAGGGTTGGCGGCCACGCGGACAGGGGTCGGGAAGTCTAACATGGGAGCGGGCTTCCGATCGGCATTCCCCCGCCCGGCAGGAAGGAGCAGAGATGCGCTTGGAAGGGAAAGTGGCAATCGTGACCGGAGGCGGATCCGGCCTGGGGGAAGCCACATGCCTGCGTCTGGCGGAGGCGGGAGCCTCTGTCGCGGCGACCGATATCGATGGAGAAAATGCCGAACGCGTCGCATCGGCCATCAGGGAACGCGGCGAAGAGGCGATCGCGCTCACCCAGGACGTGGCGGACGAAGCAGGCTGGCAGGAGGTGATCGGGAAAACATTGGAGCGGTACCAGAGATTCGACATCCTGGTCAACAACGCCGGAATCGTCCTCCCTGCCAATGTCGAGGACACCACCCTGGAAGATTGGCGCACCACTCATCGGGTGAACCTCGACGGAGTTTTCCTCGGCTGCAGGGCGGCGGTGCGCTCCATGAAGAAGAGTGGCGGTGGATCGATCATCAACATCTCCTCCATCGAGGGCATTGTCGGCAA
>JAFDDH010000429.1 GCA_019310975.1 Deltaproteobacteria bacterium | reverse complement strand
CTCCAGGTGGCTCTTGAGCTCCCGGAGTACCGCCCAGCCGTCCATCTCGGGCATGATCACATCGAGGGTGATCGCGCTGGGACGCAGGGTGCGGGCGAGCTGAACCGCCTCGCGTCCGTCCGTGGCGGTGACTACCCGATGCCCGGCATCCTCGAGCGTGCGGCTCAGCAGCTCTCGGGCGGCTGCGTCGTCATCGATCACCAATATCGTGCGCTGGCCCTCTGTGGGGGTGGTGATGGCAGCAGCGGCCAGAATCGCCCCTTCGCTCGCGGCCGGAGCGGCCTCGTGCACTTTCGTGTCGCCCCCCTCCAGCGCGACGCGCAGTGGCAGCAGAAGCGAGAAGGTGGAGCCCTCACCCAGGGCGCTCTCCACGAGGACGTCGCCGCCCATCATCTGGCAGAAGCGTCGCGTGATAGCGAGGCCCAGGCCCGTGCCGCCGAAGTTCTTGGTGGTCGATTCGTCGGCCTGGGAGAACTCCTCGAAGACGTGTTCGAGCTTGTCGGGCGAAATTCCGATGCCCGTATCGGAGACGGCAAAACGCAGGCCGTCGCGTCCGTTGACCTCTTCCCCCGTCACTGCGAGCTTCACCGTTCCCGCCTCGGTGAACTTCGCAGCGTTGCTGAGCAGGTTGAAGAGCCCCTGCCGCACTTTGGTGAGATCCGCATGGATGCTGCCGACGGCCGGGTCGATCTCCAGGACGAGTTCGTTGCCGTTCTTCTTGATGAGGGCGTCGATCGTCACGGCGACTTCATCGACCATGAGGCCAACGTCGAAGCTCTCCAGGTAGAGATCCATCTTGCCCGCTTCGATCTTCGAGAGGTCGAGTACGTCGTTGATGAGGGCCAGAAGGTGATTCCCGGCGGCCTGGATCTTCTGCAGGTCGGCGGCCGCTTCCTCGTTGCCCTCGTCCTCGGCGTCCTCCGTCAACATCTCGCTGTAGCCGATGATCGCGTTCATCGGAGTGCGGAGCTCGTGGCTCATGTTTGCCAGAAAGGAGCTCTTGGCCCGGTTGGCCGCTTGCGCCGCTTTGCTCGCCTCTCCCAGCGCGACATTCGCCTCCGCAAGAGCGCCCGTCTGGCGACGGATCACCCGCGCGATGCGCACGGTGAGGAAGGAGAAGGCGATCGCGATCAGCGGGCTCACTACGAGGAGGTTGCGCCAGGCGCCGAGCAGCTGCTCCTGCGCGCGTTCCGACAGCTCGCGGCTCCGCCGTCCGGCGGCCCCGCGCAGCCCGGCCTCCACCGATGAGATCGATGTGAAGGCGGCGTTGCTCGTCTCTTGCAGCTCGCTGCGACGCGCGTCGAGCCCGGTGCGCTGGGCGGCAGCCTGGTAGAGCCCGCCCTCGCCGGGCACGATCGTCTGGTGAGCGGCGTCCTTTGTGAAGCCCTCTCCGAACAGCGCGACCTCGAGGTCGAGGATGGATGTCAGATCGATCGGCAGATCGCCCTCCTCGTTCGCGATCTTGTTGAGCTCCCTGCGCAGGCGTGAGAGCGACGATGTGAAGCGATTGTCCTTCAGGTCCGAGAGCTGGTCGGCGTCTCCGACTGCCAGCTTCTCCGAAAGGAGTGCCAGGTCTGCGAGCTCGTTGTTGATCACAGTCATGGAGGCGCTCTTCCCGATCCCTCCGATGATCTCGTCTGCGAGTAGCTTGGCCGCAGTACCCCGCGACTTCTCGTACTTGCGGATGGAGACCACACGCTTCAAGCGTTGGCGACCCTCGTTGCTCGCAACGGAGGCTCGAATGCTGTGCAGGGCGGCTTCGGCGGCGACGCGCGCCTGCTCGAGCTCCACGCCGGCCCTCTCGAAGTTCAGGGCCCAGCTGCGGCAGCGCTCGCGAAGGCCGTGCAGGTCGGTCAGCTCCAGCGCGAGACGCGAGAGCTGCTCGTCGATCTCCGGGTCGCGCGATTCCTTTCGCGACTCTTGCACCACCCGCTCGAGCGCGGCGAGGCGGTCGAGCTCCGGCTCCGCGGCCGGGTCACCGGAAAGGTGCGCCGTGAGCTCCGCGGCGACGGCTGCCACGTTCGACTCCATCGTGGACACGAGAACAGTGAGATGGCCCTGGACGCGGTCGATCTCTTCGCGTCCGCGTTGGGTGCTGATCAGCACCCAACCGAAGACCGCCAGGAAGAGCGCTCCGCTGGCGAGGCCCAGGCCGGCCAGGAGCCAGACTTGACGCCCTGCCGTGGTGGCGGTCGCGCCCTGGGCCTTCGAGTCCATCTCTATTGTGCCGCGTTGGCGCCCGATAGCGCCGCCCAGTCCAAGGGCTGAATCCGGCCACTCCGGAGGATCGTTGGCCAGACGGTGTGGCTCGCCTGATGCTCGTCCGGACCGAGCTGAAGCGGCACCCCGAGACCCAGATCGAACTTCCCGAGCTCGTCGAGTGCATCGATCACAGCGTCGCGTGTGACCTCGCCATCGATGCCCGCGAGCGCGCGGATGAGAATCCGCGCGGCGACATAGCCCTCCAGCGACCCGAAGGTGGGCGACGC
>JAFDDH010000428.1 GCA_019310975.1 Deltaproteobacteria bacterium | reverse complement strand
CATCTCGACACGCTCCTTGGGGTCACAGACCCCGGAATGTGTCTCTTAGAGTAGAGGGGCTTCGAGTCCGAATCCTGCTGACGGGTTACACTCACCCTGTGGACCGAGGACAGGCGTCGCCACAGATACTGGCGAAAGATTGGCAGCTGTAGAGAGGCCGAGCGTCTCGCCCGTGAGCTGAGGCGCACTAGCCGAAGAAGAACTCCGAGAGGTCGATCTCTGCGACGTGGATGTTCCATTCATTCCACATCTTGTAGACGACCACGATGCTCCAGACGAGCAGCCAGTGCCGGCGGTAGCGCTCGTGCGCCGTCCGCTCGTCGCGAAAGCGCAGGAACGAGTAGATCAGGAAGAGCGGCTCGAGAAAGTTCGGGAAGAAGAAGAAGAAGAGGTCGTTTCCCGTCGCGAAGTAGAGGAGTTGACCGACGCTTCGGAAGGCGAAGAGCACCGTGATGGTGCGGCGGATCTCCCAGCGTCGGCCCGCGAAGAACATTGCCACGTACGTGACCCAGTCGGCCGCCTTGTCCCAAGTCTGGTAGGTCGCGGCCGCGAGGCCAAGAGGCATCAGGACGTCGCCGTCCACGGTGTCGAGCACGTAGTTCGCCAATGAGGCCTGGAAGGGGTAGCGAAGGATCAAGAGCGGCAGCGCGAACTTCAGCACCAGAACGCCTGCGATCGCGAACGAGCTCACGAGTCCGTCTTCCTCGCGAAGTTCATAAGCCAAATCCCCCGAGACCTCGTCATGATCGGAGGTTCTCCGCTTGATCGGACGCGATCAGAACCGTCAACAGCCGAAGTCGGCCCGGCCGGCAACTCTGTATCACCGGGATTCATCCTGTATCCCTAGGCGATGGTCACCTGGAAGCTGAGCTCGGCTTCTCCGATGACTCTCTCGGCAGTGGCACGAGTCTGATCCCACACCTCGTTGGATCGAACTTTTCCGCTGATGGTGAGGACATTGGCTTTCGCTGTCAGCACCAGCCTCGCCAGAGGCAGCTCCCCGTGCGTGGCCAACGCCGCGGTCACGCGAGTGGTCAGTGCGGCGTCGGCGACTCTCTGCCTGGATTCCTCGTCCCACGCGAAGCGTTCGAAGCCGGCAATCTGGGTGAGGACTTTGCAAGCCGTTTCAACGTCGAGCCTCTCGAGGTTCACAGTGAGGTCGTAGAAAGACGAGTCCAACCGGTCGACCCCGTAGAGATAGCGAACCCACCGGTCTCGGTATTTATCGACCCGAAGAATGTGCTCCATTGCCGCTTTGGAGTCGAGTCCGTGGCTCTCCATGACTGCGGCGATGCGGAACTTCATGGGTGCGACTACGCCTACCCGGATGAGGTTGGGGATGTCGGCGAGCAGGAGGTGACCGCCGTGGCCGTGATACACGAAGCTTCCCTGCGTGGCGTACTGGCAGAGAGCAGAGCGGACACACCACAGGTAGGCTTCCCGCTCCGCTGAGCGGCGATCGAAGACCGAGGGGGGACGCTCCATCTGCTCGGCGAGCAGCGTTTCAGATACCCCAGCGGCGACGGCAGCCTTGGCGATGATCTCACGGCTGATACAGCGTATCCCGAGCTCCGAGGCCACGCTCTCGGCTAGCAACGTTGCGCCAGACAGGCTTCCCCTCGAAATGGCGATGACAGGCATGGCTCGTTCCCTCCTGTGGCGGCCGTGACGACGATGGAAGGCCACTACAGAGTAGAGCAGGTCCGCTTGCGGAATCGACCGGGATGCCCGGCCCTTTAGCCCGTCGAGCAAACTTGGACTTTTCGGTGCCCTAGTCTAAGAGACGCGTCACGGGGTCATGGGCAGCAACAACCGGCAAGCCTGTATCACGCTGACTCATGGTGTATCACGGTTACTGGATACACCCCGAGCAGGAAAGTTGCGCAAGCAATTGGAATCGCGGGGAAATTCCGGCCGGACGGCCAAACGACTTTCAAGACCGCTGCCGTAAGCCGCTCGGCCACCTCTCCTCCCTGATCTAGAGCTTAGCGCTCCTCGATTGGCATGGAGCGTGAGAGCAGCAGGCTACCAGCTGGAGCGCTCGCCGATCTTCGGTGGCCCCCCCCACGGTAGCGGATTGAGGTAGGCGCGAGCTGGGCGTTGCTTTGGATCGCGAACTGCTATTGGCCCAAATCCGCCAAACTCGAACTCGGCGGAGAGCTTGAGGTCCATGCGAACTACGACGGGCCCCTTCTCCAGCCGTTCGTGTCAAGTCGCGAGGTCGAGGAGGCGCGACGAGACGTTTCCGAAGGCACCATCGTGCATCGATCGTAGGACAGCGATCGAAGTGCTATCGAGGTGCTATCGAAGGGAGGGAACATGAAGTATCGGACTTTCCAGGTCGCGCTCGCGGCCCTGCTCGTGGTGTTTGCCACGGGTTGTATGGATCCAAGAGATCGCCGAGCGGGACTGCGCCTCAGCGGCGAGGTAGTGAGCGAGGCGATCAACGACTGGTCGTTCTCGGACGAGTATCAGGAGATCTATCTCGAGACA
>JAFDDH010000188.1 GCA_019310975.1 Deltaproteobacteria bacterium | reverse complement strand
ACCAGATGATCGTCCCGGACGGAGATCGGTGCGCCCTCGATGCACTTCGTCGTGGCAAAGCGGGGCGGTAGCGCGAGGTCGACCTGATCGGGAAGATCCAGAGCGGAAGAGTCCTGAGCGGAAGGGTCCTGAGCGGAAGGGTCCAGAGCGGCGGGTTCGAGTACAGCGGTGGCGAATGCGTCGCCTCTGTCTTCGAGCGGAACGGAGCTCTGCTGATCGTCACCCTCGTCGAGCTCGATCGGCACCGCGCCATCCTCGTCGACCACGCCGCCACGCGCGAGCTGGCGCGCCACCGCGAGTGGATCCGGGCAGTCGCTTATGCCGCGGCCCTCCAGCTCGGCGAGCTCCGTCTGGATGCGCGCTCGCTTGGGCTCGGGCAAGTCGGGGAGCCGGCGCAGCGCGCTCAGCTCGGTCCCGGGATCGACCTCGTGTGCCAGCTGCCGCGCCCGGGCCAGGACCCCGAAAGGGAGTGCATCGTGTTCACTCGATAGGACGTAGCGGAGGGCGAGTGCCGCGTGGAGCTTGCGACCCAGCTTGGCCATCTCCGGGACCAGGCCGAGCAGTACACCGGGCTCGAGGTCGAGTGCGGGCGAGATCTCCACGGCCCGCGCCCAGGTCTCCGCAGCGTCGCTGGCCTGCTTGTCATTGGCCTTGGCGTGCAGCCATGCCAAGAGCGGCGCCGCACCCTCCTCCGGCTTGAAATGAGCGACTGCAGCCTCCCAGAAGGCCAGCACGATCTCGCCATCGTCGGGCTGATCCAGTGCCTCCTGCTGCAGGACCAGGAACGCATGCTCGTAGTTGCAATCCTCCAGTGCCTGTCGGGCCTCCTTGAGCATTTCGCCGCTTCGCGAGCGCGTCACCTTCCTCTCGATCGAGCTCGAGATGAAGCGCTCCTCCAGGCGCAGCCCGCGAATCGTCACCGCGAAGAGTGCGCCGGCGAGGAAGCCACCCACGTGCGCCCAGTAGGCGACATTGTCCGCCAGCAGGTCGGCCTGGCTCATCCCAGCGCTCAGCATTTCATTGCCGAACCAGAGCGGCAGGACGACCCACGCCGGCAGCAGGAAGGTCCCGAAGAGGGGTGGAAAGAAGTAGTAGGCAAATTTGATCCTGGACTTCCAGAAGAGCACCAGGAACGCACCCAGCACCCCGGAGATGGCACCCGATGCGCCGACCAGCGGCGACAGCGAGTCGAGCGAGAGAATCGTGTGAAAGGCGCCGGCGAAGATGCCCGCCGAGAGATAGAAGACCGCGAAGAGCGGCCGGCCCCAGCGGTCCTCCAGGGCCGGTGCGGCGAGAAAGAAGAGGAAGAGATTGCCGAGGATGTGTGCCCAGCTGGCGTGCATGAAGATATGGGTGACCAGCCCGTGCCAGGTCCACTCGGCCGGAATCAAGCCGAAGCGCTGCGACGGGCGCTTGCCCTCCGGCGGAATCTCATCTTCCTCGAGGTAGAACCCGTAGGCGATCAGCCGGTCGAGCTCGTCCTGCATTTCGAGCACGTTCATTCCAGCCGCCGCGGCCTCACCCTCGTCGCGCAGCTGGGATCTGGAACGCAGGCGCTTGTTGAGGAGCCACAGCTCCCAGCGCTCGCGGGTAAATTCCTCTTCCCCCTGGAGCGCGTCGGGATCCTCGTGCTCGAGCATGTAGACGGCCAGCTCGCGCTCGATCTCGAGGTAGGGATTCTCCTCCCAGAAGAGGCGGGCCTGCTCCCGGTAGTGCTCGGGTGGCAGAACCTCCATCTGCGAGCGCGCGTGCAGAGTTGCGATCCACGCCCCGAGGCAGGCGACGATGACGGCGATCGTGACCCAGGGGCGGCGGCGCGTGCCCGAGTCCTCATGTCCGATGGGAATGATCAAGCCGTGCTGGACCTCCCCCCGCACGAGACGGAGCTGCCGCTCACTCTTCGGCCGATCGCGAGCATCGCCGAAGGGGTATGGGGCGATCGGCACGCATCCGTCGTCTCATCGGATGGCCGCCCCGAAGCGGGACCTGGCCGAGGAGCTGCGACGCGGCTGATCGATGGGCGACTTGTTCCCCGGCGCAGCGGACGAACTCAGTCCAGAATGTAGAGGCTGGGGAAGAGTACCAGCGAGCCGAAGCCAGCAACGACCGCATACCAGCCGAAGAACGAAAGTATGCTGGCGAACACTCTCTCCTCGGCACTCGAACCGAGGACGATCAATGCGCCGAGCCCCGTCACCACCAGCCCGAGGAGACGAATGCGGATGGGGGCGCCCAATATCCATCGAAGGAAGTCCAGCGTGGCAGCCGGCGCGACCAGCAGGGGCCCGCGGGTTGCAATGACGAAACAACCCAATCCGATCGAAGTCCAGGCCAACATACTCATGCCTGCTCCTCCCAGTTGTCCGCCCCACGAACGCTCGGGGGCCAGCGGCTCGAGCGATTGATCACGGCTTGCGGGGATGCCCGTGTGTGGCACTCGTCCGATCGACTACCCTCGACCGCGATGACCGACACGGCCCGATCCTCTCACCGGCTGGCACTGGCAAAGCCCCCTGCCGCATGCTCCAGCGCCGACCCCTGCACCCCGGAGCATACCAGGCTCTTCCATCGCCGGATCGATCTGGGCTGAGGCGAAGCGGTGCCGACAAACTGGCATGGGCGAGTCGGGGTGTGGGCGGCGGTGTCACTCGGGGTGTGGGCGGCCGCTCTTGCCCTCGCCATCGCGTCCGCCACGGGGAGCGTCGCGGCCGTGGCGGAAACGGAGGCCGAAGCGGAGTGGCCGCTGCATGGTCTGGACTGGCGCGAGCAGCGCCACAGTCCGCTCACCCAGATCAGGCGCGACAATCTGAGTGAGCTGGGACTGGCTTGGAGCTATGCCACGGGAACCCGGCGCGGACTCGAAGCCACGCCCATCGTGGTCGATGGTGTGCTCTACGCCACCGGCACGTGGAGCGTCGTCTATGCGCTCGACGCCGCCACGGGCAGGGAGCGCTGGATCTACGATCCGAAGGTGCCTCGCCAGAAGGGCCGCGATGCCTGCTGCGACGTGGTGAACCGCGGTGTCGCGGTTGCGGATGGGCGCGTATACGTGGGCACGATTGGGGGCCATCTCATCGCCCTCGACGCCAGCACCGGTGAGGAGATCTGGAAGACGCTCACAGTGGATCCCGCAGAGCCCTACACGATCACGGGTGCACCGCGGGTGGTGAAGGACCTGGTCATCATCGGCAATGGCGGCGCCGATCTGGGCGTGCGCGGCTACTTCGGTGCCTACGAGACCAAGACCGGCAAGCTGCGCTGGCGCTTCTACACCGTGCCGGCCAGCAAGGAGGGGCCCTTCGAGCACCCGGAGCTTGCGCTGGCCGCCGAAACCTGGCCGAAGGAATCGATGTGGGAGTCGGGCTTGGGCGGCACGGTGTGGGATGGGCTCGCGTACGACCCCGAGGCCGATCTCCTCTACGTGGGCGTGGGCAATAGCTCGGTGTACGACCGCACGAAGCGCAGTCCGGGCGGCGGCGATAACCTCTTCCTGACTTCGATCCTGGCCGTGAAGCCAGACACCGGTCGCCTGGTCTGGCACTACCAGACCGTGCCCGCCGAGAGTTGGGACTACACAGCCACCGCGCCAATGATTCTGGCCGATCTCAAAGTCGACGGGCGAGTGCGCAAGGTGCTGATGCAGGCGCCCAAGAACGGCTTCTTCTACGTGCTCGATCGGATCAGTGGCGAGCTGCTCTCGGCCGAGAAGTACGTGGACGTCAGCTGGGCGACCCACGTCGACATGAAGACGGGACGCCCGGTGGAGCGCGCCGAGGCCGATTGGTCGCAGGAGCGGGCCTACGTCTCACCGCCGCCCCCCGGTGGTCACAACTGGCATCCGATGACGTTCAGCCCGCGCACCGGACTCGTCTACATCCCGACTTTCTCGGGCGTCCACCCCTTCACCCCCAATCCCAGCTACGCATTCAAGCCGGGCCACTGGAACACGGCGGAGAATCTGGGTGCGATCGCGGAGGCGCTGGAAGAGTTCGCCTTCGCGATCGAGTTCTGCGACCCCAGCCACATCACGGCCTGGGATCCCATTGCGGCACGGCAGGTGTGGCGGGTGAACTCGACCTCGGGCGTTCCTGCCGGCCTGCTCAGCACCGCCAGCAATCTGCTCTTCCAGGGCAGAGCCGACGGCCGCTTCCTGGCCTTCGATGCGCGCACTGGGGAGCAGCTCTGGAGCACGAGTACCCAAGTCGGCGTGATGGCGCCCCCGATCAGCTACCAGGTCGCGGGTGAGCAATTCGTGGCCGTGCTGGCTGGCCTGGGCGGCAGCCATGGCGGGCACTACTTGAAGCTCGAGAACGGCAACGACGGACGTATCCTGGCCTACAAGCTCGGTGGGAAGGAGAACGTGCCCCCGGCCGAGCCGCCGCGCAGCACGCAGGTGCACAGACCCGAGCTCGATTTGACGCCGGCCAAGATCGACCGCGGACGCGAGCTCTACCACGAGCAGTGCTTCTATTGCCACGGAATGGGGGCCGTCGGCAGTGGCCTGCACCCGGATCTGCGCTTTGTCAGCCGCGCCGTGCACGAGAGCTGGAACGATATCGTGCTGGGCGGCACGAAGCAGAGCAAGGGGATGGCGAGCTACGCCGACCGACTCGACGGAGCGGACTCCGAGGCCATTCATGCCTATGTGGTCGAACGCGCCGTCAAGGACCCCGACCCGCTGGCCAAGCTCGCCCACTGGGCGGGTCAGTACCTATGCATGCCTTCGAGCTGGATGACCGACTGAGCGGGTGAGGCACAACGCCTCTTCGCCCTGGGTGCATCTATACTGCTTGCTCCTTATTTCCAGTTTCTCACCCGCCGATCAGCCCGAGCGCAAGCCAAGGAGCCCGCGATGGAGTTCGACCCCTACTCGCACGAGTTCTTCAACGACCCGTACGAGATCTACCGCTACCTGCGCGACGAGGCTCCCGTCTATCACAACGAGAAGCGCGGCTTCTACGCCCTCTCCCGCTTCCAGGATGTGGTCGACGCCTCGGTGGACTTCAGGACCTTCAGCTCGGCCAAGGGCATTCTCATCGAGGACCTTCCAGAAGCGTACCTGAAGGCCTCGCCAATGATGATCATGATGGATCCGCCGCATTCGACCCGGCTGCGCAAGCTGATCAGCAAGTCGTTTACGCCGCAGAGGGCGTGGGACTTCGAGCCCGAGATCCGCGAGCGGGCGCAGCGAGCGGGCGCAGCGTATCGTGGGCGAGCTCGTGGAGCGGGGCTCGTGTGACTTCGTGAAAGACTATGCGGCCGTGCTGCCGATGGAGATCATCAGCTCGCTGCTCGGCGTACCGGACGAGGACCGGGTGGCCGTACGCGAACGCGTCGATATCTCGCTGACCCGCGAGCCGGGCAACCCGGTTCCACCGCCAGCGGCCATGCAGGCGATGGCGGATACGAGTAGGTACTTCACCGATCTGATCGAGGAGAAGCGCCGGCGCCCCAAAGAGGATCTGATCAGCCAATTGCTCGCGGCGGAGATCGAGGACGACGACGGCGGAAAGCGAAAGCTCACACAGCAAGAGCTGCTCGGATTTGCGGGCCTGGTTGCGGGGGGAGGTAACGAGACCGTGACCAAGCTCCTGGGCAGCGCCATCGTGCTCTTCTCGCGCAACCCGGAGGCCCACGCCGAGATGGTGAACGACCCGTTTCGGATTCCCGACGGCGTCGAGGAGGCACTGCGCTATTGGCCGCCGTCCCACATCCAGGGGCGCTCGGCGACCCGCGATGTGGAGCTCCATGGCTGCGTGATCCCCAAGGGCTCGCGTGTCCTCCTGCTGACCGCCGCGGCCTGCCGGGATGAGCGCGAGTTCGAGGATCCGGATCGCTTCGATATGGATCGCGAGATCCCGATCCAGCTCGCTCTGGGACACGGCGTCCACAAATGCCTGGGCTCCTACCTGGCCCGACTGGAGGCGTCCGTGGCCTTCGAGGAGTTCTTCGAACGCATCCCGAATTACGAGGTCGATGAGGAGAACTGCAAGCGCGTCCACATGACGAATGTGGCGGGCTATGCGTCCGTGCCGATTCGCTGGTGAGAAGGCGGCCGTCTCACGCCATCGCGATCAAGCAGCCGCATCCACCGCGCCGGCAGTGATCAGAGCACTCAT
Source organism: Deltaproteobacteria bacterium (assembly GCA_019310975.1). Taxonomy (GTDB): domain Bacteria; phylum Myxococcota_A; class UBA9160; order UBA9160; family UBA4427; genus JAFDDH01. The sequence continues at coordinate 6,756 of JAFDDH010000188.1, read as the reverse complement.
CGCGACGGCGGGAACACCGACCCCCGGCAGAGTCGAATCACCGCAGCAGAAGAGGCCCGGAAGCGGCGTCTCGGTGCCGGGAAAGACCCTGCCCTCGTCGGCCCGATACGCGGCACCGTAGGTGCCCCGATGCTTGCGCAAGAAGCGTTCGTGGGTGAGTGGCGAGCCAACGAGCGCCAGCTTGGTGCGAGCGCGCACGTCCGGAATCACCTTCTCCATCGCCCGCCAGAGAACCTCCGCCCGCTCCTCCTTCATCGCCTGGTAGGCGGCCGACTTCGGCTTGAGGTCCTCCCAGAGAGCGTAGGGCTCGTTGCCGGCCGTATAGGCGTGAATGGCGTGATGGCCCGCCGGCGCCATGCCCGGATCGAGCGTCGAGGGGATCGAGATATTGCACATATTCTGGGGCGCCGTGACGTCCCAGCTCTTCAGCACCACATGATGGATCTCGAGATCCTCGCGCAGCCCCGTCGCGTCGATGCCCAGATGCAGGTGTACGATGCTCTCGGCCTGCGGGGCCGACATCGACTCGATGCGATACGCGTCGGGCACCGCGCCACGCGGCAGCAGCGACATCGTATTCCAGACCGCCGCATTCGAGATCACCGCCCGGCGAGCCCGCACCGTCCCTCCCCTGCGCAGCTTGATTCCGACGGCTCGACCCGCTTCCACGATCACGGAATCCACGTGGGCGCCCAGCACGAGCTTGCCGCCATGCTTGCGAAGCCCGCGCACCAACGCGTTCACGACCGCCTGGCTGCCCCCGATCGGATAGTCGACCGAGGCCTTGAAGCGCTCGCGGAACATGAAGTGCATCTCGGCCAGCGGAGTGCCCGCGGCGTCCATGCCGCTCAGGCTGAAGGCATCGAAGTCGCAGAGGTTGCGTAGGAAGGGATCGGAGAGCTCCTGATCGACCAGCGACGCGAAGGGCTTGTGGATGTCCTCGGGCTTGGGCGGCCTTATCATGCGCTCCTCGAGGCGGCGCCACTCCTGCATCCCCTTCTCGCTGGCGTACTTCGCGAGCTGCTCGTGGTAGCGCTTCTCGTCCGTGGACGAGATGAAGAGACCTTCGGGAAAGTGGAAGTTCCAGTGGTCGTAGCTCACCGCCTCGACCTGCTCGCCGATCTGATCGAGCACCAGGCGGAGCGGATTCGTGGATTGCTCGACCGAGAGGCCGGTAAAGAAGGAGGGGCCCGACTCGAAGTGGAAGCCGTCGCGCTCGAAGCCATGCGCGGCGCCGCCCGGAGTCGTATGGCTCTCGCATAGCGTCACCGAGTAGCCGCGATGGGCCAGCAGGGCGGCCGCACTGAGACCGCCGATCCCGGAGCCGATCACCGCGACGTCCACCTCGGTATGGGTCTTTCTCGGGTCTTGGGTCGTCGTCATTGCCCTCTTCTCATCCTACTCTCATCCTACTGCGGCGGGCGCTCGGGCACACCCGTCGTGCGAAGCAGCGCGGCCAGCCCGAGCGGTACGGCGGCGAACAGACAGCAGGCGAGCATCCCGAACTCGTAGCCGTCGGTATAGCGCTTCGAAGCGGCCAGGAGCGCGGGGCCCAGCGCACTGCCGATCACCAGGCAGCTCATCTGTACGCCGGCAATCGCGCCGAGGTGCTTGCGACCGAAGAGCTTCGGGATCGCGACGCTGGTGAGCGGCCCGAAGAAGCCCTGGCTGAGGCCCCAGCCTACGATCGCAAGGATCCGCAGCCAGAACTCCCCCACGTAGGCGATCCCGATGAAGCCGAGCATCTGAAAGAGCGCCATCGCCGCGACCAGCGGGCGCAGTGGCACACGGTCGGCGGCCGCGCCGACGATGAACCCCATTGGCGTAGCGATGAACGCGATCGGAATGAAGAGCGCCACGGCTGCCTCGCGCGCGAGCCCGCCCTGCGCTCCGATATCCACGATGTGGAAGGTCACGCCTGTGAAGACCATGCTCTGGACGCAGAGTGCGAGCGTCACCATCCAGAAGACCGGCGTCCGCACCGCCTGGGCACGCGTCATGCCGTGCTCGATCGGACCGATCGCCCCCGCGGCGAACTCCGGCACGGGAGCTCCGTCCATCCGCAGCCCGCACTCTTCCGGGTTGTCGCGATAGAAGAGGTAGGCCACAGCGGCCATGCCGATCCCAACCGTCCCCGCCATGCCGACCCAGGCGCCGCGCCAGCCCGCGTACGCGATCCAAGCCAGCAGCACGACGGGGGCCAGAGAGAAGCCGAAGCTGATGAATACACCGAGAATGCCCGACACGAAGCCGCGTCGTCGCTCGAACCACTTCGTCACCATGGTGCGGCTCGACATGGTGAGAAGCCCTTGGCCACTGAAGCGCAGACACGCGAAGGCCAGCGTGAGCACGGCGGCCGCCGTGAGGCCCGTGGTCGCAAGACCGAACGTCCCGGTCAGCCAGAGGATCACGTGGTCGATGCGACTCAGGAAGAGCAACGTGGCGGCCAAGCCGAGGCTCGCGAGCATCGCGAGCACGCGTGCCCCGAGTCGATCGAGCAGCACACCGCCCACCGGCAGCAGGAATCCGCTCGCGAGCGTTCCGATCAGGTAGGCGTTCGAGAGTCCCAATCGCGACAAGCCCGTCACCTCGATCAGGTGATCGGTGAAGACGCTCACGCCCATGGTCTGCCCGGGAATGCTGGAGAGCATGCCGAGCGTCCCCACGCCGATCAGCCACCACCCGTAGAAGAAGGGCAGCTTGCGGGGCGCGAAGGGGCGGTCGGGGTGGAGGTGCATGCTCTCGTCCTAGAAGCCGAAGAACGCCAGGATCCCGCGCTTGCTATCGCCGACGAGCTCAGCGCCCCTGCCGATCACATCACCCAGATCACCCGATTCGACGATCGTGGCGGTCACGTTGGTCGGCAGCAACGCCCCGGCGGGCCGCACGAAGTAGCCCGACCGGAGCTGCTTCGGGTAGCGGTAGCCATCCGGCTCCGCCATATCATCCACCGAGATCTTCCCGATCGGAATCACCACGCTGGCAATGGTCGATCGATGGTCCGCCCCGATGGATTCCACGCGCAGCTTGGCAGCGTACTCGACCGAGTAGGCCCCGTCGTCGAAGAGACTCCAGACGAAGTGCGCCCACATCAGCGGATTCACGGTCCCGAAGACCGAGCCGATCTTGCCCGAAACGGACGCGGGCCACCTCCAGCCTCCGTTCCACCACATGCGCACGGGCCAGGACACGACCTTGCTCCTGGCCCCCTTGGCCTGGAAGGTTCCGTCCGTGATCTGGAATGCCCTCACGTCGCTCGCATCGAGCGCGAGCTCGAGCACGCCGTACTGCTTGCCATCCAGCTTGATGCAGCCACTCTGCAGCAGATCGGGCGTGGACCCCGAGCCGGACCAGGTTGCTTCGTAGCGTGCGGATTCCGCCTCGAGCAGGCCCTGAACGGCCGCGATCGCGACGCCGCTGGCGATCGCCGCGCCCTGGGCGTGGGGAGCCCCGATACACGGGACATCGTGAAAGCTCAGCTCCGGCTCCTTGCCGCGTGGAAGCTCCGTCAGCGACTCGGGATGCGGGCTGAAGAATACGTTGCCAATCGCCGCGCATCCCGCGCTTAGGCCCGAGAAGGTGAGAAGGCCCAGTGCGACGCCGAAAGTCGAGTAGCGCATTGCAATCATTCCCCTCGGTGGACGAGCCTCAGTAGACGAGACGCACGGCCAGCGCATCGAGAACGGTGCGGATCGGATTGGCCCAGCTGGTATCGCAATCATTGCCGCCAAAGAGCAGCCCCACGGCGAGCCCGTCCGCGTCCAGCACGAGCGCGCCGCTGTCGCCGCCGAGGCTGAAGGGCACGCCGCCGACCGACTTGATCTCGATCTGATCATCGAACGCGAGCTCGCCGAGGCCCGCGTAGTCGAGCTTGAGATCGTCGAGCTCGTTGCAGCTGATCGCCCCTTCGGTCCGGCCCGTCGACCGACCGACCTTGAAGACCGTTTCGCCGCACTGGAGATTCGTCGTGCGGATCCCCGTGACAAAGCCGATGGCCGGGGCGAAATCGAACTCGTACTCGATCCCTGCCTCGATCCGGGCGGTTGCGCAGTCCACGAGATTGGCCCGGGTCGGCTCGAGCGGGACGGCGCGTTCCAGGCGGGCCACCCGCTCCTCGGGCGCATCGCCGCCGTCCGCCGTGGCGCGCTGCAGGATTGAATCGTCATCGGCTCCGTCGCTCACCAGCACGTGCCGGCTGGAGAGGATCAGGTCGTGCTCGCCGTCGCGGGTCACGAAGGCCCCGAGTGTGCCCGGCGGCTCGAAGATATGACTGATCGAGCAGCCCAGCTTGAGCGGCCGCTGGTTGCGCCGATGCCACGGGACAGCGCCGCTCTGCTTCACGCCGCGCCCGACGAAGCGGATATCGACTTCTCCCCGGGCGCGCTCGCGGATCCGGTCGAGGAGCGTTTCCACGCCCGGGAAGGCGTGCTGCACGCGAACCGCCAGCTGGCAGGAACGCCCGTGGCGGGCGACCCCGAGCGCCACCGCCGTGGGCTTGCGCTCGTCGGGCAGCGCGCTCGCCAGCTCGCGCGCAAAGGCCGGCAGTGAAGCCCGTGTGGCGACGGTTCGCAGCGCGCGGTTCTCGAGCAGCTCGGCTTTGAGCGCCCGCGCGGACGAGATCAGCATGAAGACTCCTGGGAGTATGAGGCAGAGGAGAGGTAGCACTGTGTCCGGTCGATACGAGAATCGGGGCTGGTACCATCCCTCCGATGACGGACGACTACACCCAGAAGGTACCCCTCGGCCAGACCGGCCTGATGGTGAGCCGACTCGGGATCGGCTCCAGCTTCGGGGCGCCGGCCAGCGTGATCGAGGAGGCCGTCGAGCAGGGCGTCAACTACCTCTACTGGGGCAGCATCCGGCGGCCCGCCTTCGGGCGCGCGATGCGGAATCTGGCCCGCCGCAAGCGTGAGGAGATCGTCCTCACCGTGCAGTCGTACTCCCGGGTTCCGGGGTTGATCGGCCTCTCGGTGGAGTCCGCCCTGCTGCGAACGGGTCTCGACCATTTCGACATCCTGCTGCTCGGCATGCGCAACGAAGCGCCCGCTCGGGCGTATATCGACGCCTTCCTGCAGCTTCGCGAACAGGGGAAGGTGCGCTTCCTGGCTCTCAGCACCCACAACCGGCCGCTCTTGCCCTCGCTCTTCGACGAATACCGGGATGGAAAGAGCGCCTACGACATCTTCATGCTGCGCTACAACGCGGTGCACCGCGGGGCGGAGCGCGATGCCTTCCCCTTCGTCCCCGCCGATCCGCGCCCGGGCATGATTGCGTACACGGCGACGCGCTGGGGAGACCTGCTGAAAGCGGGCAAGATGCCCGCTGGCGAGACGCCGCCCAGCGCCAGCGACTGCTACCGATTCGTACTGGGCCAGCCGGCGGTGGACCTGGTGCTCTGCGGGCCCGCGGATCGAAGCCAGATGCAGGAGGCCCTGCGCGCCCTCGAACGCGGCCCGCTGCCACCCGACGAGATCGAGCGCATGCGGCGAATCGGCGACCACATCTACGGACGCCACGCGCCGAAGTTCAAGGAGGCGGGCGACGCGAAGGACGCCTGAGCCGGAGGCTCGGGCGGTTGGAGACGATCACCGAGCATTTCCTCTCGCATCCGCTCTGTTTCGACCCCGCTGAGCTCGCCCGTGGCGATCTTCGAGAACACCCGAGCCGCAGCCTCGCCATCCGCCACACCCGGGAGCCCGCCGTAGTCCACGTCTGGAGCCAGTACCGGACCCACCCTTTTTAGGTGAGATCGAGCACGGCTTTGCGAAGACACTGGTGCATGATCGCGGCCACGGGCAAGTGCGCCGGGCGTCGACCGCTCACGTCGGGCCGGCACCGGCACGGTCCAAGGCCGGCAGGGTGATCACGCTCTTCCTGGGTCTCGGCTCGGTTCAGATATCTACAGCCAGAACCCACACTACCGCTGCGCGCGCCAGCTCGGCTTCACTCGCGAACACCGGCGGCGTTATCTGTCGCGACCGTGGCCGGCTCGATGATTCCTCCGCCGCGGCGCCACCCGATCGACAGATAGTCGCGGAGCCCGAAACGCGATCGGTCCAGCTGGGGATCCGGCTCCCAGCCCATCGCGTCGTAGGTCCCAAGAATTCGATCCCACACGTCCAGCAGGATGCCGAAGTTGGCGCTGCGCTGGTCATGAAGATGGTGGATGTAGTGAATCGGCCTGCGCAGCCAGAAGCAGAGCTCCGGACGTTCGTGTTGAAGTTGATGGGAGTAGCCCGCCACGAAGGCAAAAAGGGATGTGCCCAGCGTGGTCCCGACACCGAACGGAATGGATACGATGAAGCCAAGCAACCCGAGCGGCAGGGTCGGCAAGAAATAGTCCCACGCCTCGCCCAGAACACCTTGGCCGCGACCGCCGCCCTTGTGATGACCCTCGTGTACCTCGGCAAAGAACCAGCTGGTGTTGTGCATCAGCCAGTGAGCCGCCCACTCGATGTACGTGGCCCCACCGACTGCAACGAGGAAGCCCGCACCGCACATGAAAAGATCATTGCTAGCCATCGAGGAGTACCCCTTGCCCCGTGCGCGTCGTGACCGAAAAAACAACCGACACGCCATCTTCAAGTAAAGAAAGAACGAGCCGTCATCTGCCGCATGGTGTGCGAACCGGGGGAGCACACCAGTCCGACTGACATCGCCGAGGCTACTCTCTCGTATCAAAAGGACAAGCTTCCATCCGCCACCTAGTCTACGAAGTTGGGCGGGTATCTCCACTACGCCTCATACCACTCTGAA
>JAFDDH010000187.1 GCA_019310975.1 Deltaproteobacteria bacterium | reverse complement strand
GCACTCACCGCGTCGTCTACGCGGTCAAGAACGGGGGTGCGGCCATTACCCAGACGACCGCGACGGTGGAGATCGATCGAGACGGCGCGAACGTCGTGACAGAGAACCAGGCCGTCAATCTGGGCGCGGGGGCGCGGGGCGTGTTCGAGGTCGAGCACAACTTCGCGCCCGGCGCCTACGAAGTCCGCATCGAGCTCGACCCCGCCGACACCTTTTCGCGCAATGACAGCAAGGTGTTCGCATTCCGCGTGCCCGAGCTCCCGCTGCAACCGCCTCCGCCCACTCCGCTCTTCGAGACATTCCTCACCCTGCCACAGGCGGGTGGCGCTCCGGACTTCGAGTTCGACGCGACAGTGCAGGACGCGGCGTCCCTGCGACCCGACCTCACGGGAGTGGATCTCACACTTCACGTCCATCGCCCGGCCACGTCCGCTGCCGCATCGAGCATGCTGGCCGTCTCGGTGCCGGCCGGCTCGCCGGGCTGGGACACTTCGCAACCGGCACTCGGGATCTTCGAGTTCATGGATTCCACCGGCGGCGCCATCCAGCTGCTGCGCCTCGCGCCCATGGCTGCGCCCGGGTCCGGCTCCGCGCTCGAGGTGGTCCTCGACCCGATTCTGGCGATCGGGATCGAGGACGCCAACGCCTACACGATGGAACTCGGCTTCGGCAGTGACGCCCTGCTGGTCGCGCACACCGTCGGTGTCAGCCCGGTCCTGCCCGCACCGCGCATGCCGCCCGAGAACGGTGAGGACGACGAGCCCGACGTCGTCCCCGAGCCGGCGTCCGGGCTCGCCCTTGTCTGTGGCGTCGCGGTACTGACGCTGCTTGCGCGCACGCGTCGCCGTCGAGACCTGATCTCATGAGTCCAGCTGTGGAGCGCAGACAGGATGACCGCCAGCATTGCTGCTGCGATCGAGCTGGCTGGATCGGAGGGGGACCTGGGTTTCGATCTGGCAATGCGAAATCTGGGCTCCTCGACGGAGCCCCGGGGCCGGGGCTACTCCTGGACGATCTTCGAGTCGCCGCGCCCCCAGTAGCGATCCTTGAGCAAGCGCTTGTAGAGCTTGCCGGTGGGGAGACGAGGGAGCTCGGGCTCGAAGTCGATCGAGCGCGGGCACTTGTACGCCGCCAGACGCTCGCGCGCGTAGGCGATCAGCTCCTCGGCCAGCGCCTCGTCGGCGTTCACGCCCGCGACGGGCTGTACGATCGCTTTCACCTCTTCTCCGAACTCCGGATGTGGCACCCCGATCACGGCCACATCTTCCACCTTGGGATGCATGATCAACTCGTTCTCGATCTCCTGGGGATAGATGTTGACTCCCCCCGAGATGATCATGAACGACGCCCGGTCGGTGAGGTAGAGGAAGCCCTCGTCGTCGACGTAGCCCACATCTCCCAGGGCCGTCCAGGCGGGATGCTTCGGGTGCTGAGCGCTCCGCGTCTTCTCCGGGTCCTTGTGGTATTGGAAGGGCGTCTTGTCTCGCTCGAAGTACACGATGCCCGGATCGCCGGTCGGCAGCTCGGCGCCGTCCTCGTCGCAGATGCGGATCGTTCCCATCACCGCGCGGCCGACGGTCCCGGGATGGGCCAGCCACTCCTCCGGCCCGACGTACGTGAGTCCATTCAGCTCGGTCCCGCCGTAGTACTCGTGTAGGATCGGTCCCCACCACTCGAACATCTGCTCCTTCACCTTTCGCGGGCAGGGAGCCGCGGCGTGGATCGCCACCCGGTGAGCGGAGAGATCGAAGCCGGCGCGCTCCTCCTCCGGGAGCTTCAGCATGCGGCTGAACATGGTGGGCACCCACTGGCTGTGGGTGATCGCGTATTTCTCCAGGGCGTGTAATGCCTCCAAGGCGTCGAACGCCTCCATCATGACCACCGTGCCGCCGATCGACTGGATGGACGTGCAAAATCCGATCGGCGCCGAGTGATAGAGCGGCGCGGGCGAGAGGTATACCGAGTCCGCGTCCACGTGGAACAGAGCCTTCAGCACGCCGTTCATCGCCAGGCCGCGCGACACCGGCTGGCGGGACAGGGGTCGCGTGATCCCCTTGGGCCGCCCGGTGGTCCCCGAGCTGTAGAGCATCAACTCGCCGAGTGGCTCCTCTTCGAGGGGCTCCGGGGCGTGCTCGTCCAAGGCCGCCTCGTAGCTCTCGAAGCGATCCGAGGCGCCCGCGGGAGGACCGTCGACCACCATAAAGCGCCGGCAACCCGGCGCGCGCTCGGGGAGCTCGGCCGCCACTTCGTGCAGCGCGCGCGAGGACACCAGCACCTGCGCGCCGCAGTCATCCACGATGTAGCGGGCTTCCGGCGCGGTCAGATAGCGGTTGACGGTGGTGAGGTAGAGCCCGGATCGGTACGCCGCCCAGGCAACCTCGAAGTAGCGGAGGTGGTTCTCGAGGAACACCGCGATGTGGTCACCGCGGCGCAGCCCCTCGGACCACAGGAGCTGGGCCAGCCGGTTGGAGCGTGCATCGAGCTCGGCGTAGGTGACCACCTCGCCGGTGCGTGCGGAGATGGCGGCTGCCTTGTCCGGGGAGGTCTGGGCGTGGTGTCCCGGGTACATGCTCGTCCCCCCGCGATCGGAGCTTTGCGGACCTAGCTAACTATGATACTAGTTGACCAGGAGGGAATGGCCATGGCGATCTACCAGGGCCCTATCTTCGACGCCGACAACCACTTCTACGAGGCGCACGACGCCTTCATCCGCCACGTGCCCCGGCGCATGCAGCGCCGCTGCGTCGAGTGGGTGGAGCTCGAGGGCGGGCGGAAGTACCAGGTGGTCGGCGGCAAGATCGATCGCTCCGGAAACCCCACCTTCGATCCGATCTCCAAGCCGGGCGTCCTGCGCGAGCTCTTCCGCGGCAATCCGCGCGGCATGACAAGCGTCGAGCTGATCCGCTCCTCGCTCGAACCGATGCCGCCCGAGTACATGGACCGCGACGCGCGGATCGCGCGCATGGACGAGCAGGGCCTCGAAGGCGCGTGGCTCTTCCCCACTCTGGGCGTCCTCTACGAGGAGCCACTGAAGAAGGACGTGGACGCCCTGTGCACCACCTTCAGCGCCTTCAATCAATGGCTGGAGGAAGACTGGGGGCTCAACTACAAGGACCGCATCTTCACCTCGCCGTACATCTCGCTGGCCGACGTCGACTGGGCGTGCGCGCAGCTCGAGTGGGCGCTGGAGCGCGATGCGCGCATTCTGGTGATGCGGCCCAGCGCCGTGTTCACGCGAAACGGGCCGCGCAATCCGGGCCACAAGGACTTCGATCCCTTCTGGGCCCGGGTGAGCGAGGCCGGCATCACCGTGGTGACCCACATCGGAGCCACGCGGCACGACAGCAACGGCTACGACACCAAGAACATCGACGTCCTCAGCATGGGGCCGCGGCCGAACGTCACCAACTTCCACCGCTCTCGGAACATCAACGACTTCCTCGCCAGCATGGTCTTCGACCGGCTCTTCGAGCGCTTCCCCAACCTGCGGGTGGCGTCGGTCGAGAACGGCTCCGAGTTCCTGGGTGATCTGATGCGCAGCTTCGACCGCACCAAGGAGCGCGTCCGCGACTACTTCAAGGACGATCCGGCGGACAGCTTCCGGGAGCACGTCTGGATCAACCCCTTCTGGGAGGACGACATCGCGGAGGTGATCGAGCACATGGGCGCCGACCGGGTGATCGTCGGGTCGGACTGGCCCCACATGGAGGGGCTGGCGCACCCTCGAGACATCCTCGAGGAGCTGGGCGGGATCTCGGCCGCCGATCAGAAGAAGATCCTCTACACCAACGTGACGTCGCTGAACGAGCGGCGACCTCTCTGAGCGCCCCGGAGGCCTCTTGCCTGACGAAAGTTCCTACAAGCACATCCTCTTCGCCGTCGAAGACGGCGTGGCGACCATCACCCTCAATCGTCCGAAGCGGTTGAACGCCTTCCACTTTGCCCTCGGCGCCGAGTTGGCGTCGGCCTATGCGCGCTGTGACGCGGACGACGCGGTCCGTGCCGTCGTGCTCACCGGCGCCGGGAAGGCCTTCTGCGCGGGCGCGGATATGGGCGGTGGCGACAAGACCTTCGACGACGTGGAGGGCTCCCGACGCGCAGCCGATCCCGGGCCCGGGGTCCGCGGCCTCGCCGCATACCAGGTGCGGAAGCCGGTGATTGCGGCGATCAACGGGCACGCGGTCGGGGTGGGGCTCACGCTCGCGATGCAGTGCGACCTGCGCCTCGTGGCCAGTGACGCGAAGCTGGCGTTTGCGTTCGTACGCCGGGGCATCATCCCCGAGCTGGGCTCGCACTCGATCCTGCCGCGCGTGATCGGATTCTCGCGCGCCGCGGATCTGCTGCTGAGTGGGCGCACGATCCGGGGCGAGGAGGCCGCCGCGCTGGGGCTGGCCTCCGAGGCCCTGCCTGCGGAAGCGGTCGTGCCCCGCGCGCAGGAGTGGGCCCGGGATGTCGCGGTGAATGCCGCTCCGGCGTCCGTCGCCATCGCGAAGCGGCTTCTCTGGGAGGGCGTCACCGAGACACCGCGCGAGACGATGGCGAAGGAGAAGCCGCTCCTCGAGTGGGCGGGGAAGCAGGTCGACGCGGTCGAGGGCGTCCGCTCCTTTCTCGAGCGCCGGCCTCCCGAGTGGAAGCTCCGCGCCAGTACCGACCTGCCGGGGTGGCCGGAAGAATGACCTCACGATGAATGACCTCAGGATGAAAGAGAACTGAGATGAAGCTCGGTCTGATGCTCGGCTACTCCGGCGCGGAGATGAGCCTGCCCGTCGAGCTGGTGCAGCGCGCGGAGGCCCTCGGATTCGATTCGGTCTGGACCGCCGAGGCCTACGGGTCCGATGCGACCTCGCCGCTCGCCTACCTGGCGGCGGTGACGACGCGGATCCGGCTCGGCACGTCGATCATGCAGCTCGCCGGGCGCACTCCGGCGATGGCGGCCATGCAGGCGGCGACCATCGATGCCCTGGCCGGCGGCGATCGCTTCATCGCCGGGCTCGGCGTGAGCGGGCCCCAGATCGTCGAAGGCTGGTACGGCCAGCCCTGGGGCAAGCCCTATTGGCGCATTCGGGACTACGTCTCGATCATGCGCAAGGTCTTCGCCCGCGAGGAAGGACTGACCCACGAGGGCAAGGAGATCTCGCTCCCCTACCAGGGAGAGGGCGCGATGGGGATCGGCAAGCCGCTCAAGTCGATCCTCCACATGAATCCGCGGATTCCCATCTGGCTCGGAACCGGCAGCGAGAGCAACGTCAGGCTCACGGCGGAGATCGCGGACGGTTGGTTCCCGCTGGCCTTTGTGCCCGGCATGATGGACCTCTACCGGCCCTGGCTCGAAGAGGGTTTCCGTCGCGCGGGCCATGGCAAGTCGCTGGCGGACTTCGAGATCCAACCCGGCGTGTCCGTCGCCCTGACCGATGACGTCGAGGCGGCGCTCGCGCGCATGAAGCCAGGCATCGCCCTCTACGTGGGCGGCATGGGGCATCGCGACAAGAACTTCCACAACGACATGATGGTGCGCAGAGGCTATCCGGAAGCGGCAGAGAGGATTCAGGAGCTCTATCTGGCTGGTCGCAAGCGCGAGGCCATCGCCGCCGTGCCGGACGACTTCTGTGACGAACAGGCGCTCATCGGCCCACCCCAGCGGATTCGCGATCGCTACAAGGAATGGGAGAGCTCGGGCGCAACCGGCTTGACCCTCTCCTGCCGGCGGACGGAAGGCCTCGAGTTGATGGCGGAGCTGACCGGCAGCCGGGAGCGCTAACCGAGACAGCCGTGAGCGCCAAGGAAGACAGCCGTGAGCGCCAAGGGAGGCAGCCGTGAGCGGCAAGGGGGGAAGTGCCATGACAGACGTTCTGCTCGAAGAAACTCTGGAAGGCGTTCGGATCCTGCGGCTGAATCGGCCCCAGAAGAAGAACGCCCTCTCCAGTGAGCTGGTCTCGGCCATCATCCATGCGATCGAAGCCGCGACCGACGACGACGCCGTTCGAGTGGTCGGAGTCATTGGAGAGGGAGATTCGTTCTGCTCCGGCGCCGACCTCTCGGACACCAAGCCCGCCGCTCCCGGCGTGCGAATGGACGAACAGATCATCCGGCTGGTCAAGGGAATCTGCGTGGACTGCGAGAAGCCGGTGATTGCGGGCATCGATGGCATCGCGATCGGCGCGGGCGTCTCGCTCGCCATGATGGCCGACATGCGCCTGGCCAGCTCGAAGGCCCGCTTCCACCCGGGCTATGCCCGGGCCGGAACGTCACCCGATTGCGGTCTCTCATGGACTCTGCCCCGGGCCGTCGGGCACGAGCGCGCGATGCGCTTCTTGCTGGAGCAGGAGATGCTCGGTGCCGACGCGGCGCTCGAGATGGGGCTGGTGGGCGAAGTCGTCGACGCCGACAGCTTCGAGGAGGCTTTCTTCGCCTATTGCCGGAAGATCGCCGCCGTCGCGCCCCTCGCCGCCAGGCAGACCAAGCGCCTCGTGACTCGTGTGGGCCTGCTGGACGACCTCGAATCGCACCTGCGCGACGAGCTGAAGTACGCGATGCGCGGCCTGAAGAGCGCCGACGGCAGGGAAGCGGTGCGCGCGATCTTCGAGAAGCGGAAGCCCGAGTTCACCGGGCGCTAGGCCGCCAGCCCCATGATGACCCCTGGAACCGGCCGGACTGCCTGGGAGAAGAGCAAATGACCGACATCAACGGACTCGATCTGATCTCACCGCGTGCCTACACGGAGCGCGGTATCCCCCATGAGCAGTGGAGCGAGCTACGCCGATTGGATCGACTGCACTTCTGCGAGCCCCCCGGCTACGACTCCTTCTATCCAGTCGTGCGCCACAAACACATCTGCGAGATCTCGAAGCAGCCCGACTTCTTCTTGAACCGTTACGGCATCGTACTGGAGACCAGCGAGCAGAAGCTCATACTCGAAAGCAACCAGGGTATCGGCCAGATGCGCGTGATCATCGCGATGGATCCGCCCGAGCATCGCGAATTCCGCAAGGTCGCGGTTCCCGCGTTCACGCCGCGAGGCGTCAAGCGTTTCGACCCAGTGGTCAACGAGAGCGCGCGCAATCTGGTGGACAGTTTGGTCGAGAGGGCCAGCGGAGGTGAAGGCGAGTGCGAGTTCGCCACCGAGATCGCCACCGCGCATCCGCTTCGCGTTCTCTCGACCATCCTCGGTGTACCCCAGGAGCTCGAGCCCCAAATCCTAAGGCTCACCAACGAACTCTTTGGCGCAGACGACCCGGACCTTCAGCGCGAGGCCGAGGACCGGTTGAAGGCGGTGCAAGAACTGGGGATGGAGTTCTTTCAGTTGTTCAGCGGGATCATCGAAGATCGGCGCGCGAACCCGCGGGACGACCTGGCGAGCCTGCTCGCCAATGGTCGGGTGAATGGCGAGCTGATGGGCCCGATGGAGACGCTCGGCTACTACCTGATCACGTTCTCGGCCGGACACGACACCACCAAGAACGCACTGGCCGGCGGCATCTGCGCCTTGGCGCAGAACCCCGGCGAGTTCGAGAAGCTCAAGCGCAATCCGGAACTGATCCCCAGCGCCGTTGAAGAGATCGTGCGCTGGACCTCACCCGTCAACTACATGAAGCGGGTCCCGTCAACTACATGAAGCGGGTGGTGGCGCAGGATCTCGAGTTCAACGGCCAGAAGCTCCGCAAGGGCGACAATCTCGTGCTCTTCTACTGTTCGGCGAATCGCGACGAGTCGATCTTCGAAGACCCGTTCACTTTCCGCGTCGACCGTAGCCCGAATCCACACCTCGGGTTCGGAATCGGTGAGCACTTCTGCATCGGCTCCCACCTGGCGCGCGCGTCGCAGCGCGCGCTGCTGCGCGAGCTCGTCAGCAGAATCGACTCAATCGAACTCGCTGGGGAGCCCGAGCAGATCGAGTCCAGCTTCGTGGTGGGTCTGAAGAAGCTACCCCTTCGCTATCGAGTGAGCCAAGCCGCATAGGTGGGCCCCAAGAGACCGGTGTGGCTCTGATCGGCGACAGATTCCAACGAGAGGAGCCAGAACAATGTCGACGGACTCCACAGTCGAGCTCAATACTGAAACCACGCTTACGGACGAGGCGATCGAGGCGCTTGCGGCAACGGTCGAAAACTCTGTCGAGGTTCCGCTCAAGCGACAGTGGCATTGTGAGGCGGCTCTCGATCCCATCCGGCATTGGTCCTGGGGGATCGGCGACGACAATCCCCTCTGGAGCGAGCCGGATTATGCCGCGAAG
>JAFDDH010000186.1 GCA_019310975.1 Deltaproteobacteria bacterium | reverse complement strand
GACCGACTTGACTCTCGCGAGCGCCATGCTGAGAAAGGGGAAGAAATAGCCCTTGAAAAAATCTGGCCATTTGGCCTGCTTGAACTTCTGGCCCACCTCCTTGCTATAGGCCTTCATCGCGGCCTTGTCGTGAATCTCCGTCCTCGCCCGACCACTCAAGACCACCGCTTTGAGGCGCTTCGAGCCCATCACCGCACCCACACCCGAGCGCGCGGCAATTCTGCCGCCGTCGTTCGCAATGCCAGAGATCAGCGACTTGTTCTCACCTGCAGGGCCGATCGTGACCACTCTCGGTACCTGCTTCACCCTGCATTCCTGCTCGAGAATCTTCTCGGCTTCGATCGCGTCCTTGCCCCAGAGATGCGTGGCATCGCGCAACTCCGCACCTTCCTCTCCTACATGGAGGAAGACCGGTGTGGACGAGATGCCTACGAAGAAGATCGCGTCGTAGCCGCATTTCTTGATCATCGGCGCGAAGTTGCCGCCACAATTCGCATCGCCCCAGCCACCGGTGAGCGGCGACTTGCAGACGGCCATCCAGCGGCCCGCGATCAGGCTCGGTGTATTGGCCAGGAGACCGCTTGTGAAGCCCAGGATGTTGTCCGGACCGAGCGGGTCCGCATCTGCCGGGATGTTGTTGTAGAGGTAGTACGCACCGAGCCCGACACCCGAGAGCACATTCTCATAGACCGTGTCGGGAATCGACTCCTCGCCGATCTCACCGGTCGTGAGGTTGACTTTCAAGACCTTGCCCAGGTAGCCCTTCATTCAATTGCCCTCTTCGAGTTCATCCGGTCGATGTCTGAGATGTCTGATTCGATGGACTACCGAACGAGCTAGCCGCCCGCCCGCGGCGCGATCACACTCACGACGTCCCCATCCCTCAGCCTGGTGTTCAACTTCACATGCTCGTAGTTCACCGAGGTGAAGAGAACCTTCCGGAGCAGGAAGGGGATTCCGAGGCGTTTGCACACATCATTCAGGCATGCGCCTTCGGGCAGAGTCATGAATCCTTCCGGGTCGATGTGCTCGTAGTTGCAGAACCCGGAGGCGTAGACCTTTACGTTCACGACCGTCTCTCGATCTTGCATGTCTTGATCTTGCATGGTTGGCCCCTGAGCTGCTCTGCCTGCCTCGGACTCCGGCGTCGTTCGTATCCCTTCGTTGCGTGGGCGATTCTACGTTGCGCGGCCGATCCCTGCCCGTTTCGCGGGCGGCGAGTCCTGCGGTCTCGGCAGAACCCGAAATCGAGCCTGGCCAGCGGAGCTCGAACGCGCGGGGCCCGATGGGCTCCGTGATATGTCTCTCGGCTCGGGCCACTCGAACGTCCATATCCCGCGGACGGGCTACATTGGCGGTCAACCAGGAGGCCGGCATCACGCCTGGACCAGGAGGGAATGACACGTGAGAGCCGTTGTCTGCAACGAGTTCGGGCCACCGGAAAATCTGGTGGTCGAGGAGCTGGCGGATCCAACGCCGGGCGCCGGCGAGGTTCTCGTCGAGGTGAAGGCCTCCGCGGTCACCTTCCCGGACACGCTCATGCTCGAGGACAAATACCAGTTCAAGGCGTCGCCTCCCTATGTGCCGGGTGGCGAGGTGGCCGGTGTCGTCTCCGCGCTGGGCGAGGGCGTCGATGACCTGGCGGTGGGTGATCGTGTCGTCGGTGGTCTCGGGGTCACCGGCGGGTTCGCCGAGCTGGCCGTGGTGCCGGCAGCCGGTGCGCGCGTGTTGCCCGATCGTGTCGGCTTCGCGGAGTCCACGGGACTCAACTACGCCTATGGCACCACGCTCTATGGTCTCAAGTACCGGGGCGAGCTGCAGGCCGGCGAGACACTGCTCATATTGGGTGCGGGCGGAAACGTCGGCCTGTCTGCCGTCGAGCTCGGGAAGCTGATGGGGGCCAGGGTCATCGCGGCGGCGTCCAGTGAGGAGAAGCTCGACCTGTGCCGCGAGCGGGGCGCCGACGAGACCATCAACTACGCAACCGAGAACCTCAAGGATCGAGCGAAGCAGCTCACCGGCGGCCAGGGCTGCGACGTCATCTACGACTGCGTGGGGGGCGACTATGCCGAGGCCGCGCTGCGGGCCATCGGCTGGGGCGGGCGGTTCCTGGTGATCGGCTTCACGGCCGGGATCCCCTCCATCCCCCTCAACCTCGCCCTGCTCAAGAGCTGTCAGATCGTCGGCGTCTTCTATGGCGCGATGACGGCGCGCGACCCCGGGCTGCGCGACTCGATCTCCCAGGAGCTGATCGACCTGACCGCGTCGGGAAGGATCAGCCCCCACGTGTCCGGTCGCTACTCGCTCGATGACGCCGGCCAGGCACTCCGTGCGCTCATGGACCGCAAGGCCCTCGGCAAGGTCGTGATCGAGCCATAGCCCGGATTATTCATGAAGGTCCGTAGCGAGACGGTGCAGATTCGTGCTCCCCTGTCCAGGTAGTAGGCGGCTCGTTGCTGCATCAGAGATTCGGGCGCGCTCGCGTCCGATCTACTCGGTGACTCTGGCGAACACGGCGCGACACAGCCGATCCGACTCCGCGTATGCGACACCGCGCCGAATCGTCGCTTCGATGCAGCTCTCGTAGCTCGCCGCTGCTTGCTGATTGCCGGCTACACCGGGAATCAGCCCTGCCTCGGCCGCCTCGACAGCGAGTCTCGCGGCTTCGGCGCGCTCGGACGCTGCGAGCGCCCGCTGCTTCGCCGCCTCGGCCACAGCGAGGAGAGAATCGGCTCGCTCCTGGAGCTCACTCGGGGATTCGACGTCTAGCGGTGCGGACAGGGGTGCGGATGGGGGTGGTGATAGGCGTGCGGACTCGATCACCGGGCCGGCCTGCGAGGCCTCGATCTCCTCGAGGGTCATCCCCAAATGCTCGTTCGAGAGGTTGAGCACCGGACCGGCGCCCGGTGCCGAAGAGCTGGCCGAGCTGCTGGCGGATGCCAGGGCGACCCACGCCAAGACGATCACCGTCGAACGAAGCAGCGATCGCCCGATCGCGCACGCGGCTTTCAACCGCCGCGGCGACGCGAGCTCCAACGATGACACGAGGGACACGAGGGACACGAGGGAAGTACGCGAGGAGTTCGTGCGGCGATCGTTCGAGTTCGAGTAGGTCGGCTCAGTCATTCCGACTCAACCTCAGAGCGGGATCCAACGAGAACGGACCTCAGCATTCTAGCAACTCTCGGGAGCCAGCCTCGCCCAGGCGCTCACAGCCGGCAGAATCGCTGCTATCTGTGTGCCATCGCGACAGAACCCGGGACCGCTGGGAGAGGCTCGGTTAGGCTCTCGGAGGATTCTCGAAGGAGGCAGAGGCGATGCGCCCCGATCGGAGAAGCGACCCCGCGGCCGTCAGTCGGCGGCGATTCATTCAGTACCTCGCGATGCTCGGCGTGGGCGGGCGCACGTTCTGGGGCTCGGGCGATGCGCGAGCGGCGATCGTCGCAGCGCGGGATGCGGCCAGCTTGGCGTCGTGGCCGGCCATGACCTACCGGAAGCTCGGCCGCACCGACTTCAATGCGAGCCGCCTCCTGATGGGCTGCGGCGCCAGCCTCCTTCTCCGCGGCAAGGACGACCTGCTGCACACGGCCTTCGAAGCGGGGATCAACGTCTTCGACGTCGGCTATCGCGGCTACTACCAATACGCCGAGCGGAACCTGGCGGCCTTCCTGAAGAAGAGGCGTGACGACATCTTCCTGATCTCCAAGGCCGTCGCCGAGATCGATGCGGAGCCCGACGACGTGGTGAGCGTTCAGCAGGCGAAGCAGGCCGCGCGGATCTGGAGCGAGCGACTCGACCAGAGCCTTGCGGATCTCGAGGTCGACAAGGTCGATGCCTACTACCTGATGGCCTCCCACAACCCCTCGCTGATCAAGAGCGAGGAGATCCGCCGCGCCTTCGAGACGGCGAAGGCCGCTGGGAAGGTCCGCCATCTCGGCGTGAGCACGCACCGCAACGCGCAGAAGGTGCTGCTGACCGCCGCCGAGACCGGATGGTACGACCTGGCGATGATCGCCATCACGCCGGGCGGCTGGTACGACTGGGAGAACAAGTCGGTGCTCGAAGGCTCGAAGGCGCTGACCGGTCTTCAGCCGGTGCTCGAGAAGGCGAAGGCCTCCGGCATCGCGCTGGTTGGCATGAAGGCGGCGCGCCACCTCTCCGGGCTGCCGGTACTCGGCTGGTGGAAGAAGCTCGACGCGTTCGACGAGTACTACAACGAGAAGCTGATGGCTGCACCGCTCTCGCCCTTCCAGCGCAGCTACGCCTACGTGCTCGCCCACGGCCTCGACGTCGTGAACGCCGACATCCAGGACCTGGCGCAGCTGCGGGAGAACGTGTCGGCGACGGCCACGTCGCCGACCTACTTCGCCTAGTCGGCGCCTCTTCGGCAGTCTGGTTGGGTCCGAGGGCCGATCCGCAGGCTCGATCGGTCCTCCTCCTCCCCGTCCCTTTCCCTTCCCCTTCCCTTCCCTCCTGCTGGGCCCAGAGGCCCTCGATGCGCGCAGAATCTTCGACGTGCATTCGATCACCGAGGACGTGTGCGACGAGGAGGTGTGCGGCATCGACATCCGGCAGGACTGCAACGACGATCTCCCGGACAACTACCGTGAGCTCGCCGCCAAGATCTTCGATGGGCTCCGCATGGACCCAGCACGGGTCTATTTAAGCGAGATCCCGGATGTGACCCGCAACGAGTTCGGCCAGTACTGCGGGTGGGATACCGCTCCGACGAGCACGGCTGGCAGCTGGTGGCGGGCATTGCGGCGCGCTTTCGGCGTCACGGCTACTGCTCGGTCGATAGCTGGCTGGTGCGTCTACATGACACATTCCTGATCCAGGGCGACAAATTCGGCGTCCTGCATCCGAACGCCGCAGGACACGGTGCCTATGCGGCCGCGATCGCCGATGCGATCGCTCCGTAAGCTTCGCATCGAGAACCATCCTTCGTCGAGCACCAAGGATCCTCCGCGCTCCAGCCTGCTCGTCCGCTACGTCTTCGCCTGGCCGCGAATCACTCGCAGCCTTCGGCTGCTCCCCCTCAGCTCCGCAGAACGATCGGATCTGCAATAAGACCCCCATTTGCGGACAGTTGCCGCGTGTTCTGCGTCCGGCTCGGGGCGATCCGGGCGCCTCTCGTGGAGCCTTGATGAGCGGTTGGCAGGCGAGATCGACACCGGTCGAAATACGTCTCACTGTGCCCGGCCGGAGGCGTATGGTGAGCCTGTACCTGTAAGAGAAGGAGATGCGCTCGGATCACATCCCGTGCCGATGGGCCCTCTCCACGAGGTTGCCCGGCATGGATGCTCCAACTGTTGGCATTTCGCTGCACCGCTGTCCTGGGCAGTCGCTTCAGAGGACGCTCGCGATCGGAATACTGCTCGCGCTGGCCCTGCTCCCCGCGCCATCGGGCGCAGTCGACCCCTCGACGGATCACGATGTCGTCATCGTCGGAGCCGGAGCAGCGGGGCTCTACGCCGCGTACACGCTCGACAACCTCGGCTACAGCATTCTCATTCTGGAAGCCACCCCTTGGCACGGCGGCCGGATCTGGTCGATGAAGCTCGGCGACGTGCGCGTCGAGAACGGCGCAGAGGAGCTCTACGGCACAACCAACAACTTCGTATTCAACGACATCAAGGCCGCGTACGGCGATGGCGCGCAGATCGGGATCTTCCAGGAGAGCCCCACCCAGGACACCCTGATCGTGATGGACGCGGATGGGCTGGGCGGAGGCAGCCCCTGCTGGGCGGAGACGGGCAATTGCGATGCGGATGCTGACATCGTGGACTACTGGGACTTCTACTACGACATCGGGAATCACGACAATGACCCCACCGATCCGCTGGTGTCCGAGTACCTGAACACCGCCTGGGGCGTTCCTTCGACGAGCCGCGGCTACCACCTATACGAAGCGGGCACTCCTGCCAGTGAATATGGAACGAGCGTGGAACATCTGGGGCTCCGCTCGCTGTCGCGAGAGTGGAATATCTGGTCCCTGTCGGAAGACGTCTATGGTTTGGGCCCGACGGGATATCTCGACGCACTCGACTTTCTGTATTTCAATCAGGTCACTCCTTACGTCACCTACAACAGCCCGGTTACGATCGTCGATACCAGTGGCGTCAAGCCCGTCGCGATCGACGGCAACGGTGTCTACCACTATGCCGATGCGATCATCGTGACCGTGTCTGTCGGTGTGCTCAAGGCCGAGATCATCGACTTCATCCCCGACCTTCCCGCTGCCAAGCTCGGCGCCATCAGCACCATCGGTATGGGCAATGGCATGAAGATCTCGCTCCGATTCACCAGCCAGCTCTGGGACGACAAGATGATGACCCTGCTCCTCGATGGCCCCCTCGGAGAATGTTGGCCGCCCAAAGTCTATCAGCCGAGCGTTGACGACCACGTGCTGACCTGCTTCACGATGGGGAAGAATGCGGAGGTCATGGAGGCGCTGCCCGATGACACGGCGCGGCTCAATCGGGCGCTCGTTGATCTCGATGCGGCATTCGGCGGAACTGCGTCGCCAGCCTTCGTCGAAGGCTTCGTGATGGACTGGACCGCCTCACCGTACACACTGGGAAGCTACTCCTACCCCGCGCCGGGCACGCGCCCTGTTTCGGGCCCCAGCATGCGCCAGGTGCTGGCGCAGCCCGTGGGATCGCAGCTCTACTTCGCCGGCGAGGCGACCCACAATACGGCACCGTCGACCGTGCCCGGTGCATTGCAGTCCGGCGAGCGGGCCGGGGGGGAAGTCGACACCGACCACGGGGGCCCACCCGCACCGGGCACACCGACGGCGGACTTCTCGGCGTTGGTGACCTCCGGCAATCCCCCTCTGGACGTCTCGTTCAGCGACCTATCGACGCAGTTCCCGACGGGATGGTCGTGGGACTTCGGCGACACTGGCACCTCGGGCGATCAGCATCCCACTCACCAGTACACAACACCCGGGACCTACACCGTCAGCCTCATCGCGACAAATGCCAATGGCCCTCATACTCGAGTTCTGCCGAACTTGATCATCGTTCCAGAGCCCTCCCGCATCGTCCTGTTGGGCAGTGGCTTCTTCGGGTTGCTGTGGCTCCAAGCTCGCCCGCGTAGTACCCGCACCTGGGCCGGGCGGCTCCATACGGCCCAGGACTCGGGGCGGGCGGTGGCGGGGACCCTCTCGACACAGAAATGAGGGTGCTCCCAGATCCAAGGTCCTTCCATGCACCAGAACTGGCGCCTCATCGTCGCGGCGATTCAGACCCGAGCGCGCCCTCATCGCCTCCAGTAGCGGATCGCGAAGGCGGACGATATCAGCAGCACGCCGAACGCGATGCCCAGCTCGGTGTCCCTGTAGTAGTAGCCAAACTTGTCGACGCTGAATCCGAAGAGGAAGTAGGCCGTCACCGCGGGCCCGACCGCGAAGAGCACGGCCTCGATGGTCTTGAGCACGGTTGCGACCGTGACGGTTGTCTCGTTCGCCATGAGAAGCCCTCCCTGAGCTGACGCCTGACGCGTAGACGCAGTCGGCTTGCTCATCGGAGATCCTTCGCGCGGACTTGATCTGCGGCGCAGGCGCATGGGAGACGGAGTGCGAGGTCGTCGTCCCCCACGATCAGGGCAACGACGACGAGAGCGAGTGTGTCGAGTATCACCAACATGGAGACCGAGGGCAGATTGCTCCATGCGTACGCCCTCCGGGCGCGCGCAGGTCAT
>JAFDDH010000427.1 GCA_019310975.1 Deltaproteobacteria bacterium | reverse complement strand
CCCGCCACAGGGGACGGAAGCCGACGGAACTACGGGCCGAGGTATGTGTGAATGAGTGCGGGGAGAATTCTCGACGCCCTGAGAGAGGTGATCGATCCGGAGCTGGGGATCAATGTCGTCGATCTCGGATTGGTGGAAAGGGTGGAAGACACCGGGCTCGGGGTCCGGGTCTGGCTGGGCATGACGAGCCCCGCCTGTCCCGCAGGCCCACTCATGCGGCGCAACGCCAGGGACGCCCTGCTACGCCTGCCCGGGGTCGAGGAGGCGGAGGTGCTTCCCGCGCACAACTTTCGCTGGTCCCCCGAGCGGCTGTCGAACGTGGGCCGCGCGCAGCTGGCGAATGGCGGGCGCCCACCCGTCGGCGCTGATCTCGTTCGCTTCGGGAGCACGGGTCGCGACCCGGGAGAAGAGGAGCGTGCGCGGACATCGGACGACCGTGCCCTGCACCGGAGCCCGGACGCGCTCGCCTGGCAGAGGCTTCCGCTCCTGGCGGCTGGGTTGCTGTCGCTCATCGCCGCGTCCTGGGGGGGGATGGTGCGGCTCGGCTGGCCCTGGCCCATCCCCGAGCCCGCGTGGGTGAGCGCACATGGCCCCATGATGGTGTGCGGGTTCCTTGGAACACTCATCAGTGTAGAGAGAGCGGTGGGTCTCGAAAGGCGGTGGGCCTATGCGGGCCCCATCGTCACGGGTCTTGGGGCGCTCTGCCTGCTCGCGGCCCTTCCGGGCCGTATTCCCGCCGGCCTGATGACCATCGGCGCTCTCGTCCTCGTGGCAATCTTTGCCAGCCTGCTGCGACGACAGCGCGACCTGGCAACCCTCACCATGGGCCTTGGTGCCCTCTGCTGGATGGTGGGGAACCTACTCTGGCTCTCGGGGTTCATTCAGCCACGCCTGGTGCCCTGGTGGATGGCTTTTCTGGTCCTGACCATCGCCGGCGAGCGCCTGGAGCTCAGCCGCATCCTCGCGCCGCCGACCGGAGCGATGCTGGCCTTCGGAGCCTCCACGGGGACCGTGCTTGCGGGCTGCGTCCTCGCCTCGCTGCAGGCAGAATCGGGAGCGCGCGTGCTCGGGCTGGGATTTCTCGGATTGACGATATGGCTGGCGCGCCACGATGTCGCCCGACGAACGCTGAGCCAGTCGGGACTGACGCGCTTCGTCGCCGTGTGCCTGCTCTCGAGCTATTGCTGGCTCGCGGTGTCCAGCGTGCTCGGCATCGCCTTGGGCTCACCGGGAGCGGGACCCATCTACGACGCCCTTCTGCACACGCTCTTCGTAGGCTTTGCCCTCTCCATGGTCTTTGGGCACGCCCCGATCATCTTCCCCTCTGTGCTGAATCGTCCGCTCGTCTTTCGCCGTGCCTTCTATGTCCACGTTGTGGTGCTTCACGCTGGCCTGGTCATTCGATTGGCAGGCGACTTGACGGGCGTGGCCGATCTGCGCTTGTGCGGCGGGCTGCTCAATGCCGCGGCGATCGGGCTCTTTCTGATCAACACCGTCCGCTCGGTTCAGATTCGCAGCTCGTCTTGAAACGGAGCGGCCCTCGAGTATCGAGTCGGCGCCCGCAGCGTCGACTTCAGACGTTCAGCATCAGGCGTTTCCACCACGGTAAGGAATTGACCCGGAAGTGTGAGGTTGCAGCCGTGAGGACGGGCTGAGTGCCGCCATCGAGGGCATAGACCTTCAACGCGCGCTCGAAGAGGACCTCTTCCGTCTCGACTCTCTCGGGGTCGGGCAAGCAGCAGTTGTCGACCGGGCATACCAACCGGCACTGTTCCTGAACATGGAAGCCAACACATTCCGTACAGCGATCCGGATCGATCGCGTAGATCTCGTCTTCCTTGCTGATTCCGTCGCCCGGGCACACGGGCTCGCAGGCACCACAGTTGACACACAGCTCGGTGATCATGGTCGCCATGGAAAGCTCTCCTCAAGAAGCTGCTGGTCCTCGATTGCTGTTGGGCGCGCCGCTCGTGACTCTCCACTCGCCTGGCCTGCCCGGGGGTACGCTCGCCACGAAACACCAGGCGATCGGAGGGTGCCTCCGTCATACGGCCGATCGCATGAGATTTCGAGCCGAGGCCAGGAGCCCGCAGCGGAGGTTTCAGCACCAGACAGATTTTGAGATAAATTAGACAAATAAGTGCGATTTGTTGTATCTTGTGCTACTGTGGCGCCCGATGCCAGGGGGCTTGGGGAAGCATCGGGAGCTGGTCTTGGATCCGAACTCGCGACAGCAATCGGTAGCGGGCAATACGGAATCCGCCTCCGCGCCCGCCCCCGTGGTGGCGGGCGCGACGCGGCGAAGGGGTCGCCCGCGCGGTGAGCAGGCCGCGGTGCGCCAGCGTACGCGGGAACGTCTTCTCCAGGGTGCGTTGCGCGCGGTGGCCTCCCGCGGCCTCGCCAAGCTCAGCATGAGCGATGTGAGCGAGTTCGCGGGCCTGTCCAGAGGGACGGCGTATCGCTACTTCTCGAATACCGAGGAGCTGCTGCGCGAGCTCAGCC
>JAFDDH010000185.1 GCA_019310975.1 Deltaproteobacteria bacterium | reverse complement strand
GATTCTACGCCGTTAGCGCGGTCGCGAAGAGAGACGACGACATGGCAATGTTCGAAGAGCTCGCATCCATCAACCCCGACATCCATACGCGGGCGTTCTGGGAGTACTGCGCGCGACGCGAGCTGCGCTTCCAGAAGTGCGGGGGCTGCGGCGCGTTTCGCTTCCCGCCGATGACCGGCTGTCGCGAATGCGGTGAGACCGAGATCGAATGGGTGGCGGTCGCGGGCCGCGGGCGCGTCTTCAGCTACACGATCGTTCACCACGCCGCCATTCCGCTCGTCGTCGATGAGGTTCCCTATGCCGTGGTGGTGGTCGAGTTCGATGATGCGCCCGGTGCTCGCCTGATCAGCAACGTGCTGGATCTCGATCCCGACGAGGTCGAGATCGGGATGGAGCTGGATCTGGTGTGGGAGGAGCCCGATTCGGGTGCGGTCCTGCCGCGCTTTCGACCTGCATAGCCGCGCACCCACTTTGCACGGCCGCGCACCCACTCTGCATAGCCGCGCACCCACTCTGCACGGCCTCGCACCCACTCTGCACGGCCGCGCACTCACTCCGGACAGCCGCGCACCCACATCGCATAGGAGAATGGCTTTGGGTTCATACGATCAAATCTATGTCGGCGGTCGCTTCACCGGGACCGACGATGGGAAGTCCTACGACAACATCAACCCGGCGACGGAGGAGCCGCTTGGGCAGGCACCCGATGCCGGACTCTCGGACACGGTGCGCGCCATCGAAGCGGCGCGTGAGAGCTTCGACTCTGGAGTCTGGTCCGACGCTTCCAGGCAGGAGCGCGCACGGGTGATGCGCCAGATCGCTGAGCTCCTGGAAGAGCATCGGCAGGAGATGAGTTACGTTACGGTGGAAGAGGTGGGGCACCCCACCGGCATCGGCGGCGTGCTGGCTCACGGCGCCATCGCGAACGCACACTACATCGCCGATCTCGCGGGGCGCGACTTCGGCTACATAGCCGCTCCGATCGTCGGTCAGCAGCAGACCACGCACCGCCAGATCCTCCGCGAGCCGGTCGGTGTCGTCAGTGCGATTCTCCCCTTCAACGCGCCGGTTACGGTGGCCGGCTACAAGAGCCTGGCGGCCATCGGGGCCGGAAACAGTGTGGTGATGAAGCCGTCGCCGCTGACGCCGTTCTCGGCGCTCTTGTTTGCAAAGATCGTCGCCCAGAGCGATCTGCCCGCCGGCGTGCTCAACGTCATTACCGGACAGAGCGCGGAGACCGGCATCGAGCTGACCGAGAACCCGAAGGTCGACATGGTGAGTTTTACTGGCAGCCCCGAGGTGGGCGCGGCGATCATGGCGAGCTGTGCCAGAACGCTCAAGCGCGTGATGCTCGAGCTTGGCGGCAAGTCCGCCCACATCGTCCTCGACGATGCGCCGGTCCAGCTGGCCGCGGCCATCGCGGGGGCGGGCCCGATGGGGCTGTCGGGCCAGGGCTGCGCCCTGCCGACCCGAATCCTGGTCCCGAACTCGATGGCCGAAGAGTTCACCCCGCTGGCGAAGGCCATCGTCGAATCTCTCGTAGTCGGTGATCCAAAGGATCCGCAGACGCAGCTCGGACCGGTGGTGAGCGCGGCGCAGCGCGATCGGGTGGAACGCTATGTGGAGATCGCGAAGCAGGAGGGCGCGACGTTGCTGTGCGGGGGCAAGCGTCCCGAGGATCTCCAACGTGGCTATTTCTATCGACCGACGCTGTTTCACGATGTGGAGAACGAGATGCGGATCGCCCAGGAAGAGGTCTTCGGGCCGGTTGCGGTGATCATCCGCTACGAGGACGTCGACGATGCCATTCGCATCTGCAACGACTCCGCATTCGGATTGGCGGGCAATATCTGCTCCAGCAACCCGCAGCGCGCCGAAGCGGTGGCAAAGCGGATGCGAACCGGCCAGGTCTGGATCAACACGCCGCTCAGCGACGAAGCGCACAGCCTCCCCTATCCCGATATCCCATTCGGCGGCTACAAGCAGAGCGGAGTCGGTCGAGAGCTCGGCGTCGAGGGCTACCTCGAATACACGGAGCTCAAGAGCATCGCTGCGACATTCTGAAGTCTGAAGAGAGGTCCCATGGAATTGACACTGAAGGACAAGGTTGCGGTCGTGACCGGAGCCGGAGGCGGCATCGGCGTCGCCTACTCGCGCGCGCTGGCCCAGGCGGGAGCGCGTGTGGTGCTTGCCGACATCAACGAGCTGGCCGCCGCTGCCGCCGCAAAGGAGCTCGAAGCCGATGGCCTCGAGTGCCTCGCCGTGCAGGCTGACGTGGCAGACGAAGCCAGCGCCGCGGCCATGGCGAAGGCGGCGATCGAGCGCTTCGGGGGCATCGACATCCTGGTCAACAACGCGGCACTCATGGCGGAGATCCCGCTGGGTCAGCCGCTCAGCGATATCCCGATCGATTTCTGGGAGCGGGTGATGCGGGTGAACCTGACCGGCGCACTGATCTGCATTCAGGCCGTCCTGCCCGCCATGAAGGAGCGGGGTCGGGGAAAGATCATCAACCAGAGCTCCGGGGCTGCCTTCATTCCCGCTGGGGTCTACGGGGTGACCAAGCTCGGCCTGGTAAGCTTGACCGTGTCCCTTGCGCGCGAATTGGCCCCCCTCGACATCAATGTCAACGCGATTGCGCCCGGCTTCGTCGGCACCGATGCAGCGGCTCGATCACAGCCCGAGGGGTTCGAGAACATCGTGGAGCAGATGGTGGCGTTGAAG
The DNA here is from genome assembly GCA_019310975.1 of Deltaproteobacteria bacterium. Classification (GTDB taxonomy): domain Bacteria; phylum Myxococcota_A; class UBA9160; order UBA9160; family UBA4427; genus JAFDDH01. Next base: position 4,992 of record JAFDDH010000185.1, on the reverse strand, counting down.
GGAATCGGAGACACCGATGACGTGACCGGCGCACTGATCTTTCTGGCCTCCTCGGCAAGCGACTGGATTACCGGCCAGACGCTCAATGTCGACGGTGGCTGGATCATGCGAATCTGAGGAGTCGGAATGGACGCGCTAGGCGGTCTTCGGGTGATCGATCTCAGCCAGGGCATCGGCGGTGCTCTGGTGACCCAGCTTCTCGCCGACTACGGCGCCGAAGTGGTGCGCATCGAGTCACCGGCTGGTGATCTGCTGCGGAACCAGCCCGGCTACTACTTCTGGCGGCGGGGCCTGAAGAGCGTCGACCTGGACCTGTCTCAGGAGCGGGATCGGGAAGCCGTGCGCGCGCTGGCCTCGGAGGCCGACATCCTTCTGGAGACCTTCCGGCCCGGTGTCGCCGAGAGACTCGGGATTGGCTACGACGGGCTCGCCGAAGCCAACCCCGGCCTGCTCTACACATCGATCACCGGCTTCGGCCGCACGGGTCCCTACACCAAGCTCAAGGGCTACGAGGGCCTCGTCATGGCCAAGATGGGAGGCATGGGCCATTCGGGTGGCCTGGCTGGGCGTTCGGCTCCGGCTTTTCCCACCGCTCCCTTCGCTTCGTTCGGTGCGGCGCATACGGCCCTACAGGGTATCCTCGCCGCGCTCTACGTGCGCGAGCGCACCGGGCGCGGCCAGCGTATCGATGCTTCGCTCGTGCAGGGGCTGACCGCCTACGATCCGTGGGAATGGTTCCTGCGTCTGGTTGCCGATCGCTATTCGGATGCCTTCAAGTCAGCACCCCCCATCTCGAAGAGTGGGGTTCCGAACCAGAGCTTCGCGTTCCGCCTGCTCGTCTGTCTCACCAGAGATGGCCAATGGCTTCAGTTCTCCCAGACCTCTCCCCACCTCTTCAGGGATTTCATGCAAGCGCTGGGACTCGACTGGATGTGGGAGGACCCGGAGTGGAGCAGTGCGCCCGAGTTCGAAAGCGAACAGAAGCGCGAACGCTTCTGGGAACAGATGCTCGAGGCGGCGCACCGCAAGACACTGACCGAATGGCAGGCGTGCTTCGAAGAGTATCCGAACGTCTGGGCCGAGGTGTATCGGACGACGCGCGAGCTACTCGATCATCCGCAGATGCGACACAACGGGCATGTCATCGAGGTAGAGGATCCCCGCGTTGGCACGACCACGCAGCTCGCGCCGATGGTACGCATGTCGGGCACGCCAGGTCGGGTCCGGGCACCCGCACCCGAGCCCGGACAACACACAGCCGAGGTCCTCGCGGCCCTCGATGCGGGCAGGCTGCGCCCCTCTTCGCCAGGGGATCAGCCGCTCCCCCGACAGCCCCTGGAAGGGATCACCATCCTGGAATTCGGCCTCTACTACGCGGCCCCCTACGGGACGGCGATCCTCGCGGACCTGGGTGCGCGGGTGATCAAGATCGAGCCGAAGACCGGCGAGCCGATGCGCCACATCATGCCCTTCCCGGATGCGGGCGCCGTGAAGTCACTGCAGGGCAAGGAGAGCGTGGTCGTCGACCTGACCAGGCCCGAGGGCCGCGAGATCGTCGACAAGATCGCGGCGAAGAGCGATCTGGTGATGATGAGCTACCGGGCGGGCGTCGCCGAGAAGCACGGTGTCGACTACGCGACGCTGCGCAAGGTCAATCCGAATCTCATCTACCTCAATGCTCCGGGGTACGGCGTGGACGGCCCCTGTGGGCGCAAGCCCGCCTTCGCCCCCACCATCGGTGCCGGAAGCGGGATGGGAGCGCTGCAGGCGGGCTCGGCGATTCCGCACGGAGTCGACCTCTCCATCGATGAGATCAAGAAAGCGTCGCTGCGACTCGGCCTCGCGGCGCAATCCCCCGGCAATGCCGATGGCTTCGCCGCGCTCGGCGTCGGGACCGCGCTGCTGCTCGGCCTGGTGGCGCGCGAGCGCACCGGAGCGGCCCAGGAGATGTTGACCTCGATGCTATGCACCACCGCCTACGCTCTCTCGGAGGACTGCATCGAGTTCGAGGGCAGGGCTCCCCGCCCCATGCCCGATCCGGAGCTCTACGGGCTCAGCGCTCTGTGGCGTCTCTACGAGACCAAGCAGGGCTGGATATTCCTGGCGACGCCGCGCGAACGCGAGTGGCAAGCGCTGTGCCAGGCCTTGGAGCCCTTCGCGGGTCTCGCGTCCGATCCACGCTTTGCGTCAGCCGAGAGCCGCCGGGAAAACGATGAAGCGCTCGCTGGCATGCTGGCCGACGTGTTTCGCAATCGCACGGCGGTCGAATGGGAAGCGGATCTGGTCGCGGCGGAAATCGGCTGCGTCGAGGTGGCGGAGGGCTCGATTCCTCGCGCCACCCTGGAGGATGCCGTTACTCGCGAGGCGGGCTTCCTCGCCGAGGTGGAGCATCCGAGCTTCGGACGACACCGCCGGCTGGCGCCTCTGGTTGCGCTCTCCCTCACACCGGGCGAGGCGAAGCCCGCCTGTCTCTTCGGTGAGCACACCGAGTCGGTCATGCTCGAGCTCGGTTACAGCGAGGCCGCCATCGATGAGTTGGAAGCCGATGCTGTGGTGGTGCGAGTGAAGTGATGCGGTTTCGAGCCTGGATCGTGCGTGTATGCCGGAGAGTCTGACCCAAGTCACACGATCGAGATCGAAGGCATCGACGTGCCTCCCCCAAGCCACGAGGTCGGGTCCAAGTGTTCAGCGAGCCCCCAACGTGCTCTGTCTGGCGAGACGCTAGGCCGTTCGAGAAGCTGCCCTCTGCTTGCGGCACTGGTCCCGCTTCGAATCAAAAGGAGACCCCATGAGTGAACCCTGGCTCTCGGGCAGAGCCGCGATCGTCGGGATCGGCAATACTGCCTTCGGAAAACGCGGCGAGTTTGCCGAGCGCGGCACCTTTGCGCTCGCGGTCGAGGCCATCGCGAAGGCGTGTGCCGATGCGGGCATCTCGCCCCAGCAGGTCGATGGCTGGGCCTCCTACTCCGATGACGCCGCGACGCCCGCCGCCCTGGCGCCCGCCTTCGGCTGCGAGCGCGTGCGCTACGCCGGCATGGCCTGGGGGGGAGGGGGAGCCGGAATGGGCGGTGCGTTCCTGAACGCGTCGATGGCGGTGGCGACGGGCCAGGCCGACTACGTGGTTGTCCACCGCTCCATCTGCCAAGCGGGTGGCTCGCGCTTCGGCCAGGCGCTGGCGCGCTCGGATCTGTCGGCGTCCATGCCCGAGATCAGCTTCACCGCACCCTTCGGGCAGCTCTCTGCTGCGCATATGTTTGCGTTGGCATCGCGGCGTCACATGCACCGTTTCGGCACCAGCGAAGAGCAGTTTGCCGAGGTCTCGATCAATGCGCGCCTGATGGCGGCCAACAACCCGGTCGCGCGTTTCCGAGATCCCATCAGCGTCGAGGACCACCACGCCAGTCGAATGATCGCCGATCCGCTGCGGCTCCTGGACTGTTGTATGGAGTCCGATGTGGCGGGCGCGGTCGTCGTCACCAGCGCGGAGCGCGCACGCGATTGCGCTCGAGACCCCGTCTACATCGCGGCTGCCGCGATGGGTGCACCCTACCGGTGGGCCATGGGGATGATGGGCGGAGGAAACATGTCCGATGACGACTTCGCCTCGGCTGGCCAGCGCACGGTGGCCGAAGATCTCTACCGACAGTCGGGACTCGGTCCCGATGATGTCGACGTGGCGATGATCTATGACCACTTCACTCCCATGGTGCTGATGGGGCTGGAGGATTTCGGCTTCTGCGGCAAGGGGGAGTCCGGCGACTTCGTGCAAGAGGGCCGCATCCGTCTGGACGGTGCGCTGCCCGTGAACACCCATGGCGGCAACCTCGCCGAGGTCTACGCCCACGGCATCACCCACGTACACGAGGCGGTTCGACAGCTGCGCGGCTGCGCGAACAACCAGGTAGAGGATGCGCGGGTCTCGCTCGTGGTGGGCGGCTCCGGTCCCACGCCGACGAGCGCCGTGATGTTGAGGAGCGAATCATGAGCGAGCTGCGACCGGGTCTTCCCGAACCGACCGCGACACAGATCACCGAGGGTTTCTGGCAAGCTGCAGCCGAGGGGCGACTCGTCATCCAGCGCTGTAGAGACTGCGGCGCCCACCGCCACTCCCCGACGGCTGCCTGCTATCGCTGCCAGTCCCAGTCGTGGGATTGGGATGAGCACTCCGGTCGCGGACGCGTGTTCAGCTACACGTGGAGTCACCATCCGGTGCATCCCGGCCTCGCTCACCTGGGCGTGTACAACGTCTCGGTGATCGAGCTCGACGACACCGAGGGAGATCCGGTGCGCCTCGTGAGCTTTGTAACCGGTGTAGAGCCTGGTGAGCTGGAGATCGACCAGGCGGTCGAATTACACTTCGATCGGGTCAACGACGAGACTGCACTGCCCGTCTTTCGGCCTTCTCGTACCCCCTGATGCCCAGGGAAAAGTGATTGAAGCTGGGCGTGCACTCATGCTGCCCGGTCTTCTGCATCGGGCTGACCATCCAACCTCGCAGGATTGATGGATCTCGCTTCCATTGACCGGCTCAGCGCGTAGCATCTCACCGGGCTCTTATGAAACCACTCCGTCGCCACAGCGACCGCTCACTGGCTCTTCTTCTTCGGTCAAGGCCCAGCAGTCCCAGCGCGGCCGAGCCGTAAAGCCAGATCGGTGCTGGTTCAGGGACTTGAATAGTGAAGTCATCACTGAAGAGAAGTACCTGCTGGTAGTCCTTCCCTCTCAGCTCTCGGAGCTCAGCGGAAGAGAAGCCTTCGCTGTCGATCACGCCGACAAAGCTCCAGTTGTCGGCCAGATCGCCTTCACGCTGCCAGTTGCCGATGTTGTCCGTGTCGTTGCCGTTGATGTCCACGCCATCGAGCAAGAAGGTGATCTTGCCACTGCCGGTCGTGTCGATTCTTCCACCAAAGGCGAAGAGCACGGCACCGAAGTCGGATTCGATCCTGAGTCCGTCGTTCTGGTAGCACTCGATTGGAATGTCTGGATCCTCAG
>JAFDDH010000426.1 GCA_019310975.1 Deltaproteobacteria bacterium | reverse complement strand
TCGCCTCCTAGTGACCTGCTTCGCTTCAGGACGGGGAATTAGACATCGATACTGTCTTACTACGACGACGCTGCAGAAGCTTGATCTGATCTTAACTTCCCTTCACTTATCATTATTTCTCGCCAATTTTGCCCTTCCAACTCTCTCCGGTGTTGTGCGATAATCCCTGCAGGGATCCGAGGCCCTTTGTCCATGCACTACGCGTTCGGAGAATTCGAGCTCGACCCTGGAAAGCGAACGCTCCGGCGACGCGGCGTAGAAGTCGAGATTCAGGAAAAGGCCATGGATGTGCTCACGTACATGATCGAGCACCGCGAGGGCTTTGTTTCTCACGACGAACTGCTCGACGCCCTCTGGCCCGACGTCAGCGTGACCCCGGCGGCGCTCTCGCAATCTGTGTACAAAGTCCGAATCGCGGTGGGGGATGACGGCGATCACCAGACGGTGTTGCGCACTCGCCACGGACAGGGGTTTCAGTTTGTGGCGGAGGTCTCCGTCGTGCGAACTCCGGTGGCGACCTCCCTGCCTCCGCCGAACCCCGACCCGCCATCCATCGCGGTGCTGCCTTTCGTGAACATGAGTGGCGACCCGGAGCAGGAGTACTTCTCCGATGGCATCACCGAGGAGCTGATCCACACGCTGACGGCGATCGACAACCTACGAGTCGTGGGACGAAGCTCGTCCTTCTTCTTCAAGGGGCAGGACATCGATTCGCGCGAGATCGGAGAGAAGCTGGGCATCAGCCACGTCCTGGAAGGCAGCGTTCGCCGCTCCGGCGCGCGGCTCCGGATCACCGCGCAGCTGATCGGCACGAACGACGGCTTCCACCTGTGGTCGAGTTCCTATGACCGGGAGCTGGCGGACATCTTCGAGATCCAGGAAGAGGTGGCGGCCGCCATTGCTCGCGCACTTCGGATGGAGCTGGGCGTCGAGGTCGCAAAGTCTGTTGCGGGTCGAACCACGGACAACCTGGAGGCCTATACGTGGCACTTGCGGGGGATGGATCTGTTTGCTCGGGCCGATGCAACGACTCTCCCGGCCGCACGAGAAGCCTTTGAGCGTGTGATCGAGCTCGATCCTGAATACCTTCCGGCCTATCTGGGCTCTGCACACACGAGCCGATGGATGCTTGCGTTTGGGATTAGATCCGGGGATGACGCGCTCGTTCATGCGGAGCGAAGACTGCGCCAGGCTTTGGCGTTGGACTCGGAGTACGGCGCTGCCCACGCCTTGCTTGGAGCAGTGCTCGCACACCAGGGGGATTGGCCCGGGGCGGAGGAGGCATTCAAGAGGGGGATCGAGCTGGATCCCAGCGGGTCTGCCCCCTTCACGTACGGAGAGGTGCTCGCGATCATGCGGAGTCGGCCACAGGAGGCGATCGTGTGGATGGAGCGTTCACGGATCGACCCCTTCGACCTGAACGGACTCGCGTCGTACGCCGACGCGCTGGGGAGGGCGGGACGTACGGACGAGGCCGAGGGAGAGTTGAGACGCATTCTGGTGCTCGATCCGACCTATTCCTACACGCACCACGTCCTGGGTGAAGTGAACCTCATGCGGAACCGATACGTCTCCGCGGTCCGCTGGTGGGTGGAGGCATTCGAGCATGACCCCAAGAGCGTGGCGCTCCCATTCGACATGGTGCTCGCCTTGCTCGATCTGGCAGACGCTGAGTCTGCTGCGTGCTGGGTCGAGCTGACCGAACGCAATGACGATTACGGCTACTTTGCCGGCCAAGCTCGATTCGCCCACGCCCTGTATCGCGGCGACCAGATCTTGAGCGAGTCGATCAGCCGCCAGCTCGCGGAGAACGTGCAACAGATAGAGGAGTTTCAATACATGCACCTACTCGCGTGGCTTCGCGTCCTTCAGAGAGCGGATCCCGCACGTGCGATGCAGGTCTATCAGAGGCACTACCCCCAGCTGCACGAGGAAAAGCCGCAGGTCGATGCCTGGAACCACGCCGGCGCCATCAGCCTGGCAGATTGGATGCGCCGCTCTGGTGACGACAAAAGGGCGGACCTGCTGTTGGAGCAGTCTCTATCGGTCCTCCGGGAGACGACTGATCCGTGGCACGGCCCTGCGGCGACTGCGGCCCAGCTGCTCCTGGGGGAGCTGGACCTCGCGCTGGCAGCGCTACGGAAAGCCATCGATTCGAGTTGGCGCGACACCTGGTGGCTACTGGAACGTGAGCCCATCTACGCGCCGCTCTGGGATCACCCAGAATTCCAGACCCTGATGGCCGAGCTTCGGGCCGATATGGCTCGCCAGCTTGTCGAGCTGCGAGAGCTGGAGCGAAGAGAAGAGTTTGTCGTGATCCCCCGAAACTAGGGGGAGGTCCAGCGGAGATGGCCGGGCAACTCGCGAACTTGCGGGAGATGGAGCGGGCAGGGGAGTTGGCGGCGCGCATAGGAAAAATAAGCAGCGTTTTCCGCACCTCCGATAAGTACTCTTCTGACAACTAGACTTCAAAGGAAGCAGAATTGTCCCGTTTGGGGCGGATCCACGAGAAGGGGG
>JAFDDH010000051.1 GCA_019310975.1 Deltaproteobacteria bacterium | reverse complement strand
CGTGGCTGAAACCGGTGCGACGGCCCGCGGAGGCATTCCGCCCGTGACCGCTCTGCGAATCGCTTCCGCCCAGTCGTCCGCTTGCGCGACAGGGATCTCCATCGTGGCCAGCTCCTCGAACGTCGCCGGTCGTGTGCTCGCAACGTCTCTCCGCGACGAGGCGGAGAGGGCCTTCTGAATGTCGGCGTCCGGGGATGTCGCGCCGCTGGCTCCGTTCTCTGCGTCGACCGGTCCATTCGCTGCAGAGTCCAGCGGTGGCTCGGCGCGCAGTCGCGCGGGCTGCGTCTCCCGGGCCACGTCGTCGGCCGAGAAGAGTTGCATCCCGATCACGCTGAGACCGACGCCGAGCACCAGCGCAGCCGCGGCCGCAATGCCGGTGCGAATGCGACCGCGCCGCAGGAGATCCTCGCGTGTGAGCTCCGGAAGGTCATAGAGCTCGCTCGTTTCGAAGCTGGCCGCCCGCCTATCATCCACCTCTGCCGCCGCCTCCGGCAGCGGCTCGGACGAAGTCTCCGTCGGCGGTGGGGGCGGTAGAGAGGCGGGCTCCGGATCGGCGGGACCGAAGAATGCGTCCAGGCCGGATCCCGGCTCGCTGCTCGCTGCGATGCCCGGCGGATCGGCGTTGGCTTCTCCGGGCGCTGCCGGCTCCGGCGCGGCGGAGGACGCCGCTGGCATCGAAGCGGCCTGCCCTGAGATGTCGCCGAACGACCAATCTCCGTCCCGGGTGGCGGCCTGGGTTGCGGCGTAAGGATCGCTGACCAGCTTCAGCGGCGTCTCGCTGACCGGCGGCTCGCCAGCGACCTCTTCTACGAGAGCGGACTCGATCAGCTGAATCTCGCTCGACGCTGCGCTCTGCAATACCGCTTCGCACAGATCGCTTACCTTGCGCGGTACGCCTCCGGTCAGTCGATGAATGGTCTGGGTGGCCTGGCTGGTGAAGAGCTGTCCGCCCTTCCAGCCCGCGCGCTTGAGGTGCTTGCTGATATAGGTTCCGACGCCGCTGGCCGGGATCGGAGCGAACTCGAGCTGGAGTGTGTGCAGCGAGTCGAGCCACCAGAGTAGCGGGCATTCTTCCTGCTCCCCGGCCCGCTCGAGGTTCGCGAGCATCACACAGTGCATCAGCTGCCTATCGTCGTCGCCCTGATAGGCCAGCATGATATCCAGCTGCTCGAGGGACTCGCGCGCGATGCGCTCGGCTGCGTCGATGACCAGTATCAGCCGCCTGCCTCCCGAGGTGGCGGCCGTCAATGAGCGCCGTGAGAGTGCGCCTCCTTCGAGATCCAGCTGCTTCACGATGGCGGTGCGGAGCGTCGACCACGGCAGTGCCGGATTCAACAGAACCACGACGCGTGCTCTGTCGCGGAGCAGCTTGGGCAGAGCACGGGCCAAGCTCGTCTTGCCCAATCCGGAACCGCCGCTCACGCAGATTCGCGCCGAGCCGTCCTCGATCCCCGCCTGGATCTCTGCGTAGGCGTCACGCAGTGCCTTGGTGCCGAGTACGAGTTTGCTCTGCGAGCGGGTGTCGAAGGGCGATTGCTCGAGCTCGAAGAACTTGAGGTAAGCGGACATGCCACGGCTCCCGGGGCCGGTCGGGGTATCGGAGCGCGAAGGTGAGACCTACCAATCGGCATTCGGGGGGGTTGATTTGAGCGATTCTGCCCCGCATGTGTGTTTCCAAGGGTGTTGGAACGAGGCGCTGGACCCGCTCAGCCGCGCTTCGAGAACGCCTGGACGAGATCGCGCGGTGCCAGCCGGAGCTCGCGCTTCTGCTTCGGCGGGACGAGTCCGGATCGGCGAACATCCGATCCTGGATCCGGGGTGGGGCGCTCAGGTCGCCCACGCGGCGATCCGATTTCGGGAAGTCGGTGTCACATGTCGGGGCCTAGGGTGTCCACCCGGGCTGAAACGAGTTCGGGTCGCCGGCCAAGGGGAGGATCGATTGGGCGAAACACTGGACATCGGCGCCGTGCGCGCGAGTCTGGGCCGCGTCATCCGTGGCAAGGACGACGCCATCGAATTGCTGCTCACCGGTGTGCTCTCCGGTGGGCACATCCTGCTCGAGGACGTGCCGGGCGTCGGCAAGACGACCCTTGGCAAGGCGCTCGCGCGCTGTTTTGGGGCCGACTTCACGCGCGTTCAGTTCACGCCGGACCTCTTGCCGGCGGATATCGTCGGCTCGATGGTGCTCGATCCTTCGAGCGGCGGTGCGAGCTTCCGGGCCGGCCCGATCTTCGCGAATGTACTGCTCGCCGATGAGATCAACCGCGCCTCACCCCGCACACAGTCGGCACTGCTCGAAGCCATGAACGAGGGGCAGGTCACGGTGGAGGGCGCGACACATGCATTGCCCGATCCCTTCTGCGTGATCGCCACCCAGAATCCGCTCGGCTTCCAGGGCACCTACCCACTCCCGGAGGCGCAGCTCGATCGATTCGCGCTCTGCTTTGGGCTCGGATACCCCGAGCCAGACGTGGAGCTGGAAGTGCTCTTCGACCGTCAGGGGCGCGACCCGCTCGACAGCCTCGAGCCGCTCGCCTCACCCAAGAGCCTCGCCGCCGCGCGCGACGCCGTCGCGGCCATTTGCGTCGAGCGAGACGTCGCGCAGTATATGCTGCGCATCGTCGAGCGGACTCGTAGTCGGCCGGAGATCGAGTTGGGCGTGAGCACGCGCGGTGCGCTCGCCTTCTTCGGCTGCGCCAAGGCGCGCGCATTCCTGGCGGGCCGCGGCTGGGTAGGGCCCGAGGACTTCCAGGTGTTGGCTGCCCCAGCCCTGGGCCACCGCATCCAGCTTGGTGCCGAGGCACGCTACGGCGGCAAGACCGCGGCCGGCTTGCTTGCCGAGGTGATCGCGGAGGTGGAGCTGCCGATTTGAACTTCGCACGGCTCAACCACATCCTGATTCCCACTACCAAGGAGGAGCGCGATCGTCTGCGCGCCACACGCGTCTCGCGCATCCTTCTGGCTCCGATTGCGCGGGCGTGGTTTGCGCTCAGCGACGAGGGGCGCGGGCTGGTAGGCCTCTCGCTGCTGGCCAGCATCGTCGGACTCGATGTGCTGCACGGACAGAATCACCTGCTCTGGGCCGCTGCGTTCTCTCTGATCGTCGCTTCGCTGATGGTGCGGCCAATTTTTGGACTGCCCGGCGTTCGCCTCGAAGTGGACGGGCCCGCGCGCGTGGAGGCGGGGGGCGTGGCGCGCTTTCGCGTGAGTGTGATCAACGACGGCGTACGCCCTCACCGCGCACTGCGCGTGCGGCGTCCCTTCCTGCCCTGGGACGGAAGCTGGCTCGGGGGCGAATCGACACTTTCGGAGCTGCCCGCAGGCGCGCGGCGCGCGGTCACAGTACGCGCGCGCTTCGTCGCGCGCGGGCACCATCACATCGACTCGTTTGCGGCCGCCGCGCTCGTTCCTCTCGGCCTGACGCTGGGGCCGGCGCGCGAGAGTCGTGGCACGCGTTTCGTCGTGGTGCCGCGCATAGCTCCGCTGGCACGTATCGATCTGCCCGAACGAATGCGCCACCAGCCCGGTGGCGTTGCGCTCGCCTCGCACACCGGCGAGTCCATGGAGCTGCTTGGCGTTCGCCCCTATCGCGACGGGGACCGCATTCGCGATCTGCATGCGCGCAGCTCGGCGCGCTTTGGCGAGCCGATGGTGCGCGAGTACCAGCAGGAGTACTTCTCGCGCTTCGCGGTGGTATTGGATCCCGGACCCGAAGGCGTGCACGAAGACGACCTCGAGGCGGCGGTCTCGCTCTGCGCTGGGGTGCTCGCCCACTGGTCGGCCGGTGAGGCGCTGGTCGACTTCGAGGGGATCGGGGGTGCCGAGCGGCCGCTCACTCTGGGCCGCAGCCTCGGCGGCCTCGACCAGGCATTGGACGCCCTCGCTGACGTCCAGCCCGCCGCCGGGCTGGATCCGTTGGCGGCTGTGGCGCGGCTACGGCCACGACTCGAAGCGCTGTCGGCCCTGGTGCTTGTCACCACCAGATGGGATGAGCCACATCGGCATTTGATCGAGGCGGTGAAGCGGGCGGGTGTTCCCTGTCTGGCCGCCGTGGTGGGCCCAGAGGTCGACGCGCCAGCGGCTGGCGCAGAGGTGCGCCGCATCTCGCGCGTTGTGGTGCAGCGCGCCTGTGCGGGGCGCGGGAAGATCGCGCTATGAGGGTGTGGCTGCGATGGCTGGCCCCGGCACCGATCGTCATCGCGGCCGTGGCGTTGGCCGAAATTACCGGCGGGCGGGGCGTGGTCGCATTCGCCGCACTGCCGGCGGTTCTGGCCTGGCCTCGCGGCGGGCGCGTGGCCCTCGGTGTGCCCGCGCAGGTGCTGGTGCTGATTGGCTGTGCGATGACAGGGCTGGTGCTGGCACCCTTCCTGCCTGCGCTACCGGATCTGGGGAGCGACGCATTGCGGCCGGCGTGGGCGCAGCTCGGTCTGGGGGCGTTGCTCTTCGCCGGCGTCCGTCTCCACCTGGCCGCGCCGGCCTGGGGGCTGGCGGGAACCTTTGGCATTGGCGTGCTCATCTTCATCGCATGCGGGACCGTCCAGTCCGGCGCCTTCTTTCCGACCGTCGGGGTTGTCTACACGGCGCTCGCCTTCGCGGCGCTCGCGGTGGACGGCGAAGCAATCGGTACGCGCACGTCTTCGACGCCTCTCGATCTGCGGCATGTGTTGGCAACGGGAATCCTCTTGGCAGTCGCCGGCAGCATCACAATCTCACTGGCCGCGGTGATTCCTCGCTTCTACTCCGCCGTCTACAACGTCGCGCTGCGCTATATCGATCAGCGGCATCGTGCCGGCTTCCACGACGGTGCAATGCGGCTCGGAGCCCTCGACGGGTTGCTGCAATCATCCGAAGTCGTCCTGCGGGTGATCGGTGACGCCGGCGACCTTCTGCGCGGCAACGTCTACGTCCACTACTCGAATGGCCGCTGGCTCCCGATGTTGCGGCAGTCGAATGGCCGCTGGCTCCCGATGTTGCGGCAGGCCGAGAGCTTGCGGCGTGAGATGTCGGTCGAGGCAGCGCGCGAGCGCGGCGAGGTGATTCGCGCCGAGGTGTGGTGGGCCAGCGACCAGCACGACCGCTTCTTTCTCCCGTCCACGCCTGGCAAGCTGGCACTCTCGCCTGCTCGGGTCCGCGTCGATGAGCTCGGCGTCGTGCGCACCGCGGCCTCCGAGCCTGCGATGCAGCTTCTGGTGCTGGCCACGGACGACCGGCCCTTCCCGGCCGCAGCGCCGCGCCCGATCGATCTGGATCTGGACGATGCTCTACGTGTCGAGCTCGTGGCTCTTGCCGAGGTGTGGACAGGCGCCGCGGACTCGGACGTAGAGCGGCTGGACGCGCTGCGTGCGCATCTCGAGAGCGGATACAGCTACTCGCTGGAAGTCTCGGCTCGCGGCCTGGAGGCCGGTCGCGATCCCGTGCTCCGCTTCCTGCAGGATGAGCGCAGGGGTCATTGCGAATACTTCGCCTCCGCGATCACCCTGCTGGCGCGCGCCTCCGGCCTGCCGGCTCGTCTCGTCACCGGCTATCGGGTGGCCGAGCACAACCCGATCGGCGGCTACGCGATCGTGCGTGAGCGACACGCGCACGCCTGGAGCGAGGTCCACGTGGCGGGGCGGGGTTGGGTGAGCGTCGACCCCAGCCCGCTGCGCGGGGCCAGGGCCGCCGAGCTGATCGCCACGCCCTTCTGGCCGGGCGTACTCGACTACGCGCTTCTGCAGTGGCACGCACGCGGGCCCCAGCTCCTGCTGGTCGTGCTCGTGACCGGGCTCGCGCTGGTGCAGGGGGTGCGCATCGTGCGCGGCCGTCGCCCGCCACGTTCCAGCCCGGAAATCGGTGTGCGCCCGCCGCCGGGTTGGCTCGCTGCGCTGCTGCGAAAGCTCTCCGAGCGGGGTCACGCACGTGGGGCAAGCGAGTCGCTGGAGGCACTTGCGCGCCGCGTACAGGCCGCCGAGGTGTTGGAGTCGGCCGCGACGGCGCCGCTAGGCGAGGCGGCGGTGCTTCTGCGCCGCTACGCGGCGCTGCGCTACGGCGGCGAGGGCGACGCCGAAGGCCTTCAAAATGATGTCGAGCGCTGGGTCCGGGAATCCGGCCGTAGAGCGCGGACCGGTGCTACTCCGCCACTGCCTTCTCGTTGAAGGACATGTCCTTGAAGAACATGGCCGATTGGTCGCCGCAATAGACGAGCTCGTCCTCCTGCCAGAAGTGGAACTCGTAGCGCATCACCACGCGGCTCGGTCCGACGCGCGTCTTCGTCTCGTGCGAGAGCAGCCGGAGTGGCGGCCCGATGGCAGCCAGTCGCTTGAAGTCCGCGCGGTGCACGCGATTGCCGAAGCCCGCCCAGCCCTCGTCCCAGCGGCATCCATGGAAGAACCAGGCATGCATGCAGCCGAGGCTGCCCGTCACCATCAAGAGTTCGGCGGCCGAGACGTGAGCTGGATGGTTCTCGTCCACGCGCTGGTAGCGGGCGAAGGGCAGGTCGCGGGTGGTATCGAGCCGGGCCTCGATCGCCCGCTTCTCCGCATCCATGCTGAGAACTTCATCGATCAGGAAGGCTTCCTGCCGATATAGGAAGGTGTCGAGGAAGCGTTGCATTTCCGCCTCCTCGTAGGGACCGGGAATCATGCGCAAGCTCTACTCCTCGTTCTGCACCGGTCGCGATGTGACAAGCATAGGGCCACATTTTCGGTGAACAGGGCGGCTCGGACAAGCAGGGCTCGTCGGGTAGTTTGTCAACTCAGCCCCATGGCCTACGCTGGCGCCATCCAAAGGGGGGGGGACGGCGCCCTGCCGGCTGCGGCCGCCGGGCATCGTGCTCGAAATCAATGAGCCAGTTCGTCATCCACGGCGGCAAGCCACTCTCAGGCGAGATCACCGCGAGCGGCAACAAGAACGCGATCCTACCGATGATCGCGGCCACCCTGCTCACCGATGAGGAGGTGGTTCTCGAAAACGTCCCGGGCATTCGCGACGTCGGCAGCATGCTCGAGATCCTCGCATATCTCGGCGCCGACATATCGCGTGAGGACGATCGGTTGAGTGTCCGCGCAGCCAACCTCTCACGCAGCGAGATCCCCTTCGAGCTCTGCGAGCGGCTCCGCACTTCCTTTCTGCTGGTGGCGCCGCTCCTGCATCGTATGGGGCGTGCCAAGCTGCATCCGCCGGGCGGTGACCAGATCGGCCGGCGGCGGTTGGACTCGCATTTCTACGGGTTGCGCGGTCTGGGAGCCGAAATGCAGGCGGGCGAACTCGATTTTTGTCTCGACGGGCGCTTCCACGGTACCACCCTCTTCTTCGACGAGCCGAGCGTGACCGCCACCGAGCACATCCTGACGGCGGCGGTAGTCGCCGAGGGGACGACCACGCTGCTCAATGTCGCGAGTGAGCCGCACGTCCAGGATCTCGCACGCATGCTCATGAGCATGGGTGCGCGGATCGAGGGTGTTGGCACGGACACCCTCTCCATCGAGGGTGTCGATCGGCTGCACGGCACGCGGCATCGCGTGGTGTCCGATCACATCGAGGTGGGCAGCTTTCTAGCTCTGGCGGCAGCGACGGGCGGTGGTATTACCGTGCACGACACGGTGCGCGCCCATTATTGGATGACGCATCGAGTCTTCGAGCGCTTTGGGATCGACATCGATCTGCAGAGCGACCGGATCGTGCTGCCCGGCGGCCAGGTGCCGCGCATCCGCGCCGACGTGGGTGGCGTCACGCCGCGCGTCGACGATGGTCCGTGGCCGCAATTCCCCACCGACATGATGAGCCCGATGCTGGTGTTGGCGACGCAGAGTGTGGGGAGTGCGCTCTTCTTCGAGAAGATGTTCGAGAGCCGCATGTACTTCGTAGATCCGCTGATCCAGATGGGCGCGAATATCATTGTCTGCGACCCGCATCGGGTGGTGGTGACGGGACGCACCACCCTGCACGGCCAGACCATGCGCAGTCCGGACATCCGCGCCGGCATGGCGCTGATCATCGCGGCACTCTGCGCCACGAAGCGGCCCAGCGTGGTGCAGAACGCCGAGATTCTCGACCGCGGCTACGACCGGCTCGAGCAGAAGCTCCAGGCCCTCGGTGCGGACATCGTCCGCGAGTAGCCGCCGCCTCCTGGTCGTAGCCGAGCCCCGACCCGGCCCCGCCCGGCGGGCCGTGCGGATGCTGTGGTACGGCTGAATGGAATCTTCCGTCCGAGCTGGAACTGCCAACGCAGCGAATTCTCAAGCCGGGGACCCTGATCAGACGATGAACGGAGAGCCCGGTCTTTCGGCCGGTCCTGAACCAGAGAAGAGAAGAGAAGAGGGAACCGGCCGTGAACTGCAAGGCCTGCAATACCCGGATGCCGTCCTCAGGAAGTGTGTGCCCGCACTGTGGCCACAGCGAGCGCGCAGCTGGATTCATCGATCGCCCTGCGACGGATCCGAACGATGAAAGCGGCAGCGCGTCGCGCGGACCGCTCTCTCCATCGAGTGTCTCTGCCGGGCACGCGGACGATGGCGACGACGCAATGGAGCTCTCGCTGGACGAGGCCGTGGCGATGGGCAATGGCAAGTCGCCGCGTCGCCGTCGCGCCCGCAAGGCCGCTGCCATCAAGAAGCCCGCCGCCAAGGCTCCGGCCGCCCCTGCACCCAAGCCGCAGAACAAGCCGCAGAAGAAGACCGCGCGCCCGGCCGCTTCGTCGGCCACCCCGATGACACTCGATGCCGAGCACATCCGACATCTCGTGTGCGAGCGCCCGGAGCTGCTCGAAACGGGATTGCTGGCGCTGGCGGACGGCAAGGGCGGCATCATCGGAGTCGGCTACGAGACCGAGATCGGTGAAATCGACCTGCTGGCCCGCGACGAGAGCGGAGCCTACGTGGTGGTCATGGTTTCGGGTTCGGACACAGGTCCCCACGTCGTATCGGAGATTCTGCACCGCGTGGGCTGGGTGCGAAAGCATCTCTGCGAGGGAGAGTCGATGGTTCGGGGAATCCTCCTGATCGAGGGTATGGACGAGGAGCTCGGCTACGCGGCGACCGCGGTGGCGGACACGATCGACTTCCGGACTTGGCGACTCGACGTGAGCTTCCAGGTCCTGGAGGTCTGACGCCCAAGCCGATCCAGGCTCGGCTTCCGGTTCACTCCGCTTTGCGCCACCCGGGGTCGTGCCGATCCGGCCGCATCGCCATCCCGACTTGATTCCGGGGGTCGAGTCGGCCCTGCCCGATTCGGTGCTGGGCCCGGGCGTGGAGGCAGCGAGAACCGGCGGCGCCATGCCGCTCGGCCCGCAGCCGGCTTGTCGTCGCAGACGAAATATGGGTGTTTTTGGACATATCGGTGGTTTTACCCCCCGGTTCTGTGCATTCCTGCTGGGCATCTTCGTTCGAGGGGCGGGGCAGAGTGGTATCCTACCCGCCGGTTGGGGGACCCCGGCGAGGGGAGGCCGCGCGACACGTGCGTTGGCTCACACTTTCCATTGCGAGCACGATTTTTTGGGGCCAGGCCGCTGTCGCCTCGGAGCCGGCCCCGCCGCGCCTCTACGCCTCAGAGGTGCGCGTCGTCGAGCCGGTCCGCAGCCCGATGGCGCCCAGCGTCACGCCCGGCCCGTGGCGGCCCACGCCGGAGGCGCGTGAGCTCCGGCTTTTGCTGCGGCCCTCACCGCTGACCAGCTCCGCCGAACGTGAGTTCCGGATCGCGGCCCACCGGCCTCGCCGGATCGAGGTCGGCGAGCCCGCCGCCACATCGCAGCGCCGGGCTGCGCTGCAGTCCGCCGCCCTCTTCGAGGCCGCCGGCGACTTTGCCGCGGCGCGCTTCGCGTATCGGCGCGCGATTGGGCTCGGCGCCGAGGATGTTGCGACCTGGCGGGCACTCTCACGCACGGCGCTGCGTGACGGCGACGGTCCCTCCGCCGAGGCCGCGCAACTCGCCGCCCTCGAACGCATGCTGGAGACGGCCATCGACCCGATCGCATTCGTAGAGCTGCGTGCGCAGATCCATCGTGATCTGGCCAAGATCTACCTGCTCGACGGCCGCGACCGCGATGCGACGTTCGCCCTGCAGGCGTCACAGGGAATCAGCGGCGCCGATCCCGCCGTGATCGCGTGGCTCGAACGCACGGCGTTTCCGCTCCACCTGGAGCCACCGCCCAGTCCCCACGCATCGCGGCCGGCCTGGCCACGGACGCCGCAGATGGGCTGGCTCGAGGAGGCCGAGCAGGTTGTCCGCGCCGCGCGCGGGGCGCTGCCCCCCGTCGTACGCGACGAGATCGACTCGGGCGTCGCCTGGATCCAGAAGGGCTCGCGCGGACGGGTCGTCGCGGTCATCGGGCTGACGGGGCTGGTCCTGCTGCTGCTGTGGCCAGTGATTCGCCAGCGCGGTGACCTGATCGTCACCATCGAGTATCCCGAGGAGCTACGCGGTGTGTTTCGCGTTCGACTCGCCTCCAGCCGCAACCGCAACCGCAAGCCCTCGAGCGACCTGCGCAGCGAGATCCTCAAGGGCGGTATATCGACGCATTCCGAGCACCACCTCGTCAATCGCGAGACGCACTTCCACCGGCTGCTTGCGCGCCGCTACTTCGTGACCGTCGAGGGCGTGCTGATGGATCCCGGTACGAAGGAGATCCTCGGGGACTTCGAGGAGCGCAAGATGGTGCGGGTACGGCACCGGCGCTCGGTTCGCCTGGAGTACGACGCGCATCCGGAGAAGTGCCCCGTCGACGTGGTCGTGAACTGGGGCGAGAAGCCGGCCGAGGACGTGCTGGTGGTCTCACGTGGTAGCGAGGATCCGGTCCGGCGCTTCGCCGCGCACAAGGTCCGGCTCTTTCTGTCGAAGGGGAGGCACAGCCTCGTGGTGGGCTGCGGCGATCGCGTGATGGAGCACGACATCGAAGTGACCAGCTTTCAGCCGAGCCAGGTCGCGTTCGACCTGGCCGGTGCCGATGTCGTCTTCAAGGGATGCCCGCCAGCCGTCGAGCCCTATCTGCGCGGCGATATCGAGGCGGTCGCTCGGGCGCTCGAGCGCGACGGTCAAGCTCACGCCGCATACCTGATGCTGGCGAATTACAATCGTGAGCGCGGTGAGACGACGCGTGCGGCCGACTACTTCGAGACGGCGGGTCGCTATCGCGACGCAGCGGAGCTGCGTGCGGGAATCGGGGACCACGTGCGCGCCGCAAAGCTCTTCAGCCAGGGCGAGTTGCCCCTCGAGGCCGCCCGGATGTACCGCTCGGCGGGCGACCTGGTAATGGCCGGGCAGGCCTATGAGGAGGCCGAGGACTTCGACGCCGCGATCCAATGCTACCGCGAGGCGAACGCCATCGAGATGTGGATCAACGCGCTGGAGCGCCGCGGTCGAACCTTCGAGGCCGCGAAGCTCGCCCTCGACAACGAGCAGCGGCCGCGGGCGATTCGTCTCCTGCAGTGCATCATGCCCGCCGAGGGCGACTACGCCGAGGCCAGCTGGTTGCTCGCCGAGGCCTTCGAGCGCGAAGGGCATTTCGACCTCGCGGCCCAAAAGCTGGAGCAGCATATTGCCACGTTCACGCCTGGTGCTGCACCTTCCGACAAGTACGCGCGCCTGGCCCAGCAGTACGAGGACTCGGGAAGCTTCGAACGAGCCATGGAGGTACTCCAGGAGCTGCGTCGGCGTGAGCCCACCTACCCGAATGTGGCGTCACGCATCGAGCATCTGCGCAAGCAGCGCAGCGCCGCCGAGCGCCTCGAGCGCACCACTGGATCCATGACCAGTGGAGACGCACCCACAGCCTTCGTCTCCGAGTATCGCTACGAGATCCTCGAGGAGATCGGCCGAGGGGGGATGGGTGTGGTCTTCAAGGCGCGTGATCGACGGCTCGACCGTGTCGTCGCTCTCAAGCGCCTGCCCGAGGATCTGCGTCGCCGCCATCCGAAGGCGCTGCAGCTCTTTCTGCGTGAGGCGCAGTCGGCGGCGCGGCTCAACCACCGCAACATCGTGACGGTCTACGATACCGATCAGGAGGACGGCGTCTTCTTCATCACGATGGAGCTGCTCGACGGCCAGAACTTTCAGCAGATTCTAAAGGAACGCGGCCGACTGACGGCCGGCGAGGTAGTGAGCGTCGGTCTGCAGGTGGCCGCGGGGCTCCAATACGCCCACGGTCGCGGCATCGTCCACCGCGATATCAAAACCGCGAATCTCTTTCTCACCCACGATGAGATCGTGAAGGTGATGGATTTCGGGTTGGCCAAGATGTTCGAGGAGGTGCGCGGCGCAACGACGATCGTCAGCGGCACGCCCTTCTACATGTCGCCCGAGCAGATCGTCGGCGGCAACGTCGACCAGCGTACGGATCTCTACTCCTTGGGCGTGACGCTCTTCGAGCTGGCGACAGGACGTGTACCCTTCGAGAAGGGCGAGGTCGCGTACCATCACCGCCACACGTCGCCCCCAGACCCGCGTGGCCTGCAGCCGGATATTCCCGAGGAGCTGGCCCGGATCCTGCTCGATCTCTTGGAGAAGGACATCGCGAATCGTCTCCACTCGGCCGACGAGCTGATCGGCCGCCTCGAGGAGATCGAGGCCCGGATCGCCGACCGGGACTGATTGCCACCTCGGGTCCGTTCCGTTCCGCGGATATGCCGATGCTCCGGTGAGCCGAGTCACATCCGTCCGCAGACGAATGCTGGAACATGCGCCGCGACGGAGACACGTGGGTCTTGCGTTCGGGACGGGGGGACCGGACATGGAAGCAGCGGAGCAGCAACTCGATATCCTGGCGAGGCGGTATGAGCACCGGGTGGTCTTCTTTGCCAACAAGGTGCGGCGCTCATTCATGCTTGGGCCGGGCTGGAGCGACGATCTGATATCCGCCGGCTACTGGGGGCTCTTCAAGGCTCTGCGCAATCGGCGTCCCGACGCGCACGAGAAGGAGCTCTCCGCCTACGTGTCGAAGCGAATACACGGCGCCGTCATGGACGCCGCACGTACGGAGCTCTCCCAGCTGCGCCATCGCGAGCTGCGATCCAGCTTCAGCGAGGACGACGACGGGCATCCCGTGTCGACGCTCGAGGCGATCGCCGCGCATCGGATCCAGGATCCCGGCGCGGGCCCGGAGGCGCTTGCCGTTGCGGTCTGGAGGCGCACCGCCATCGGCAACGCGCTGACCTCGCTCGAGCCGGCCGAGCGCCGGGTCGTGCTGGCCTACATGGAGGGGGCCTCGATCGGAGAGATCGCTCGTGATGAGGGTGTTCCCACGGGCACTCTGCAGGCCCGCTTTCGCAAGCTCACTCGCCGGCTGCGCGCGAAGTTTCCAGAGCTGCGTCGCATCCTGCTCGACGCGGAGCCGAGCTGAGCCGAGCTGAGCCGAGGGTGGCCCCTGGAAGCGCTGCTTCCAGGGGCCCGCCGGGCCACGTCCGAATTGCTCGATCGGGTGATTTGGCGGCGCCTCTGCCGCATCGAAGGCGCCGCGTCCCCGAGAGCCGTCCGAGCCCGGCTCGATCTCGCATCGCGCTGCCCTTCTGGGTCCTGCTCCTGGATTCGGTCCCGTTCAGGCATTCGGCTGGGGCGCTCCAGCCTACTCCTGCGCTCGGCCACCGCAGCTCAACATCGTGCCCACCTGCGCCAGGATCGATTTTTATACCAATCGCGGATCGATTGGAGGAAAAAAACGCCGTGACCCGGCGGCCAGCCGACGACTGCCGGCAAGAGTACGCGTATCCTCCGGCTGCGCGGCAGTTTTCACTGAATCCCGGAAAAGGTGCGTTGTCGGCAAAGGCTGCGAGAGGTATTCGCCGATGTCGAACGCTGTCCATCACGCGGTCGGTATCGAATCCAGCGAGTCGAGGAGCTCATCCACATGGCAAGAAAGAACACCATCGGCAGTGCGCTGATTGTCGCGTCCATCATGCTCGCGGTTGCCGTGCTCGGCAGCGGCTACTTCCTCTCACAGTCGATTCAGCGCGGGACGCAGGAGTTGCGCAAGCTCTCGGTCGCGATCGCAGATGTCCCGACGGTGGCCGGGGCCAGGGCCAACACGCCGAGTCGACCCGGCCGTCCCGATCCGAGTCGGCGCTACGACGTCAATATCACCGGAGCGCCGAGCAAGGGCGCCAAGCAGGCACAAGTGACCGTCGTCGAATTTTCCGACTTCCAATGTCCCTTCTGCAGTCGCGTCAACCCCACCCTCGAAAGGATCAACAAGGAGTACAGAGATGAGGTGCTGATCGTCTTCAAGCACCTGCCGCTCTCGATCCACCCCAAGGCGCCGGCCGCCCACGCGGCCGCCGAGGCGGCGCATCGCCAGGGCCAGTTCTGGGAGATGCATGACCGCATCTTCGAGGCGCAGCGAGACATGAGCCCCGCGAAGTATCGAGAATACGCGCGGGAGATGGACCTCGACATGGCGAAGTACGACCGCGATCTGGCGTCGGCGGAGGTGAAGGCGCGTGTCGACGCCGACACGCGTGAGGCTGCAAAGCTCGGGGTGACGGGCACGCCCTCGTTCTTCGTGAACGGCCGATTCCTCTCGGGCGCGCAGCCCTTCGAGTCGTTCAAGCGCGTCATCGACGAAGAGCTAAGAGAGGGTTTGAAGGAGGGTTAGCGAGAGCTGATGGCGCGCCATTCTGACCCGCCGCGAAACATGTTCTAGGCTCGTTGTATGCCGATTCGCGCCGTCGTCTTCGATCTCTTCGATACGTTGGTGGATCTACTCACCGAAGAGATCCCGTTCGAGGAGCACGACGGGCGCCGTATTCCGGCCTTCGTGATGCGCCTGCATCGCTTGATCGGCGAGGTGGCCAAGGTCGACCTGCTCGAGTTCATGCAGGTGAATCGCGACGTCGACGCCGAGCTGCGCGAGAGCCGGCACAGCAAGCACATCGAAACACCGAGTCAGCTGCGCTTCGCCCGGGTAATCGAGCGCCTGGGGATCGATGACGCATCCCTGCCGCAGCGGATGGTCGAGACCCATATGGCCGGCGTGCGCGCCCAGGTGCGCGAGCTGGACCACCACCCCGAAGTGCTCTCGGAGCTGGCCAGGAACGTGCGCATCGGACTGTGCTCCAATTTCACGCATGCGCCGACGGCGGTTGCCGTCCTCGAGTCGGCGGGGCTGCACGAGCACATGCACGCGGTGGTCGTCTCGGAGGCGGTCGGCATCCGAAAGCCGCGCTCGGAGATCTTCGAGGCCGTGATGGACGAGCTTGACGTCGCTCCGGAAGAGACGTTGCACGTGGGCGATAGCTTGTCGGCGGACGTGGGCGGGGCGGCTGCGCTGGGGATTCGTACTGCGTGGATCACTCGCCGCGTGCGCGACCCCGGCGAGAAACTGCACGCCTTCGTGGGAACGCCGCCCGACTGGTGCATCGCCGATCTGGCCGAGCTGCCCGACCTGCTCTTGCGGTCGGACGCCGAGCAGTGAATCTCGTTCTCCTCTTCGACGAGGACTTCCTGGACGAAGGCAATCGCGTCCGGCTCACGGGTCGGAGGCTCGTGCACGTTCGTGATGTGCACCGTGCCGGAGAGGGTGATGTGATGCGTGTCGGCCGCCTCGGAGGTCTCGTCGGCCACGGCCGGATCACGCGCCTGGACGAGAGCCTGCTCGAGATGGAGGTCGAGCTCGACGCGCCGCCGCCGCCGCCGCTCGACGTCGAGCTGATGCTTGCGCTGCCGCGCCCGCCGGTGCTGCGGCGCGTGCTGATTGCGGCCACATCGATGGGCGTGAAGCGGATCGTGCTCCTGAATGCGTCCGCGGTGGAGAAGAGCTACTGGCAGAGCCACGCCCTGCAGGCCGAAGCGATCCAGGCGCAGCTCGTGCTGGGTCTCGAACAGGCCCGCGATACGCTGCTGCCCGAAGTCCTGCTGCGGCGGCGTTTCCGTCCCTTTGTCGAGGACGAGCTGCCGGCACTACTCGGTGAGCGGGTCGGCTGGATCGCCCATCCTGGCCAGTCCGCGGTCGGGCTCGCCGCCGGCGCCCGGCCCGGCCTGATTGCCGTAGGTCCCGAAAGTGGCTGGAGCGACTTCGAGGTCGATCGTCTGCAGAGCGCCGGGCTGAGCGCGGTAGGTCTGGGGCTGCGCCCATTGCGCGTCGAGACCGCCGTACCCGCCCTGCTGGCTCATCTGCTCTAGCCGTGCCTGCTCGGGGACCCAGTCGTGGCCGCGTGGGTCAACCCCGGATGCGATCAGCACGAAGTGGTAGAGGATGAGCAGGGCATAGAGGCTGGCCGCCGACCACAGCCCGAGGCGTGCCATGCGAAAGTTCTTGTGCACCAGCAGCAGTACCAGCCACAGTCCGACCACGAAGCACTTCTGCGCCAGGAATGCCCAATTGCCAATACCGAGAATCCAGGCCATGAAGGGGTTGGCCTCGACACCGCCACGCTGCAGCCAGAGCAGTGTGAAGAGCGCATCGAGGATATTGAGGACGAAGATGAGGATCAGCAGCGCCACGTCGCGGCGCTGGAAGATGTCGACGTAGATGTCCTGCTCTTCGCCGGTGCGGCGTCCGTGCCGCCGGCGCCGTGCGCCCGCGAAGGCGCTCCAGACCGACGTCGGCTGCCCACGGCGGTCGGGGTGGGCACGGCGCTCCATGCCGAGCCCAGCGATCGCCGATTTCTCCTCGGGGCGGTCCCGGGGTCCGGCCTTCCGCTGGCCGGGGTCCTCCGGCTGGCTCTGCTCCAAGATGGCTCGCTCCGCGCCGCACGGCTGCAGCCAACCCCCTGACGTCGGTCAGGAGATCCGCATGAGGGGCGGCCGCAAGCCGGCCACCCCGCTCTTATCGGCCGCAGAGCGGTCCGACCGGAGCGAAACCGCGCCGGGCGCGGGGCTCGGGCTCAGGCGGATTCGAAGAGCGAGGCCAGGCCCTGGCCGCCACCGATGCACATGGTGACGATCCCGTAGCGCTTGCCTTCGCGCTTGAGCTGGCGCAACAGGCTGCCCGTCATGCGCGACCCCGTCATGCCGAAGGGGTGTCCGATCGAGATCGATCCGCCCTGGGGATTGAGCTTCTCCATCGGGATCTCCAGAGTGCGCTGGCAATAGAGCAGCTGCGACGCGAAGGCCTCGTTGAGCTCGACGATGTCGATCTCGTCGATCGAAAGGCCCTGGCGCTTCAGCAGCTTCGGCAGTGCGAAGACCGGACCGATGCCCATCTCCTCGGCGCCACAGCCGGCGACCGCCGTGCCGCGGTAGATTCCGATCGGCTCGATGCCGAGCTGCTTCGCGCGCTCCGCGGACATCAGAAGCGTGGCCGATGCGCCGTCCGAGAGCTGCGAGGCATTGCCGGCGGTCACCGTGCCACCCTCTTCGGCGGGCTTGAAGACCGGCTTCAGAGACGAGAGCCCCTCGAGGGTGGTGCCGGGGCGGTTGCACTCGTCCCTCTCGACCACAAAGTCCTCGTCGTAGGGCTCCTCGCCCTTCTTCATCACTTTGCGGGTGACCTTCAAGGGCGCGATCTCCTCGCGGATCCAGCCCTTCTCGTCCGCGGCCGCGTAACGCTGCTGGCTCTGCAGCGCGTATTTGTCCTGGTCTTCGCGCGAAACGTCGTAGCGCTCGGCGACGATCTCCGCCGTGATGCCCATCGGGAAGTAGAGCCCCGGGAAGCGCTCCTTGGCTGCGTGGTTGACCAGTCGATTCGTGTTCTGGGTACCGTCCTGCATCATCGTGATGGTCTCGACTCCCGCACCAATGGCGACGTCTGCGCCTTCGTGGATGATCGCGTGTGCGGCCATCATGACGGCCTGCGAGCCCGACGAGCAGAAGCGGTTCACCGTGGTGCCGGCGACCTGCTTGGGGAAGCCCGCCGCCATGGCGGCGATGCGCGCCATGTTCATGCCCATGCAGCCTTCCGGATGACCCGTGCCCACGATCACATCCTCGATCTCCTCGGGGTCGAGCTTCTTCTGTCCGGCGACGACCTCGCGCAGACAGTGGGCCATGTAGTCGACTGGCTCCGTGAGGTTGAAGGAGCCGCGGTGGGCCTTGGTCAGACCGGTGCGCAGGCTGTTGACGATGACGGCTTCTCGGGCCATGGAGTCCTCCGATGAGTTCGGTGTCTTGGGGATTCTTGCGAGCGCCGAAGCATACCCTTTCGGCGCCGTCGCGGCGGGGCTGCCCGACGAATCACGTGGACCGGTCGCTCAGAGGGTCGGTCGCCGCTGCGCCCAGGGGCTCGCCTCCTCGAGCTGGGCGGCGAGGCGGAAGAGGCCGCCCTCGTCGCCGAGCCTGGCCGCAAATTGGATACCGATCGGCAGCCCTTCGGCATTCCAGTGCAGCGGCACCGACATGGCCGGATGCCCGGAGAAGTTGAAGAGCTGGGTGTAGCCGGCGCTCGTGAACACCGCGTGGGTGAAGGCGGCTGCGTCGGGGTTGGAGAGCGAGAGCACGCCCAGCTTCTCGGGTGGCGCCCCGAGCGTGGGGCTCAGGATGACGTCATACGCCTGCAAGAATCGCTCGACCTGACGGCCGATCGCGTGAACGGTCCGCACCGAGCGAGCGTACTCGGCGGCGCCGCGCTGCTTCACGGCCTGCGTCATCGCCCAGGTAATCGGCTCTACGTCCTCCTCGCGTAGCTCGCGGCCGATCGCGGCGGCGCGGTCCTCGAGGATCGACAGCACGTTGCCCGAGACGATGCACTGGCTGGCTGTGCCCATGGCGGAGAGATCCACCGCCAGCGTCGCCTCCTCGACCACGTGGCCGAGCTCCTGGCAGAGCTTCGCGGCCGCCTGCGCGGCGGCCCGGCAGTCGGGGTGGGTGGGCAGGCCGTTGACCATGTCGGTGAGAAGGGCCACGCGCAGCTGGCCCGTGGGGCGACCCACCTCCTCCACATAGGGGCGCTCCTTTGGCCGTGCCTGGTAGGGTGCGCCCAGGTCCGGTCCTTCGACGAGGTCGAGCAAGAGCGCGTTGTCGCGCACCGAGCGCGACACGGCGTGCATCGTGCTGAGCCCACTCCAGCCCTCACCGACGTCCGGGCCGAAGGGGATGCGACCCCGCGTGGGCTTGAGGCCAAAGAGGCCGCAACAGGAGGCGGGAATGCGGATCGAGCCACCGCCATCGCTCGCGTGCGCGGCGGGCAAGATGCCGGCCGCTACGGCAGCGGCCGAGCCACCCGACGACCCGCCCGGTGTGTGTGCGAGGTTCCAAGGATTGTGGGTCTCGCCGAAGAGCGACGACTCGGTGGTGGAGGTGAGACCGAACTCGGGTGTTGTCGACTTGCCGAATGTGACAAGACCTGCGCGCTTGTAGCGCATGGTGATCTCACTGTCGTGGTCGGCCACGTTGTCCGCGAAGAATCGACAGCCGTTTGTGGTGCGAACGCCCTCGTAGAGGACGGCGAGGTCCTTCAAGAGGAAGGGCACGCCGCGCAGTGGACCGTTCGGGATGCCCTCTCGAAGTGTGGCGCGCGCCTCCTCGTGCATCGGGATCGCAATTGCGTTGAGGCTCGGGTTGCGCTCGGCCAGGCGCTCGAGCGCGGCGTCGAGCACCTCTTCGGGGGTGACCTCGCCGCGCCGAACCAGATCCGCGAGTCCGACTGCGTCGTAGCTCTCATACTCGGTAAAGCCCATTGCGTCTCCTTCTCTCGAACGCGAGGGATCGAGTCTAGCCGACAGGTCGCCCGCTCTGTGCCGCTCACTCCTCGCCCAGGCGCTTGCCCTCGCGAGCCCGGCGTCTGGCGCGCTCAACGGAATCGGGATCGACGGGATCGGTGCGTTGCACCCCGATGCGAATCAGCGCCGGGAAGAAGAAGCGCAGCAGGCGCGCGGTCACCAGCGCTGGGTTGCGCCGCGGCACCACGATTTCGTGACGTCGCTTCTCGATCACCTCCACGATGGCATCGGCGACCGATTCGGCCGGATACAAGCGGCCGGCATAATGTCCGGGCTCGTCGAGCTTCTGCCAGATCTCGGTGTCGATCGGGCCGGGATGGACCAGCGCCACGTGGATCCCGGAGCCCGCCAGGTCGTTCCAGAGACCCTCGCTGAAGGCGTTCATTGCGGCCTTGGAGGCGGCATAGACCGATTCGTGAGTGGGCACGACCTTGGCCGCAAACGAGCTCACGTTGACGATGTGGCCGCCGCCGCGTACCAGCATGGGTGGGATGGCGGCGAAGGTCGTCCACAGGCAGGAGAGGAAGTTCACACGCAGCACCCGCTCGGCGTCCTCGACCGAAGTCCGGTAGAGGCTCTTGTGCAGCGGGATGGCTGCGTTGTGGATGAGGACGTCGAGGCGATCGTGACGCGATACAGTGTCGTCGACGACGTGCTGGGCGAAATCGCGCTCACCCAGATCGCCGGCCAGGTAGTGAGAGCCGGGTGTGAGCGCATTGCACTCCACCACAAGGGATTCGAGAAGTTCCGCGCGGCGCGCCACCGGCACGACCCTGCAGCCGAGGCGGGCCAATCGCAGTGCCGTGATGCGGCCGATGCCCGACGACGCCCCGGTAACGATCGCGACCTTGCCCCGGAAGTCCATTCCCCTGAGCCTCCGCGGTGCGTGGCAGTGGCCCTGCGGCTAAGAGCGTCCGTCCGGCAGCTGCCCGGCCGCGTACTCGCTGCCTGCGAGCCGATCGATGCCCTTGGCGAGGGCGTCGGGATGCGTCACGGGCAGCATGTGGCTCCCACCCACGACGCCCACGAACGCAGAATGCGGTAGCGCGCGGTCGAGATTCTCGCCCACCGTGTAGGCGACGAGCGCATCGTCCGAGCCCTGAAAGACGAGGGTGCGCGCGCGGATGCGCCCGGGCTCGAGCGTGTTCGGGTCGCTGCGAGCCGTCTCGGCGCTGAGGGTGCGGGAGGTGCGGGGCAGGCCAAGCATCGCCTGGGTACGGATCGTCCAGCCGGTCGGCACATTCTGCGAGCCCGAGAAGGCCGCCGTCAGGCCCTCATGCGTCCACCGCCAGCTGAGCGGGGGCACCTTGGCCGCCCAGCTGAGCACACTGCTGCCCAAGGGGGAGACCAGAATGCGGTCCAGCAGGCTGCTGGTCTCGCCCGAGTCGGCCTGGCCTGGTCCAGTGGACGCCACCAGTGCGAGGGCCGTTACGCGCTCCGGTGCTTCGACTGCGACGATCTGCACGACGCCACCACCGAACGACCAACCCACGAGAGTCGCTTGCTCGATCTGCAGGGCGTCGAGCAACGCGATCAGGTCCCGTGCGTTCGACGCGTAGGTGAAGTTGCCGTTGCGGGCCTCGAGGCGCGTCGAGAATCCGTACCCCGCGCGGTCGTAGACGATCACGCGATGGCCCATGGCCGCCAGCCGCTCGGGCAGCTCCGCCCAGTCGGCGGCGGACGACCCCCAGCCGTGCACCAGCACGATCGGTGTCCCCGTTCCGCGCTCGTAGACGTTGAGGTGACGGCCCTCGCCGATCGGCACGCGCCGGCCTTCGGGCGGAAGGACGCTCGCAACCCGGCCCCACTCGAAGAGAGCATCCGCCAGGAATGGCCCGCCGAGTACGACGACAGCGAGCAGGACGAGCAGAATGCACGTGCGGCGCATGGCGGCCCCAACTTAGCCCGTCCCGGGGTGACTTCGCCCCCCACCACGAGGCCGAGCGCTCAGCCGGGGCCAAAGCTGCGCGATACGAACCAGTAGATGCCGACCCCACAGATGGCCGCCGAAAGCACCTGGGCTGCGGCGAGGTGCCAGGCACCCGCAGCCGGCCGGCGAAGCAAGACCAGGATCGGCCAGATGAGGGCCACGACACCCAGCTGCCCCAACTCGACACCGAGATTGAATCCGAAGAGCGCCGTGACCAGGCGATTCGTGGGAAGCGCCATCTCGGCCAGGATCCCCGCGAAGCCGAACCCGTGGACCAGGCCGAACGCGAAGGCCAATGCGACGCGGTGCAGGCCGGGATCGCGCCCACGGGCGAGCAGGGCGAAATGGCTGGCCGAGAAGATCGCCAGGCCGAGACCAGTGAGGATCGTGAGTTGGCCGATGCCCGCCCAGGCGAGGCCCGCCACCGTGATCAGGCCCAGGAAGCTGAGTGCGGGGATCGCGCGGTGCCGCCCGGCCAGCAGCCAAGCGTTCTCGGCAGCGATCAACGCCACCGAAAAGCCGATCACCGCCTCGACGGGGGCGCCGCGCGGGTTCACCCAGCCGAGTACGGCCAGCGCCAACGTGAGGCTGTGCGCGATCGTGAAGCCCGTGATCAGGCGCGCGACATCGCCGAGCCGTCCGGCCAGCAGAACCAGCGCGAGCACGAAGGCGAGGTGGTCCCAGCCGGTCAGGATGTGCTCGACACCGAGCGCCAGGTAGGCGCCAAGCGAGCTGCCGACGGCCCGCCCGGCGTCATTGGCGCCGGCCACCGGGCGCGTCCCGTCGATCGACCAACGTGGCTTGGCCCGCGAAAGTACGCGCTCGAGGATCCGCTCGCTCGCGCCCTCCACACCCGGCTGCACCACACGCGCGAAGTGAAGGTGCGAGGGTGCGACTTCGAGCAGAATTCGGGTCTGGATTTCCCGATCGCCACTGGCGTCGCAGACATAGGTCCAGCGGTAGAGCACCCAGCCCTCGTCGCTCGGATGCGATGTCGGTGCTCGCTTCGGCGTGCAGGACCCCGCCGCCGAGGAGAGGTGGAGGTGCGAAGCCAGATAGCGCCCGACCGCTTCGGTCCCGGGCGCGGAGGGGTTCGATCCTGCCCGCGGCAGTGGCAGCGGAATGCCGAGCCGACTCAGCTCGAGGAGCGGGATTCGCACGCTCACGCGCGCACCCTCGTCGGTGAGTCGCCAGGTCGAGTAGGAGAGGCTGCGGCCGTGCCCGATCGCCGAGGCCGCTGGCAACAGGGCTGCAAAGACCAGCAGGGCGATCACTCCGCCTCTGGACTGTGCGGCGCCAATCACGGCGCGCAGCATAGAGCGTCTGCGCATCCTCGGCCCAGATCGATGGCAAACGGCGTTTCAGCTGGACTTCTGGGGTCGATTTTCCGAGTTGTGAAGCCAATCGCAGGAGTTGTCAGGCGTGTGATTGACGGATCACTGATCCGTGCTATAATGTTGCTGATCGGTATCCAAAAGCCCGCCTTTGGCGGGCTTTTTCCGTTTCAAGCCCTTTCCCATTCCACTCGCCGCCAATCTCGGATCCCGCCCCCCAATCACTATGCTCTGCTTGAGATCGTAGATCCTCCCGGCGCGCCCACGACCGTCGGGGACGGGGAGGTGCGCATGGGTCCCACCGCGATGATTGCCCTGCTCTGGCTGGGCTTCGCGATCACTCACATGGCTCTTTCCAGCGTGACGTTCCGGCCGCGTCTGGTCGGGGTGCTCGGGGATCGGGGCTTCCAGGGCGTCTACTCCCTGATCGCGCTGGCCTTCTTCGTTCCCCTCGTCTGGGTCTACTTCGACCACAAGCACGCGGGGCCGCTCCTCTGGGCGATTCCGGTGGGCGGCACGCTGCGCTGGGCAATCCATATCGGCATGGGGCTTTCGTTCGTGCTGCTGATCGCGGGAGTGATGAACGCGAGCCCGGCGTCGATGACGGCGACTGACACGGACGCGTCCGCACAGCCCTCGGGTGTGCACTTCATCACACGTCATGCCGTCTTCATGGCGACTGCTGTCTTTGGACTTCTGCACCTGATCCCGAACGGCTTCGCGACGGACGTGGCCTTCTTCAGTGGCTTTCCGATCTTCGCGCTGGTGGGATCGATCCACCAGGATCGGCGCAAGATCGAGACCGAGCCGGAGCGCTACAAGGCCTTCCACGAGTCCACGCCGCTGCTTCCCTTCACGGGAAGGCAGACGCTGCGCGGTCTGAAGGAGCTGTCGAAGCTCGCCGTGGGGATCGGAGTCGGAGTGACCGTCCTGGTCCGGTACTTCCATTCCTCATGGTTCAGCTGAAGGCTGCCTTTGAGCTGAAGGCTGCCTTTTGAGCTGAAGGCTCCCTTTCAGCTGAAGGCTCCCTGTTGGCTGAAGGCTCCATATTGGCTGAAGGCTCCCTGTTGGCTGAAGGCTCCATATTGGCTGAAGGCTCCTCCCGACTCAGCCGGGGGCGTGCGCCGGGCGAACGAGGGGCCGCGTGGTGTCTGTGAAGCGCGGGGCGCACGGGCGTTCGAGGGCTCGTGCTGGCGTCGCTGGGCTGGCATGCGTGTTGCTACGTCTGACTTCGTCCGGATCCCGGGTCCCGGTACCCGTTGCGGCAGGAGACCATGCGCGAAGCGAAGCGTGCGCGGCGGTCGGCCGGCTCTCGCGAGCTCGTCCAGTGCCAGCTCGAGCAGCTGATCGTCGGCCCGTCCGCCGCCCTCAACGCGCTGCGCCAGGAGATCGAGGCGTTGGCCGACGCGCCCCTGCGCAGCGTGCTGGTGCTCGGCGAGACGGGCGTCGGGAAGGATCTCGTGGCTCGTGCCCTACAGCTCTGCGCGCCGTCCCCGGCTGGCCCGCTCGAGGTCTTCAACTGCCCGGCGGTGCCCAGCGATCATCTCGAGGCCGAGCTCTTCGGGACCGCGCGCGGCGCGTATCCCGGCGCGCTCGACCGGCCGGGTGCCGTGGAACGCGCGGACGGCGGGATCCTGCTGCTCGACGAGGTCGGATCGATGCCGGCCGTCCACCAGGCGAAGCTGCTGCGCCTGCTCGAGAACGCCGAGGCGCGTCGGCTGGGCGGGCGGTGCACCTACCCGCTGAGGCTTCAAGTGGTGGCGGCCACCAACGAGGATCTACACCGCGCGATCGCGCAGGGCCGCTTTCGGCAGGACCTCTACTACCGGCTGGTGCAGGACGGGGTCCTGCGCATCCCGCCGCTGCGCGAGCGACGCGAGGACATCGAGCCCCTGGCGGCGCTCTTTCTGGCCGAGCTGGGTCGGCCGCCACGCCTGGGCGCCGATGTACTGGCCCAACTGCGATCCCACATCTGGATGGGCAACGTGCGCGAGCTGCGCGCGGTCGTGCGATCGGCCAGTCATCTGGCCGGGCACAAGGAAATTGGTGGTGATGATGTCGCCACGGCCATCGCCCGGATGGGTCCGACCGCGCCGGAGTGGCGGGCCGGGCCGGCCGTCCACGGTTCGGACGAGGGGGCGGGCTTCCACGGCCGCACGCTCGTGATGCGCCGTCAGCTTCTCGTGGATGCGCTCCGCGCGTCGGCGGGCAACCGGACTCGTGCGGGCATCCTGCTCGGACTGCATCGTCGCCGCGACGAGCCTGCGGCCCTCGGGGAGCCCAGCGAGCTGGGACTCGCCGCCCGCAAGCGCGCCCACCGCAAGTTCGACTATTGGTGGCGCCGCCTCGTGGAGAGCTCACCCGAGTCGCCCCGGGTCGACCCGGACGCCGCCTCCTCGCTCTGAGAGGGCCGCCAGCCCGGCGGCTCGATTCCCGCCTGCTTAGTTGCAAACGATTTCCGATTCCATTATAGATCCACATCGAATGATTTTGACAATCTATTTCAATTGACGAATCCTCAAAACTGCCGAAAACGGCAGCCGGTGATGAGACCAGATGATGCGACGTTCGCGGGGCCAGAAGACGAGTTGGAGTGCGGGCCGGTGGCCGATTGGGGCGGCCAGCCTCTTGTTGCTGGGCGCGTTGTCGGCGGGTAGCGGGGCGACGGCCGAGGAGACCCCGAGTGGGTCCGCGGTCGACGCCAAGGTCGACGCCAAAAGGAGCGACGCCGAGCGCCTCGACGAGGTCGAGACCAAGGTGGACGTCCTGGCCGCGGAGCTGAGCAAGGCGTTGACCGCGCAGGGCGTACCCGAGGACCGCGGCCAGATGGGAAAATTCGGGCTCGGCCCGACGGCCTCGAAGGTCTACTACCGGGACAAGGGCCTATCCATCGGCAGCTACGGTGAAGTACTGCTGAAGGTCAACACGCAGGATAAGCACGTCGGGGGTGGCCAATTCGAGCCCGTCGACGACATCTTCGATGCCCTGCGCGCGGTCCTCTACCTCGGATTCAAATTCAACGACCAATGGGTCGTCAACTCCGAGCTCGAGTTCGAACACGCCGGAACCGGAGGCGGTGGGTCGGTCTCGGTCGAGTTCCTGACCGTCGACTATATGGCGCGGGATTGGCTCAACTTCCGTGTCGGTCTGGTCCTCATCCCGATGGGCATCATCAACGAGCTCCACGAGCCGACGACCTACTTCGGCGGCAACCGGCCCTTCACCGAGCAGCGGATCATTCCGACTACTTGGCGCGAGAATGGTGGCGGCCTCCTCGGCACCATCGCGGGGCGCGTCCACTATCGGGCGTATGCGGTCAACGGACTCGATGCCGGTGGATTCTCTGCCGCGGGCTTCCGCGGAGGTCGTCAGAAGGGCAGTCGTGCGCTCTCCAATCACTGGGCCTTCGTCGGCCGGCTGGACGTCGATATCGTCGACGGGCTGATGGCCGGTGGCTCCGTGTACGCCGGCCAATCGGGTCAGGACCAGCTCTCGTGCGCGGCGGCCTGCGACACCACCCCGGTGATCGTACCCATCCCCGACACTCCGACCTTCATCTACGAGCTACACGCGCTCTATCAAGATCACGGCTTCAAGGTGCGGGCGCTCTTCAGCCAGTCCTTTCTCCAGGACACGAGACTGCTCAACTTTGCGCTGGGCAACCTCGTGAACAATCCCCAAACCCAGGTGGCGGAGCAGATGCTCGGCACCTAT
>JAFDDH010000425.1 GCA_019310975.1 Deltaproteobacteria bacterium | reverse complement strand
GAGGATCGTCACCCCGAGTTCGTCTTCGAGGATTGCGAGGTATCCGAGGAGCAGATGCTTGGCAAGCGTGGCGAGGCGAACGAGATCAGCAAGGCTTGGTTTCGCGAGGAGCGTCTGCACATTGCCGCAAGGTGCCTCGGTGCTGCACAGAGGCTGATCGAGGAGGCGAAGGATTGGTGTGCCGAGCGCGAGTCGTTCGGGCGCAAGCTCTACGAGCATCAGGGCATCGGCTGGATGCTCGCCGACTCGGCCACCGAGCTCTACGCGGCACGACTCATGACGTACAAGACGGCCTGGGAGGAGGACGCGGGGCGTGCTGATCCCAAGGAGCTCCACACGAAGGCGTCGATGTGCAAGCTCTACTCGGCCGAGATGGCGGGCCGCGTCGCCGATCGCGTCGTCCAGATCTTCGGCGGGCGCGGCTATAGCGCCGACTACGCGGCCGAGCGCCTCTACCGGGACGTGCGGGTCGATCGGATCTGGGAGGGGACCTCCGAGATCATGCGCAACATCATCCTCAATGGCGTAATGAAGCGCGATCTCGACAGCTTGCTCGGCTGAGGGGATCGTTCGGTCCGGACCCTCCTGCCAGGAGACCGGCCTCCATCCTCTGGGGAGCCAATGATGAAAAGCGATAACCTGTCTAGACGTATGCGGTACAGGACACCCTAGGTGGTCTATTCATGTGTGGAGCGGGTACGCATCCTGGGGGTGGAGTGACCGGTATCCCGGGCCACAATGCCGCTCGAGAGATCCTACGGGCCTGAGCTAGAGCGAGCCCCCGGAGAGAGGAGGATCATGATGGGCTTCGAGACGATCCGATACGAGACGCACGGTCCGGTCGTCAGTGTGATCCTGAATCGCCCGAAGAAGCTAAACGCGATCAATGCACTGATGGTTCGCGAGCTCGGTGAGGCACTCGATCGTGCCGAAGCCGATCAGGCGATTCGCGTCATTGTGCTGAGCGGCGAGGGCAAGGCGTTCTCCGCCGGATTCGATCTCGACATGTGCGAAGACGAATCCGACGATCCGGTGGGCTTCCTGCAGTCCGAGCTTCGCAAGGACTTCGACATCATCATGCGCTTCTGGGATTGTCCCAAGCCGACCGTCGCCGCCGTTCACAAATACTGCCTCGGTAGCGCGATGGAGATGGCCGTGGCTTGTGACATCACGGTTGCCGCAGAAGGCTGCCGCTTCGGCGCGCCCGAGGTCAAGTTCGGAGATGGCATCGTCTCCCTGATCCTTCCCTGGGTGATCGGTCCGAAGCAGGCCAAGGAGCTGCTGCTCACGGGAGATGACAGGGTCAGCGCGGACAGGGCACTAGCGCTGGGTCTAGTGAATCACGTCGTGCCCGAAGCCGAGTTCGTCGCTCGAGCGATGCAGATTGCGCGGGAAATCGCTGCCAACGATCGAATCGCCGTCCAGCACACCAAAGAGGCGATCAATCGGAGCTGCGAGATCATGGGAATGCGTCAGGCTCTGCTCCAAGGGCTCGAGACGGCCGTGGTGATCGGCGCAAGGGACACGCCCGAGTCGCGAGAGTTCAACGAGATCCTGGAGCGCGACGGCGCCAAGGCTGCGATCGCGTGGCGCGATGCCCGCCTGGCCAAGGCCCGACTGGCCAAGGAAGGGGGTCGGAGCTGACGGGCCACCGCGCAGGCGGCTGGCTAGGGCGTCAGTCTGGCCCGACTGAGAGACATCCCGTGCATGTTGCCGCGCAGCGTTGGGCGCAGCGACGTCGTGGTGATCATCGAGTGGATGATCTGGCCTCCGCGCAGAACCTCGATGGGGATCGTTGAACCCACGTCGAGTGTGTTGTGGCGGGCGCGCACCCCTCTCACCTTGAAGATGGGCTGGTCGTCGTAGCGGATCAGAATGTCGCCTTTCCTCAAGCCGGCGTGCGTGGGTCTACTACGCGGTCTTCCCTACGGCCGTGCTGCAGGTCGCCCCGGATCTCGTCGAGTGCTACCAGGTGCTGCCGATTGATTCCGAGAGCTGCTGACTTCATGCGTTCAGTCTCGCGCACGACGATGACCGACGCGAGATGCGCGCTGCCCGCTACCTCATCTCGCACCTTTGGCTGCGGCGGGCGTTCAGCAGCGAAAGACCCAAGCATCCCAGTACCAGCTGCAATAGCGCGTGCGGCTCGGGTACAGTGATGTACTCGTTGCGGATCAAGGTGTCGAGGCCCGCGGCGTTTCTGGCCGTGAGGCTGACGGAATAGGTGCCTTCCGATTCGTAGGTGTACACCGGATTTCTATCTGTCGATGCTCCTCCATCGCCGAAGGTCCATTCCCATACGGTAGGGCCATGTGTTGAGAGATCGGTGAAGTAGGCATCGAAGGGTGCGGGCCCGAGCGTAGAAGCCGCCGAGAAGTCGGCGCTGGGTGCACTGCCAATAGTCGATGCCGCGGGTTGGTCGTTTGTATGGCAGTGCACGCCACCGCCTGCGATCCAGGACTCGAGCATCTCGATGACATACACTTTCCGACCCGGAAACCATGCCTCGAGCTGTGCCTTGGCAGCATTGTCCGTAGCGGGATTGTCGA
>JAFDDH010000050.1 GCA_019310975.1 Deltaproteobacteria bacterium | reverse complement strand
CGCACCATCCTGATATACTCCGCAATCATGTCGATCACCGCCGAATGGGATGACACCCAAGGCTTTTGGATGATCATCTCGGCCGAGTTGCTTCGGCTCGACGAGCTGATCGAGAAGACCGACTGGCGGCACGGGAGCCATGTGCTCTGGTGGAGTACTCCGTGTTCCGCGATCTCAGAGCGGCGGAGGCCTGGCTGACCGATCGCGACCAGCCCTGATCCGTCCTCCCCTGATCCGTCCTCCGACACAAGCGGCCCAACTCTTTGGTGGCTAGATCTCCAGCTGCAGCCATGCCAGGAAGGCCGCGCCCGCCGCCCACGCGTACCAGGCGAAGTGGTGGAAAGCCTGGCGCTTCAGCATGCGCACGAAGAGCCAGATCGCGGCCATGCCCGAGACCAGAGCGGACGTGAATCCGATCGCCACACTGCCCAGCAGCTCGGGCGACGCCGAAGTCACATCGGACAGCATCAACACGGCGGCACCCGCGATGGCCACGATGCCGAGCAGGAACGAGAACTCCGCTGCAGCGGCCGGTGCCAGACCCAGCGCCAGGGCCACCGCCACCGTCGTCCCGCTGCGTGAGATGCCGGGCATGATCGCAAAGGCCTGCGCGCAACCGACGAGCAGCGCCATGATCCAGGTCGGGTCCGTCGCGTGCGCGCTGCGCACGGTCCACCGCGTCGTCCAGAGGATCGTACCCGTCACCAGCAGCGCGACGCCGACCACCTCGGGTTTCGAGAACTGCTGCTCGATGAAGTGGCGACCCGAGAGAGCGACCCCCACCGCGGGCAGCGTGCCGAAGGCGAGCTTCCCGATGTAGATCCACGCGGCGCCCTCACGCTTGGCGGCGCCGACAACGAGGTCGACGATTCTTGATCGATAGTACATCGCGATGGCAACCAGCGTGGCGACGTGCACGGAGATCTCGAAGACGAGACCGGCCCCGACGTCGAGCCCCAGCAGCTTCTGGAAGATCACGAGATGACCAGAACTCGAGACCGGGAAGAACTCGGTCAGGCCTTGAACGAGCCCCAGCAAGAACGCTTCCGACGCACTCAAGCGGCTCCCCCTCCACTAGTTGATACCACGATGTCCCGCGCTGGATCCGACTCCTCGGCTGGACCCTCCTCGCGCCGACCAGCGCGGCGCGCGCGCAGCTGCTCGACGCCGACGTACGTGGCCGGCACGACGAAGAAGGTCAACGCCGTCGAGAAGAGCATGCCCCCGATCACCGCGACGCCGAGCCCCTGGCGCATACTTCCGCCCGCGCCAATCCCCGCCGCGATCGGCAGGATACCCACCATCGTCGCCAGGGCGGTCATCAGGATGGGCCGAAAGCGCGTGCGGCTGGCCTCGAGGGTCGCCTCGATCAATCTCATGCCACGCCGGCGCAGCTGGTTGGCGAATTCGACGATCAGGATCGAGTTCTTCGTCACCAGCCCGACCAACATGACGACGCCGATCTTGCTGAAAATATTCAGCGTGACGCCCAGAATCTCGAGGGCGAGCAGTGCGCCGGTAAAGGAGAGGAAGACCGCTACCAGGATGACGAGGGGATAGAGAAAGCTCTCGAACTGGGCGGCCAACACGAGGAAGACGATCAGGATCGCGAGCAGGTAGGCGAAGACCAGCGAGTTGCCGGCTTCGAAGAATTTCTCGGCCTCGCCCGAGTAGCGTACCCGGTAGCCCCCCTGCGCGGGTATGTGGCGTTCGGCGATCTCCTTGAAGAGTGCCAACGCCACGCCCTGAGACTGACCGCCAGTGAGTCCCGCGCGAATCGTCACCGCCCGATGCCGGTCGTAATGAGGCATGGCCTGCGGCGTCGTGGAGAACGCTGCATCCACCACGGCGGCCAGGGGAATCAGCCCGGCGTGCCCGCGCACGAAGAGCTCGAGCAGGATCGAGGGATTCTTGCGCTCGCGATCGGAGAGCTGGGCGATCACGTCGTAGGTCTCACCGTCCTTCTTGAAGCGACTCACGTCGAGGCCGCCGAGCAGGATCTGCAGAGTGGTCGCGATTTCGCGCACCGACATGCCCAGATCGTTGGCGCGCTCGCGATCGATGGAGACGTCGAGCTGTGGCTTGTTGAGGTAGACGTTGCTGCGCAGCCCCATGAAGACACCGGATTCTTCGGCCTCCGCCTTCACTTCGTCAGCGATGCGCGCCAATTCGAAGATGTCGGGGCCCTGAATCACGAGCTCGATGGGCGACGAGCGAAAGCCGCGGATTGGGCTGGGCTGGATGGTGAAGACCTGGATACCGGGGATGCGATCGAGCTCGGGCTGCAGCACGTCGAGCAGCTCGCGCTGCGTCAGCTCGCGCTCGTTGGGTGGCACGAGCTCAGCAAAGACGACCCCTTGATTGACGAGACCCGGTGTCCCGATCCCCAGGGCGATCACGCCGAGTACGCCCCTGGTCTCGGGCCGCAGGGCGGCCAGGCGCTCTGCCTGGCGCTGATAGCGGTCCATGTACTCGACCGTCGAGCCCTCGGGCGCGCGCGTGAACATGATCAGGAGGGAGCGATCGCTAGCGGGCAGGAGCTCTTCCTTGGCCTGTCCATAGAGCACGATGCCGAAGCCCACCCAGAGCACGCCGAGAACAACGATGGCCAGAGTGGCCGACGGGCGGTGCAGCAAGCGGCCGAGCAGGTCGGCGTAGCGCTGCGTCACGATCTCGAGTGCTCGCGCGAGGGCGCGCTTGACCCGTCCCTCACGTCGGCGCGGCTTCACGACCCGCGCGCAGAGCATCGGAGAGAGTGTGAGCGCCACGAAGCCCGAGATCAGCAGCGCGGATGCCACGGTGACGGCAAACTCGCGGAAGAGCTGGCCCGTCATGTCCTGCATGAAAGTGAGCGGCAAAAAGACAGCGACGGCCGATAGGGTGGCGGAGACCACCGCAAAGGCGATCTCGTCCATACCCTGGCGCGCCGCCTCCAAGGGCGGTGTCCCGCTCTCCACCCAACGCGTGATGTTCTCGAGCACCACGATGGCATCATCCACGACCAGACCGATCGCAAGGGTGATTCCCATCAACGTCAGCGTATTGATCGTGTATCCCATGAAGTAGAGCACCGCAAAGGTGCCGATGATCGACACGGGGATCGCCACGGCCGGCACGATGGTGGCGCGCACGCTGCGCAGAAAGATGTAGATGACGAGTACCACGAGGATGGCCGCTTCGAAGATGGTTTGTTGGACGTCGCGGATGGACTCCTTGATGAAGCGCGACGAGTCCACCGCGAAATCGAGGGTGAGCCCCGCGCCAAGCTCCTGCTGGATCAGCTCGACTTCGGCTCGCACGGCCTCGGCGACAGCGACCGTATTGGCCGTGGACTGTTTGACGATTCCCAGCCCGATGGCCGCACCACCGTTGAAGCGCACTTGCTTGCGCGTATCCTCGGCGCCCGCCTCTACCTCGGCGATCTCGCGCAAGCGAACCGGCTTGCCGCCCACGTTGGCGATCAGCAGGCTGCCAAACTCCTCGGGTGTGGTCAGCTCCCCCAGGCTTCGCACGGTGAATTCCGTATCCGAGCCCTCGACACGGCCGGAGGGGATGTCCACGTTCTCGCGTTGCAGCGCCTCCACGACCTCCGTAATCGCCAGGTTGCGTGCACCGAGCTTGCGATTGTCGATCCAGACACGCATCGAGTAGCGCCGCTCGCCTGCAATCATCACATTGGAGACACCGGGCAGCTTGTCGATGCGATCGACGATCAGCTGATCGACGATGCCTGTGAGCTCGACCTGGTCATACTCCTGCCCGTAGAGGGCGAGCCACATGATGGGTGAGGCGTCGGCATCGCGTTTCGCGACCAGCGGCTCCTGAACGTCGTCCGGCAGCCGGCTGCGGGCGCGCGCGACGCGATCGCGCACGTCGCTGGCTGCCGCCTCGATATCCTGCGCCAGATCGAACTCGAGGCTGATCGACGAGACCTGCTCGCGACTCGTGGAGGTCACGTGCTTCACCCCCGCGATGCCGTTCAGCATCTCCTCCAGGGGCTGTGTGACCGACGTCTCCACCACCTCTGCCGCGGCGCCGAGATAGACTGTGGTGACGGAGACGATCGGCGTGTCGATGTCGGGCAGCTCGCGATTGTTGAGCAGCGGCAACGCGATCGATCCAAATAGAACGATCACGAGCGACATCACGACCGTAAGGACCGGGCGCTCGATACAGATCGCCGAAAGCCTCAACCCTCGACTCCGTCGCCCTTCCCACCGCCGAGATCGCGGGCGTGGATAGCGGCACCTTCCTCGTCGCTGGATGCCGGCTGAACATCCACGGGAACCACTGCCTCCACGAGATTCCCGGCCATCACCTTGTTGACGCCCGCCGCGATCACGAGGTCGCGCTCGGCCAGACCAGCGAGGATCTCGACCCGGCCGGCCTGTCGGATGCCCATCTCCACCGGCACCTTCTCGGCGCGGTCGTCGGCATCGACACGCCACACATAGGTGCCGTTCCGGTCGTAGACGATGCTGGCCTCGGGCACGGTGAGAGCGGATTCCTTCTCGAAGACAAGCACATCGACATTGGCGAACATGCCGGGCTTGAGGCGGTTGCCGGTATTCGGAATCCACGCCTTGGCGATCAGACGACGCGTGGCGCGGTCCACCGAGGGCGAGATGAAGAAGACCTCGCCTGCAAAGCGTTCGTCCGGGTAGGCGACGACTCGAATGTGAATCTTTCCGCCGATGTGGGCCAGCGCGATGCTCGGCTCAGGAATGGCGATCAGGATCTGCAGCTTCTCGATCGCCTCGATGGTGACCAGTCCGGTCTCGGGCTTCACCCACTCGCCGGGGCCGACGAAGAGGCTGCCCGCCACGCCGTCGAAAGGTGCGCGGATGCGCGTGCGATCGAGGTCGACCTGCGCGAGCTCGACCTGCGCTCGGGTCTCGTCGAGCTTTGCCGCCGCTTCGGTGTGCCGGGCCATCGAGGAGATGTCGCGGCTCGTCAGCGTCTGCGTACGCTCGAAAATATCCCTCGCCAGACGCTCGGCGGCCTGTGCCTCGTGGAGGCGAGCCCTCTGCTCCTCGTCACGCAGCCGGAAGAGGACTTGCCTCTGCTCGACAGGCCTGCCCTCATCGAACTCAATCGAGCGAATCACACCCTCGACCTCGGATCGGACGAGTACCTCGTACTCCGCTTCGAGCTGACCGGTCAACGAGACTTCGAGGCTGAGGGGCGCGGCCTCGACCCGGGCCAGCTCGACGACAACGGCCTCCTCACGCTCGTCGCCAGCTGACTCCCCGCTCTGGCGAGCCGGCGTATCACAGCCTGCGCCGATCCCGATCGAAAGGGCGAAGAGCGCGCACGCCGCGACTCGCGAATGGAGGTCGGACGAGAAGACACTCCCGGGGCGTGCGCCGGCTGCGAAATTCGGCGCGCGGGACATCGATTCATGGTACCGGAAGCCGTTACATGTCGGTACTTGGCGGCCCACGGGCCACACGCTACCCACCGGGGTGGCCGGGGCCGGAGGCCTCGCCAAACCAAAGGGGACGCGAACGTGGAGATCGCCTGTCTGGACCTGGAGGGGGTGCTGATCCCGGAGATCTGGATCAATGTGGCGGAGCGAACGGGAATCGAATCGCTGCGTGCCACTACGCGCGACATCCCCGATTACGACGCATTGATGCAGCAGCGGCTGCGCATCCTCGAAGAGCATTCACTCGGCATCGCAGACATTCAGGAGGTGATCCGCAGCATGAAGCCACTCGACGGCGCAGCCGATTTCCTCGACTGGCTGCGCGCGCGCTTCCAGGTCGTGATCCTCTCCGACACCTTCTATGACTTCGCCGAGCCCTTCATGCGCCAGCTTGGCTGGCCCACCCTGCTCTGCCACAGGCTCTCGATCGACGAGCGCGGCATGATCGCGGACTACCACATCCGCCAGCCCGATCCGAAACGGCAATGTGTGAAGGCCTTCCACTCGCTCAAATTCCGCTGCATCGCGACCGGGGACTCGTACAACGACACCTCAATGCTCTCGGAGGCGGATGTCGGCGTCCTCTTCTGCCCGCCGCAGAATGTGATCGACGCGTTCCCTCAGTTTCCAGTGGCGAAAGACTACGCTGCCCTGCGAGTCGAGTTCGCACAGGCCTCCATGCGAGACCTCTGAGCCGAGCCGTCGGAGGTGGGCCATCGCATGCCTCTAGCCAGGGGTGGACTTCGTGCCTACGCTTTAATGGGAGAGGTGTTGGATGGCGAATTGGCAGTGGTTTGGGCGCATTCACACGCGCATCTACGAGGCGACCGGAGGCCGCATCGGCGGCAAGCTGGTGGGACTCGAGATGCTGCTACTCACTACCACCGGCCGAAAGAGTGGGCTGCCCCGAACCACGCCGATGCCCTACTACCGCGACGGGGACGCCTGGGTGATCGTGGGCTCGAATGGCGGCGCACCAGCGAATCCGGCCTGGCTGGCGAATCTACAGGCGAAGAATCGGGCAGAGATCCGGGTCCGCGGCGAGACGTACGCGGTCACATCGCGCATCGCCCTGCCGGAGGAGCGCGCCCGTCTCTGGCCCGAGCTGAAGCTCTGGAATAGAAACTACCAGCGCTACGAGAAGAAGACCTCGCGCGAGATTCCGGTCGTCCTGCTCGAGCCCAGCTGACTGTGACGAGCTATCGCTTGCGCAGACTGGCGGAGAGAAGGCGTTTGCGCAGTCGCAAATTCTGGGGTGTGACCTCGAGTAGCTCGTCCGCCTCGATCCACTCTATCGCACTCTCGATGGTGAGCTTGCGGTAGGGCGTGATGATGGGATTGTCGTCCTTGCCAGCGGCGCGCATGTTGTCGAGCTTCTTGGCGCGACAGACATTCACGTTGAGATCACCTGGCCGGCGCGCCTCACCGACGATCTGCCCCTCGTAGACGATCTCGCCCGGGGGTAGAAAGAGTGTGGCGCGCTCCTGGATCTTGAAGATGGCATGGGGCGTCGTCTGCCCCTGCGCGGTCGCGATGATGCCGCCGACCTTGCGGCGCCCGAGCTCACCGGCGTGGGGCTCATAGTCACGCACGGATCGGTACAGGATTCCTTCGCCCCGGGTATCCGTCATGAACTCGTTGCGATAGCCGAAGAGACAGCGGCTCGGTACGATGAATTGCAGGTGAATGCGGTCGCCCGTGTGCTCCATCGAGAGCATGCGGCCCTTGCGTTCGGCGAGCTTCTCCATCACCGACCCGGCGGAGCCCTCGGGTACGTCGATCACGACCTCTTCCACCGGCTCACAGGTCTTGCCGTCGATCTCCCGCAGGATGATCTCCGGCCGCGAGACCGCAAACTCATAACCCTCGCGGCGCATGGTCTCGATCAGCACCGCGATCTGAAGCTCGCCTCGCCCGGCCACGGTGAATGTGTCCTGCTTCCCCGTATCGTCGATGCGAATCGAAATATTACCGAGTGACTCGCGCTCGAGCCTCTCACCGAGCTGACGGCTGGTGACGAATCTACCCTCGCGGCCCGCAAAGGGCGACGTGTTCACGAGGAAGTTCACCTTGATGGTGGGCGGATCGATGGCGATGCGCGGCCGCGACTCTTGTGTGGCCGGATCACAGATCGTGTCACCAATCTCGATGCTGTCGACGCCGGCCAGAATCACGATATCGCCTGCTCGGGCGCGCTCGAGCTCCACGCGCTCGATCCCTTGGGTACCAAAGAGCTTGGTGACTCGGAAGGGCTCGGGTCTTCCCTCTTCGGGCAGACGCACCACCTGATCGCCGCGCACGAGTTCGCCGCGCTCCACGCGCCCGATCACGAGTCGGCCCACGAAGGAGTCGTAGCCCAATGTCACGGCCTGGAATTGGAGGGGGCCGTCCACATCCACCTGCGGCGGCGGTGCGTGCTCGATGATGGAATCGAGCAGCGGACGCAGATCCTTCATCGGCGCGCCGTACTCCGCCGACGCCTGGCCCAGCTTCGCGGAGGCGTAAACGACGGGGAAATCCAGCTGCTCGTCGTTGGCGCCGAGC
This sequence comes from Deltaproteobacteria bacterium, assembly GCA_019310975.1. GTDB lineage: Bacteria > Myxococcota_A > UBA9160 > UBA9160 > UBA4427 > JAFDDH01. The sequence continues at coordinate 22,812 of JAFDDH010000050.1, read as the reverse complement.
TCCACGAGCAGGTCGAAGACTTCGTCGAGCACCGCCTCGGCCCGTTCCTCCGGCCGATCGATCTTGTTGATTACCAGGATCGGACCCAGTCCATGCTCGAGCGCCTTGCGCAGCACGAAACGCGTCTGCGGCATTACGCCTTCGACCGAGTCCACGAGAAGCAGCACAGAGTCCACCATGCCCAGCACGCGCTCGACCTCGCCACCGAAGTCCGCGTGCCCGGGTGTGTCCACGAGCTGGATGCGCACGTCTTCGTAGTCGACGGCCGTGCTCTTCGACTTGATCGTGATGCCACGCTCGCGCTCGAGATCGCCCGAATCCATCACGCGTTCCGCGACGACCTGATGGTCGCTGAAGGCACCGCACTGGCGTAGGAGTCCATCCACGAGCGTCGTCTTGCCGTGGTCGACGTGGGCGATGATGGCGAGATTCCGGAGATCTTCGCGGACGATTCGCTCGGGCATGGTCATAGAACCTTCGGGTGGGGCGCGCAGGCTAGCAGACGCGTCGTCATTAGTCTGCCGGATCGCCACACGAAGTCGTGCTTCCAGGCGCAGAGCTGCGGCCGTCAGGCTTCTGGCAGCTCGAGCGCGACTCGCGTGCAGCCGTCCTGGCGCGTGATCTCGAGCCGACCTCCGCGCTTGCCCAATACGTCGTCGGCTACGGCGCAGAGCAAGGGGCGGCCACGCCGTATCTGATCGCGCCATGCCGCAGGATCCTCGTCGACCTCCCCGTCATCCTCGATTTCGAAGGCGACCCGCTTGCCCCGGCGCACGGCGCGCACCGACACCGCGCCCTGCCCCGAGGCCACCTCCAGCGTCGCGAAGAGCAGGCTCTGGAGCAGGTGATGCAGCACTTCGCGATCGACGCGAAGCACCGGCAGATGCGCCTCGGCGTTGAACTCGAGCTCAGCACCCCGAACCCCGTGCTCGCGCATCATCGACTCGAGGCTGTGCAGCAGCTCGTCCGGTGCCACCTCGTCCACGATGGCGGGTGCGCCGGAGAGCAGCGGGCGAATGTGGGCGAGCATCGCGGCACAGCGCGCCGAAAGATGGTCGATCTCGAGCGAGGCCTGCGCGAGGTCACGCGGGCCCATCTCGTCGTCGATCAGATGGGCATGCAGCCGGATAGCGCCGACGAGGTTCCTCGTGGCAGAGCGCGAAGACGAGCTCGGCTCCGTCCGACTCTCCGATCCCCTTCGGCGCGGCCTCACGCACACCGGCCCCCCTCATCCACACGGGACACACGCGGCATCTCGCGTCGGCCGGTATACTACGGCCTCCCCATGGACGACGCACGATTACAACAGATCGCTGAAAAGCTGCGCCTGCACGACTACACGCGCCACATCTTCCTCTGCGTCGGCGGAAAATGTGCCCGCGAGGAGGAGCAGCAGGAGGCCTGGGAGTACCTCAAGCTGCGCCTGCACGAGCTCGACCTCGTGGACGTGGAGGGCGCTGTCTACCGCTCGAAGGCTGAGTGCCTGCGCGTATGCGCGGCGGGGCCCGTGGCAGTCGTGTATCCAGAAGGCACCTGGTACCGCGAATGCACGCGAAAGAACCTGAAGCGCATCATCGATGAGCACCTGGTGGGCGGCCGCATCGTGCATGAGCTGGCCTTCTCGTACAACGACGTATGCGGCAGTGGAATCCCAGCCGATGACAAAGCCCGCGAGACCTGAGTCCCGCTCATGAGGTGGGCGCGCCTGATCGGTCGCGACCACACGATCCTCCGCGAGCTGGCCGCGGTGGCCGAGGGAGAGGCCGCACTCGCGATCTCTCGCGGCGGCGCCCGCAAGACCTACGACTACGTCGAGCCCAACGAGGATGCTGCGCTCTTCGCACTGGGCGATGCTGGAATGTTCGTAGCCCTGGCGGACGGACACAACGGTGCGGGCGGCTCGCAGGCCGTGCTCCACCTGTTGCGCGAGACGTTCGCCCCGGCATGGACCGCTGCGGGAGAAGGTGTTGGTGGCGAGGCGGGCTGGCGGCGCTCTGCGCTCGATGCACTGCTGGCGTGCAACCATGCCGTGCTCGCCGAAGGTGCCGCGAGCCAGCGCCCCCCGGCGCCGACGACACTCTCGTTCGTGCTGGTCAGACCCCGTGAAGGGCTGCTTGCGCACGCCGCGATGGGAGACAGTCATATCTTCCGTGTCTCGCAGGAGAGCGGAGAAGAACTCGGCTGGGCGGCCGGTGAGCGCGAGCGTACCTACTTCCTCGGCTACGCGGCCGAGACAGCGGACGGTATGGCGGACAAATGCATCATCGACACGTCGCCGCTAGAGGGCGCGCGAGCGATCGTGCTCGCCACGGACGGGCTCTCCGAGCGGGGCATCGGCGTCGCCGATCCGGGTGCAGTCGCGCTTCAGGCCGTCGATCAAGCGGAGAATGCCAGGACCGTGCAACGGCCGCTAAGCGCCGCGAAGGCCGTCGCACATATTGCAATGCGTGCGCATAGAGAGCAGCGCGCTGGAGACAATATCGCGACCGCCGTGCTCTGGCTCCAGGACTAGACGAAATCAGAGAAGCGAAACGACGCGGTGCGCGATCGCCAGCGCAGCCGTGAGGCCTGGCGACTCGATTCCGATGCAGCTCACGAGGCCAGGCAAGCCACGCTCCGACTCCTCGGCCACGACGAAGTCGCGGAAGCCGTCACCGGGTCCGGCAAGCTTCGGTCGGATGCCCGAATAGTCGGGCTCCAGCCACTGGGTCTGGACGCTCGGCAGGTAGCGGCGCACGGCCTCGGCAAAGCGCGCCGATTTGCCGGGGTCCACGGAGTAGTCGAGGTGGTCGACGTACTCGGTATCCGGACCAAAGCGGATCCGCCCGCCGAGGTCGAGGGTGGCGTGGATGCCGAGCCCCGCCCGGGCGGGCACGGGATAGACCAGATGCGAGAGCGCAATGCCACTGCCCGGCGCCAGTGAAAAGTAGTCACCCTTGCACGGGTGGAGTCGGTAGCCACAGGCGTCGACATCCAGACCCGCCAGCGCAGCAAGGCGATCGCTCTGCAGCCCGGCCGCGTTGACCACGGCTTCGCACTCGACGGACTCGATCGATGCTTCGGCCGTAGCCTCAGCATCCGATGCTGGAACTGCGTCGACCCGCCAGCCGGCGGTCGTGGGCACGAGGCCCACGACTTCGTGATTCGCGAGCAGCGTGGCGCCATGCGACTCCGCGGAGGCGAGCAGCGAGAGCGCGAAGGCATGAGCGTCGACGATGCCCGTCTCCGGCGAGAGTAGCGCGGCATGCCCGCCAAGCGCCGGCTCTAGCCGTCGCAGGGCGGCCGCGTCGAGCAGCTGCATGCCGGGCACACCATTCGCTTCGGCACGCGCCTTCAGATCGTCGAGGGCCGCCACCTCCTCGGGCCCACCCGCAACGATGATCTTGCCGAGCTTGCGGTGCGCGACGCCGCGCTCCCTGCACCACGCGTAGAGAAGCTCGCGGCCGCGCGTGCAGAGCGTCGCCTTGAGGGATCCCTCCGGATAGTAGATCCCGGCGTGAATCACCTCGCTATTGCGGCTGGTGACCTCACGCGCGATGTCCTCGTGGCGCTCGATGATCAGCACCGAGCGGCCCGCGCCAGCGAGCACCGCCGCCGACGCAAGTCCCACGATCCCGGCACCGATCACCACCACGTCCACGCCCGTGCCGCCCCCCACTACGTCGATTTACCCGAGCCGGGCATAGTGGACGATGGATCCGCACTCGCGCTCCGACCGAGCAGCAGCGGCCAGAAGGCCTCGCGATGTCGCCGCGGCCCGAACGTGAGCAGGTAAAAGGAGAGTGCGAGATAGATCCCGATGAACGCCCAGCGCACGGGCGCGCTCGGAAGCACCAGCTGCACGGTGAAAAGTGTCGCCAAGGCGAGGGCCTCACCGAGGGTGAAGCGGAGATCGGCGAGCAGGATGGCCGCCAGAAGCGACTGCGCGGAGGTCAGCAACAGCTCCTGCGTCTGCCGGGCGTCCAGCGGAAGGCCGTGCGCGGCACCCAGCGAAATTCCATATGCGATCGGGATCGCACCCACCAGCAGCGTCCACTGGTTCACCTTCGAGGAGACCAGCGCCCCAATGCCGACGGACCCGCGCAACTTGCTGGCAAAGATGATCGCCACCACGAACTCCGGCGACTCCGAGGCCAGCGGCGCGAGCCACTGCACGAGCAGGAACTCGTCGACGGCGTAGCTGCGCCCAAGCGTCACGAGGCTCTCCGCGAATGGCGCAGCGGAGACGACGATCGCGTAGCCCGCGAAGACGAAGAGGGAGGCCGCCCAGAAGCGCCGCCCGAATTCTCCGAACTCGAGATCGATCAGGGCGGCCGGGCCGATGAGATCCGCTTCGAACCCCTCGCCTTGCATGGCCTCGCGCACATACATGACGAAGAGCGTGAAGAGCACGGCGGCGTCGAAGAGGTTGATGGTGCCGGAGAGCGGGATCAGGAAGGAATAGAGCGTCGCCCAGATCAGGTAGCGAATCTCCAGGCGCTGGCGTGGGTGGAGCTCCAGTGTGGACGTGCGCGTGCGCCGGCAGGCCACGACCGCCACCGCCGCCCAACCGAAGCCGATCAGCAGGCGGTTGGCGCCGGTCATATTGGCCACCGCGTAGCTCGCGTAGCTGGGGTCCTTGCCCGCCGTCCAGGCGAAGTGCAGATCCACCGCGTACTCGGGCAGCACACCCACCAGAGCCAGCACCAGGAGCGCGAGGGATTGCGGGATCTCGCGCTCCGCCAGCTCGCACGACCAGGAGAGCATGAAGGCGGCGCCAAGGATCGCGAGACCGGCGATCAAGGCCACGATCTCGGTGCGAATGCCCAGGCCCTCGAAGGCCGCAGCGACCACCCACGGCACCGGCAGCGCAATCCCGACGACGAACCATATGAGATCTCTGCGCCGCTTGCGGGGCGGTTGCGTGCGGCCCTCCGACATCAGAAGCTGTGGCCGAACTCGCGTTCGAAGCGGTCACGAATCTCGGGCAGCTCCTGCTCGATACTCTGGGGCCCGGCGTGCGCGACCTTGAGCGAGCCCATCAGGCTTCCAAGCTTCGCGCCCGTCTCCAGCGGCAGCTCGTTCGCGATCGCGTAGAGGATCCCCGAGCGATACGCGTCGCCGCAGCCCGTCGGATCGACGACCTCTTCCGCCTTCACCGCCGGCACATCGCTTTGATCACTCTCGATCTCCACGCCGGCTTCCAACCCGCCGCGACGAATCACCGAGCCCTCGGCGCCGCGCGTCACGATCAACGCACCCACTCGCTCGGCCAGCTCGTCCTCGCCAAGGCCCGTCTTCTGCCGGGTGAGCGACCACTCGTAGTCGTTCACCACGAAGACGGAAGCGCCCTCGATCAGCTCGATCAGCTCCTGGCCCTCGAACATGGGCAGGCCCTGGCCGGGATCGACCACACAGGGGATGCCCTTCTGCTTGAGGGTCTGCGCGTAGGTGACCATGGCCTCTTTGCCGTTGGGCGCAACGATTCCGACCGCGATGTCCTGTCCGACGTCCTCGATGCGGGCCTCGTGGGCCCGGTCCATCGCGCCCGGATGAAAGGATGTGATCTGGTTGTTGTCGAGGTCGGTCGTGATGAAGCACTGCGCCGTGAAGGAGTCCTCGAGCTCGAGCAGCCAGTCGCGACGCAGCCCGTGGCGATCCATCCACTGCGCGTAGGGACCGAGATCGCTCCCCACGGCGGCGAGCAGGACCGGGTCCTCCCCCAACACGCACAGGTTGTAGGCGATGTTCGCGCCGGTGCCGCCCCACTGCTTCTTCAGGCTGGGCACGGAGAAGGCGACATTCAGCATGTGCACCTTGTCGGGCAGAATGTGGTTCTTGAAGCGGTCCTCGAAGACCATGATGTGATCGATCGCCACCGAGCCCGTCACCAGCACCGACATGAATCGTCTCTCCGTTTGGTGTTTGTGCCGTTTGGTGTTTGTGCGACGCTCTGCGTTCAGGACTGCTTTGACCGACCCTTGCACTGCGCCCAATCGCGTCGGGCGCGAGGGGCCGGACCGCCAGAACCCATCTTCTCCGGACCGCGCGACGCGCAGTGTGAGCGCCCCCCGCCCGGGCGTCAATGGCGCCCGACCGATAGAATGGCGGCATGAGTATCGTCGAACTCTACGGCCGTGGCGACCCGGTGATCTCCTTCGAGTTCTTTCCCCCCAAGACGGATGCGGGCTTCCGCAGCCTCTTTTCCAGCATCGAGGACCTGAAGCAGCTCGCCCCGGGATTCGTGTCCGTCACGATGGGTGCCGGTGGCTCGACACGTGCCAAGACGGTCGACCTCGTGATCCGGATCCAGCAGGAGATCGGCATCACGGCCATGGCGCACCTTCCGTGCACGGGCTTCGGGCGCGCTCAGATCTCCGAGATCCTCGACCACCTCGAGACGGGAGGTGTGCGCAACGTGCTCTCGCTGCGCGGCGATCCGCCCCAGGACACCGAGGATTTCCGGCCACCGAAGGACGGATTTGCCTACGCGAACGAGTTGACGGAATTCATCGCCGCTCGCGGCGGCTTCTGCATCGGTGGCGCCTGCTACCCGGAGGTTCACCCGGAGGCGCCGAGTGCCGAGGTCGACCTCGAGAACCTCGTGCGCAAGGTCCGCGCTGGCGCAGAATTTCTCGTCAGCCAGCTCTTCTTCGACAATCAGAAGTTCTTCGCCTTCGTCGATCGCGCACACGCCGCGGGCATCGACGTACCCATCGTGGCCGGCATCATGCCGATTACGAGCGTGAAGAGCATCCGTCGCATGATCTCGCTGGGCGGCGGCTCGATCCCCGCCGAGCTCGATCGCGAGCTCGCGCGCGTGGACGAAGACGATGCGGGCACATTGGAGATCGGTGTCCAATGGGCGACAGAGCAGTGCCGCGAGCTCCTCGACCGCGGCGTACCCGGCATCCACTTCTACACACTCAACCGCTCGCCGGCCACGCGCCGCATCCATGAGGCGCTCTTCTGAGCGGCCCGACCATGCACCCTCTCGCCCCGGACGATGGGGCGATCGACCCAGCTCGGGGAAAGCGATGAGCCGCGATCATCCTCTGCGCGTCGCCGTACTGCTCTCCGGCAGCGGTACCAGCCTCGAGAACCTGCTCGAGCACATCGACACCGGCAACCTGCCGGCGGAAGTGGTCGCTGTGATCTCGAGCAAGCGCGGCGCTTACGGGCTCGAGCGCGCGCGCAGACGCAACATCCCGGCAGTCGCCGTCTCGCGCAAGGAGCATCCAGATCTCGACGATTTCAATGACGCTCTGCACGCAGCGCTCGAAAAGTACGAGGTCGAGCTCGTGGCGCTGCTCGGCTTCCTCTCCCTCTTCCAGCTGCGCGGACGCTACGAGGGGCGCACCCTCAACGTGCATCCGGCCTTGATTCCCGCCTTCTCGGGCCAGGGCTTTTATGGCCGCCGCGTTCACGAAGCCGTGCTGGCCGCCGGCGTGAAGGTCACGGGCGCCAGCGTGCACTTCACCGACGAGGTGTACGACCATGGGCCGATCCTGCTGCAGGAGGCGGTGCCGGTGCTCGAGGACGACAGCGCGGAGACCCTGGCGGCCCGCGTGCAGGCCGCGGAGCGGCGCCTCTTGCCCGAGGCGATTCGCCTGATCGCCGAGGAGCGGGTCGAGATCAAGGACGGCCGCACCCACATTCGGCGCGACTAGCCCGACCCCACCCCTTCGATTTCAATTGACCGGAGGCGAATAAAAGACGAAAATCGTGCGATGCCCCCCGGCCCCGTACGATCCCGCGCTGCGTCTACGGTCACCTCCCTCCCGCTCGAGCAGGCTGCGGAGAGGGTCGCGAAGCGCCTCGAACCGGAGACGAGACTCCAGGCCCTGCTCAGCGATCTGTCCAGCCAGGTGCGTCGGGGAGAGGCTCTGGAGGCGGCCTCGGGGGCCGAGGGCCCGAGACGTCTGGCCACCGGCGTGCCGGCCATCGACGACCTGCTCGAGGGCGGCTTCCCGGCAGGCCGGCTGTGCGAAATCGCGGGGCCGCCCTCTTCGGGCCGCACCTCGCTCGCCCTCTCGCTCTTGGCCCACACCACCGCCCGCGCCGGTGAGCTGGTCGCCGTGGTGGACCGGGCTGACGCCTTCGACCCGCTGTCCGCGGAGGCGGCGGGCGTGGATCTCGAGCGCGTGCTCTGGGCCCGAGCCGGTGGCGAATGGCAGGCGGCACTGCGCTGCACGGAGCGGCTACTGCAGACCGAGGGCATCCCGCTGATCGTGCTGGACTGGAGCTGCGAGAAGACTCCCCACCCCACCCCATCCGGGCGGCCGCGGTCCTCTGTCAGCGTTCCAGCCGCCGTCTGGATACGGCTCGTCCGGCTGGCGGCCAGCACTCGCTCGGCCCTCATCGTGCTGAGCGATCGCCGCCTGACCGGCCCGCAGGCCGACGTGGTGCTGGAGATGCAGCCCACCCGCCCGCGCTTCACCGGACACCCGCCCCTGCTCGAGGAGATCGGCGCCCGTGCTCGCCTGGTGCGGCGCCGCTCGGGACCCCTCGGCGACGACGTCGAGGTCGGCCTCAAGGTTGTGGAGCGAAGAATGGGTCCGCTGGACGGGGGAGATCCAGCAGGCTCTCCATCACCGGAAAAACTTGGGAATTCGGACAAGGGGAGGCCGGACCCATTCTTCGCTCCACCTTAGGCAGGCCGAATGCCCCCCCGAATCGCCTGTCTGCTCGTTCCCGACCTGCCGCTGCAGGCCGAGCTGCGCGCCCACCCCGCGTTGCGCGGCGAGCCCCTGGTGGTGGCCTCGGGCGCCGACGCCCGCGCCGACGTGGTGGCGCTCTCACCCGAGTCCGCCGCCGCCGGCGTGCGCGTCCACCACTCGATCGCCCAGGCACGCACCGCCTGTCCCCAGGTACGCGTGCGCGTGGCCTCCCCGGTGCTCGAGCAGACCACACGCGAAACGCTGCTGGACGTCGCCCTCTCGCTCTCCCCGCGTGCCGCCCTGGCGCCGCGCGCCACTGGGTTCTTCACCGCGGAGGGTTGCGTCTTCGTCGACGCTTCGGGCGTGGGCGCCCTCTTCCATTCCGAGCACGGCTTCGCGTCCGCGCTTGCGGCCCGTGCCGAAGCGCACGGCCTGCCCGGCTTCGTCGCGCTGGCGGGTTCGCAGACCGTTTCGCGCTGGGTGGCCCGCCGCATGACGGGCGGCCCGAACACCGCCCTGGTGATCCCGATTGGTGGCGAGGCCAACTTCCTGGCGCCGCTTCCCCTGGACCTGCTCGATCCCGACGATCGGCTCGCCCAGACGCTGACACGATTCGGCGTCAAGACCGTGCGCGACCTGCTGCACCTGCCCCGGCGCGCCAGCGCGCGGCGCATGGGTCCGGAGCTACTCGACCTGGTCGCACGTGCCCGGGGCGAGGCCCCCGAGCCCCCGCTGCCCGAGCCCGCCGCGGCGCGCATCGAGGAGGCAATCGATCTCGAGGCGCCCGTCGACCAGCTCGAGCCCCTGGGTTTCGTGTTGCGCGGCCTGCTCTCCCGTCTCGCCGAACGGCTCGCGTTGCGCGGTCTGGCCTGCGCGGCGCTCGATGTCGAACTCGTGCTCGAGGGTGGCGCCCGCGATGCGCGGCGCATCGGACTGGCGGCACCCACCCTCGACGTCCGCGTCCTGCTGCGGCTGGTCAATCTCGCCCTCGCCGATCATCCGCCCGACGCCCCGGTCGAGCGCGTGGGCATCGGGACCGAGGGCGCCCCGCGGCGGCGCGATCAGCTCGACCTCTTCCGGCCCCACGGACCCGATCCCGCAGCGCTCGGGCAGACCCTCTTGGAGCTCGAGTCCCTGTGCGGGGAGGGCCGTGTGGGCGCACCCGAGGTGCGGGACACCCACCACCCCACGGCCTTCGGGATGAGGCCCTTCGCCCCGTCCGAATCTCCACTCACACGTGAAACGCCGTGTGCCGGGAACGCATCCAGTGCACCGGAACACGCATGCCTCCAGGACGCTGCACCGCCCACACTGCCCGCCATACGCGCTCTACGCCCCCCCGTGCGGGCCGAGGTGCAGCTGCGCGCTGGACGACCTTCTTTCATCCGCAGTGCAGTCACGCACGGCGACGTCCTCGAGACGGCCGGCCCCTGGCGCACCACTGGATATTGGTGGTCCCGGGAGGAGCGTTTCGCATTCGATCACTTCGACGTCCAGATGAGCGACGGGCTCGTCGTTCGGCTCTGCTTCGATTGGATGAATCGGGTGTGGCAGATCGATGGCATCTATGACTAACCTTCGCCGGGCCCGGATCCCCTATTCCCACACAGTCCAAGAACGAAGAGGATGCCCACCCGCATGAGCGCCAAGCCCCAGTCCACTCGCAAGGACCATCACCTCGCCTTCCTCCGCGGATTCCTGACCCGGCCGAAGGAGGTCGGATCGATCATCCCGAGCTCCCGCTTCATGGAGCGACGCATCGTGAAGACCGCGGAGCTGGCATTCGCGAAGCTCGCCGTCGAGCTCGGACCGGGAACCGGTGGCACCACGCGCGCGCTGCTGCGCAACATGGCGCCCGACGCCACGCTCGTCGTCATCGAGATCAACCCCGACTTCGTGAAGCTGCTGGGCGAGCACATCAAGGACCCGCGACTGATCGTGCACCACGGCAGCGCCACCGAGATCCCGGCCATCCTGGCCAAGCACGGTCTCGGCGAGCCCGACGTCATCCTCTCGGGCATTCCCTTCTCGACCATGGAAGAGTCGCTCGGCACCGACATCCTGCGCAGCGTCCGGGACAGCCTGGCACCGGGCGGACGCTTCGTCGCGTACCAGTTCCGCGACCGCGTGCATACGCTCGGCGTCGACGTCTTCGGACGGGCGAGGGTGCAGACCGAGCTGCTCAACGTGCCGCCGATGCGCGTCTACCGCTGGGATGTCGAACACGGCATCGAACGCGCAATGACCGCATAGTGGGGCAAAGCCTGGGGCCGGAGAGATTGCCGCAGGGATCAGTCCGACCGCACTCGTGCGATACCGAGCAGCCGCCGTCCACGTAGACGGGATGCCCGGTGACGCTTCGCCTATCTGGGAAGAGACGAACTGGGAAGAGACGAAGTGCCCGCGGCCACGACCGGGCCGCTCTCCAGCGCGACGCTTCGATGCTCTTCGCGAAGCGCCTGCTCGAGCGAACGCGTATGCGGCGAGTCCGGAATGACCCGCTGCTGTTGCTCGAGAACATCCGTGGCGCGCTTCAGCATCGCAGGGGTCACACCCGGCGAGCGGATCACCTCCACGAAGAGCTCGTCCGCCAGCTTGACGCGACCGACCAGGTGATAGACGTAGGCGCGCTCTGCCTTGATCGAAATCGCCTCGTCCCTGGATGGAGGTGGGAGTTGCTGCCAGATCGAGGCGGCCCGTGCATTCTGCCGGAGGAGCATCCGAGCCAGTGCCACATCCGCAGACGAGGCCGGCACGCGTGACAGGATCTCGTCTGCTCGCCGGAACTGGCTGGAACGCGACAAGGCCGTGCCATAGTTCAGGAGCACGGCGGGATGATCCGGTCTGCGCTCGAACTCCGCCTCGAGCAGTGGGAGCGCATCCTCGAAGAATCCGTGCTCGGAGAGCGCAAGCGCGAGATTGAGTCCGATCTGGCGATTGACGTGTGCACCCGGGTGGCGCCCCTGGTAACGACGCTGCAGGTCGTACGCGCGTCGGTGTGCGGCCAGGGCCTCCTCGGACCGACCCGAACGCGAGAGCGCCGCAGCGTATTCGTTCTCCACCTGCCCCAACACATCGTCTGCCTGCTCTCTGGTCACATTCCAGAGTGCGACCTCGTCCTGCCAGACACGATTTCTCAGATGCACCGCGATCGCGAATGCAAGACAGAGCGAAGCCACCAGTGCCAACGCTGCACGTCCGCCAGGAGACCGCCAATCCGGTGCCATCATGGCCCCGATGAGCGTGAGCGCCAGGACCGGCGCATAGAGGAATCGATCGGCGGCCACCACCGTCTGCGCGATCGGGATCATGTGCATCACCAATCCGATCGGAATCAGCCCGAGCATCACCAGGCCGAGAGCATGCGGATCGCTCACGCGTCGCAGGAAGAGGACGATGGATACGCCGATGATCGGGGTCGCCAGGATCCCCAGTGTCAGCATACTGGGCTCGATCACCCCCACGGAGCCGACGAAGAGCTCGGGCTCGAAGGGCGTGATCAGCATTCGCACGTACTCGCCGATCGACTGGACGGCCGAGAGCAAGCGGGTCGCGAGGCTCAGATCGACGGACGCGTGGAGAGCTGTCGTCGCCGAGCCGCGCAGAGCCAGATAGAGGACACACGAGAGTGTCGCCGGCAGCAGACTCTGGATGAGCGGCCGCGGTCCATCCTGGACTCCTCCGACCCGCCGCCACTCGAATGCGGCCATTGCGAAGAAGGCCGCAATCGCGACCTCCTTGCAGAGGAGACCGGCGAGCAGGAAGAGCCCGGCGAGCAGCCGTCGCCCCGGCAGGTCCCGGGTCCGCGGATGAATCTGAACAAAGAAGGCCGCCAGACCGAAGAGTGTGGCCAGGACGTCGGTGCGACCCGAGATCCACGTCACCGATTCGGTCAGGCGGGGGAATACGCCGAAGAACGCGGCCGCGAGAAAAGCCCACTCTGGCCGAGCCCCGCAGCGTCTCGCCGTAACAAAGACCAGTGCACAAACCAGCAGATGGGCGATCAGGTTGGTGGCATGAAAGCCGCTCGGTCGCCCGCCCCAGATCGCCGCATCCACGACGAAGCTGGATGCCGTCAGCGGACGATAGAATGAGTGCGCACTGGTGTCCCCGGGCACGCTCCAGTAGTTCTGGGCAAAGAGGCCGGGCACCGAACGCCACTCCCGCTCGAGCGCATGGCGTTCGATGAGCCTGTGATCGTCCCATACGAACGGAACACGAAGCGCGCCGAGATAGGCGAGCAGCACAAAGAGCAACACCGCGGAGCAGATCCAGAAATCGCGCGCTCGATGCATGACGTGCAACTGACCTCTCGAAGCACTTCTCTGCTCTCGTAATCGGATTCCACCCTCCGACCTTGAGCGACCAGGCGAATCCCGCGACGATCGACGTTGATCCTCCTCGTGGATCCGCGGCACCTGCGCCGAGCCCTGCAGCGAGCGTGCAATCGAGGGAAAGGGGGCGTCACCGACTCCGTTCTGGGGGCTCCGGGCCCGGCGAGCGCTCGCGGCGATCATCGCGGTCGTCGCTCCGAGGCTCTGTCCGCTCGCCGCGCTTGATCTGCATCGACAGGCCCGCGCGTTCGGCGGGCTCCTGGCTGGCGCGCGCCACGGCGCCGCTGCCGAAGCGATCGTTGATCTCGTCGAGCGCGCGGTTGAGCGCATCACGCGATGGCGCGCCCGCGAGCGTCGTACCCGCGCCGAAGAGCGAGAGCTGCGACGTCGCCCCGTCTTCGAGCCCCGAGACGCCGACGCCCACCAGCCGAATCGGCTCCGTCGGCCCGCACAGGGCGAGCAGGCGGCGGGCCTCGCGCGCGATCAGATCGCCGTCATCCGTGGCCTCGAAGAGTGTGGTCTGGCGCGTATGCAGCGGATAGCCACGCGGGCCGGCTGCGCGGCGGCGTGCGTCGCGCCACTTGAGGATCACAGTCCTCCCACGCACGCGATCACGGCGCAGTCGACGCGCGACCGACTCGGCGTGCGTGAGAATCGTCGATTCCAACACCGCGCGCTCCGAGACGTCGTCGCGGAAGGTGTTCTCCTCGCTGTAGGAGACGGCGCGGGAGTGCGGCTCGATCTCGCGCAGATCCTCGCCGCGTGCAAGGCGCGCGAGCCCCGCCCCCCAATCACCCAGCCGCTTCAGGATCAGCGCGGGATCCGCCCGCGCCAGATCACCCATGGTGCGAAATCCGCACTCCACCAGGCGTCTCTCGGCGACCGGGCCCACGCCCCAGATGCAACGCACCGGCAGGGGCTCGAGGAAATCACGCACCGCGCCGGGCTCGACCTCGAGCAGGCCATCCGGCTTGGCGGAATCGCTCGCGATCTTGGCGACGAGCTTCACCGGACCGATGCCGACGGACACCGCCAGCCCGGTCTCGCAGCGCACGCGCTCGCGCAGCCGTGCTCCGACCTCGGCCGGCGGCCCGAGCAGCCTGCGTGAACCCGTCAGATCGAGGAAGGCCTCGTCGAGGGAGAGCCCCTCCACGCTGGGCGAGAAATCAGCGAAGATCTCGAAGATGCGGCGCGATTCGCGCGCATACTTCGCGATGTCCCCGGGCAGGAAGATCAGTTCCGGACACAGACGGCGAGCCTCGAAGCTCGGCATGGCGGAGTGCACGCCGAAGCGACGCGCCTCGTAGCTCGCCGCCGACACCACGCCGCGCGAGCCGGTGCCACCCACCGCAACCGGGCGGCCACGCAGCTCGGGCCGATCGCGCTGCTCGACCGAGGCGTAGAAGGCGTCCATGTCGGCGTGCAGCACGCAGCGACCGGGCGTGCGCTCGTCCGACACCTACGCGGCCCCGCCCGGCGCACCCGGGCAGGCCTCGCTCACCATATGGATGAGGTCGCTCGGCAGGAAGGGCTTGCGCAGGAAGCGGCCGCCGCAACGGTCCAGCCGACTGGCCAAGCCCGCGGGCAGCTGTTCGCCGCTGACGAGCACCAGCCCGATGTCCGGGCGCCGCGCCAGCACCGCGTCGAGCACCTCGCCCGCGCCGCCGGGCGCAATCAGGACATCGAGCACGAGCGCATCGATCTCGCGCTCGTGTGCGGCGAAGTGCTCCAGCGCCTCATCGCCCGCACTCGCGGAGAGCACCGTGAAGCCCTCGCGCTCGAAGACCCGCACGAGGAGCCGCAGCAGATGGGGTTCATCGTCCACGATCAGGATCGTCGTCGACGTAGTTGCGGTCGACGTAGTTGCGGTCGATTTAGTTGCGGTCGACGTAGTTGCGGTCGACATAGTTGCGAAGGATACCGAAGCGAATCACGCGGCAGCCCTGCAGCCGCCCACCGACGCCCCGGTCCCTGCCCTCAACCTCCCGTCTGAAAAGGCTTTTCAGGCTCTTGGCAAAGAGGCGAAGAAAAGCCGAAAATCGCTTCATGCCCCCCGGTCCGCCCGAGTACGTCGAGCTCCGCGCCCGCAGTGCCTTCTCGTTCCTGGATGGCGCCTCCAACCCCGAGGAGCTGGCCGAGCGGGCCGCGGAGCTGGGCTACCCGGCCCTCGCACTGGCGGACCGCGGCGGCGTCTACGGCTGTCCGCGCTTTCATCAGGCCGCCCGTCAGGCGGGGCTGCGCGCGATCGTGGGAGCCGAGATCGAGCTGGAGGCGGAAGCGCCGATCGGCGCTGCGCCACCTTCCCTGCTGCTGCTCGTCGAGACGCCGGAGGGCTGGCGGCGCCTGTCGCGCCTGCTCACCGTCGGCCACGACGGACGCGCGAAGGACGAGTGCCGCGTCAGCTGGGAGGATGTCGAGGAGCACGCGCGCGACTGGACGGTGCTGGTGCGCGGAGACGAACGCCTCACCCCCGGCGTGCTCGACCGAGCGCGCGGCCTCTTCGGCCACGATCCGGAACGCCTATGGGTAGACGTATCGCGCCACATGGATCGCGGCGCCGAGGCGATGGCGCGCCGCGCCGTCGACCTGGCCACGCAGATGGGCGTACCGGTCGTGGCTACGGGCGATGTACGCGCGGCCTTGCCGCGCGGCCGCGCGTTGCTCGACGCGCTCACCTGCCTGCGCTGGAAGACCACCCTCGACGCCGCGGGCCGGCGCCTGCTCGCCAACGGCGAGCGCCACCTGCAGGCGCGCGAAGTCGTGGCCGAGCGCTTCTCCGACCGGCCGGGGTGGATCCACGCCACGCGCCGCATCGCCGAGCGCTGTGCCTTTACGCTCGGGAATCTTGGCTACCGCTTTCCCGAGTATCCCGTTCCGGCGGGCGACTCGCAGACCGCGCATCTCCACACGCTCACCTTCCGTGGCGCCGAGGAGCGCTACGGCAATCCGCTCCCAGCGCGTGTGCGCACGCAGCTCGAGCACGAGCTGGCGGTGATCGGCAAGCTCGATCTCGCGGGCTACTTCCTCATCGTCCACGACATCACCGACTACGCGCGGCAGCGCCGCATCCTCTGCCAGGGACGCGGCTCGGCGGCGAATAGCGCGGTCTGCTACGCGCTGGGAATCACGGCGGTGGATCCGGTGGGCATGGAGCTGCTCTTCGAGCGCTTCCTCTCCGAGGAGCGCGGCGAGTGGCCCGACATCGATCTCGATCTGCCCTCGGGCCACCAGCGCGAAGCGGTCATCCAATACGTCTTCGCCAAATACGGGCGGAGCGGCGCGGCCATGACGGCCAACGTCATCACCTATCGCATCAAGATGGCCGTCCGCGAGATGGGCAAGGTGGTGGGGCTCGAACCGGACGTGGTGGACCGACTCGCCAAAGAGCTCTCGCTCCTGCATGGCGAGAACGGACCCGACGCCCTCTCAACCAAGCTCGCCGAGGCGGGCGTCGACCCCGAGGCGCCGCGCATCGCGCGGCTCGTCGAACTGGTAGGCGCCGTGCAGGGGCTGCCGCGTCACCTCGGGCAGCACAGCGGCGGCGTCGTGATCGCCGCCGGGCGCCTCGACGAGGTGGTGCCGATCGAGCCCGCCAGCATGCAGGACCGAAGAGTGGTCCAGTGGGACAAGGATGACTGTGCGGACCTGGGCATCATCAAGATCGACCTGCTCGGGCTCGGCATGTTGGCGGCGCTCGAGGAGACGATCCCTCTCATCCACAAGCACGAGGGCGTCCTGCTCGACCTCGCCCACCTGCCCCCGGACGATCCGGATACCTACGCGATGATGCGCCGCGCCGACACCATCGGTGTCTTCCAGATCGAGAGCCGCGCCCAGATGGCCACGCTACCGCGCATGCAGCCGCGCACCTTCTACGATCTGGTGGTGGAGATCGCCATCATCCGCCCCGGTCCCATCGTCGGACAGATGGTGCACCCCTACCTGAACCGCCGCGCGGGTCGTGAGCCCGTCACGTACCCGCACCCCTCCCTCGAAAAGATCCTGAAGCGCACGCTGGGCGTGCCGATCTTCCAGGAGCAGCTGCTGCGCGTGGCGATGACGGCGGCGGGGTTCAGCGGAGGTGAAGCCGAGGAGCTGCGCCGCGCCATGGGGTTCAAGCGCTCTCTAGCGCGGATGGAGTGCATCGACGCGCGGCTGCGCGCGGGCATGACGAAGAACGGGTTCAGTCAGGCCGCACAGGACGAAATCGTCCGGCATATCACCTCCTTCGCGCTCTACGGCTTCCCGGAGTCGCACTCCGCCTCGTTCGCATTGATCGCGTACGCGTCGTCCTACCTCAAGCGCCATCATCCGGCGGCCTTCCTGGTGGGGCTGCTCAACGCCTGGCCGATGGGCTTCTACAGCCCGGCCACACTGGTGAAGGACGCGCAGCGCCACGGCGTGGTGGTAAGACCCATCGATGTCACTCAGTCGGACTGGCGCTGCACGCTGGAGCCCGGAGTACCGGCGGCGGACGCAGCGCGTGTGCCACCCGCCGTGCGCCTGGGGCTGCGCTACGCGTCCGGCTTCCGCGAGCAGACGGCCCTGCGCCTGGCACACGAGCGTGCCATCGCGCCCTTCGCGAGTCTCGCCAACCTGGTGAAGCGCGTTGCGCTGCACGCCGACGAGCTCGACCCGCTGGCGGAGCTCGGCGCCCTCTGCGAGCTCGAGGGCACGCCCGCCACGCGGCGCGCTGCGCTCTGGCAGGTAGCGGGCATCGAGCGCGACACGGGCTCGCTCTTCGCAGGCCACATGCCGCGAGACGAGGGGGAGTCCCCGCTCGAGGAGCTCTCACCGCTGGAGACGACCCTGGCCGACTACCGCATCGCGGGGCTCACCACCGGGCCCCAGATCATGACCCACCTGCGGCCCGCACTGCGCGAGCGCGGCATCCTGACCGCCGCGGAGCTGCAGGGCGTGCCCGACGGCACCTTCGTGCGCACCGCGGGTCACGTCATCGTGCGCCAGCGCCCGGGCTCCGCGAAAGGCTTCCTCTTCGTCACTCTCGAGGACGAGACGGGGCTCGCCAACGCAATCATGACGCCGAAGCAGGTGGAGCGCTTCCGCACGCCACTGCATGCCTCGAATCTGCTCGAGATCGCCGGCCCGCTGCAGAACGTCGACGGCGTGATCCACGTGAAGCTGCGCCAGCTGGCGCCGCTCGACCTGGCAGGCGTGCTGCCGCCTTCGCGCAGCTACCGCTAGTATGTCCTGTACCGCATTCGCCGACAGCGATCCCGTGACCGCCGGCATGCAGACGGCGTTGCAGGAGCGGATTGCCGGGGCGCGCGATCGAGAGCACCCGACGATCGCCGGGGCCGGACACTTCCTGCAGGAGGATCAGGGCTAGGAGCCCGCGCGGCGGCGGTGCTCGACGATCCGCTGCGCGACCTGGTCGGCCGTGAACCCGAGCGCTTTCGCCAGATCCTTGGCCGGCGCCGACGCCCCGAAGCGATCGAGCCCGTAGACGAGCCCGCGGCGCCCGACGAATCGGCGGTAGCTCTCGCCGCGCCCAGCCTCGACGGCCACCACCAGGGTGCCGTCGTCCGGGACCAGGGCAAGCTGGTCGGACTCGGGCTGCTCCAGAAAGAGCTCCATGCAGGGCATCGAAACCACGCGTGATGCGAGCCCCTGCTCGGAGAGCAGGTCGGCCGTCTCGCAGGCCAGCGAGACCTCGGAACCGCTCGCAATCAGAACGAGATCGGGCTTGCCGCCCGGATCGCGCACCGCGTAGGCGCCCTTCCAGACGTCACCCGGTTCGAAGCCGGCGCTCCGCTCGAGCGCGGGCAGCGTCTGCCGGGTCAGCGAAAGCATCGCCGGGCCGTCGGCTTCCTGCAGGATCCAGGCGTATGCCAGAGCGGTCTCGATGCCGTCTGCCGGGCGAAAGACGCTGAGGCCCGGGATCGCGCGCAGCGAGTCGAGCTGCTCGATGGGCTGGTGGGTCGGACCGTCCTCGCCGACGTAGAAGGAGTCGTGCGTAAAGACGAAGAACGAGCGGATCTTCATCAACGCCGCCAACCGGATGGCGGGCCGCATGTAGTCACTGAAGATCAGGAACGTGCCCGAGTAGGGCCGGAAGGTGCCGTCGAGCGCGATGCCATTGGTGATTGCGGCCATCGCGTGCTCGCGCACACCGAAGTGGATGTTTCGACCCGCAAAGGGATCCACACCCTGCTCGGCGCCCGGGCCCACCACACCGATCTCCTCGAGCACGGGCGGCGCCGCCGAGCCCGCGAGATCCGCCGAGCCGCCGACCAGATAGGGGACGAGGTCGTTCAGCTTGCGCAACACGCTGCCCGAGTGCTTGCGCGTGGCAGCGTCGACGCCGGCCAGCCCCTCGGCCAGGACTTCCCCGAGATTGGCCGGTAGCTTGCGGTTGCGGGCGGCGTCCCAGGCAGCGGCGCGCTCCGGGTTGGCCTCGCGCCAGACCTGGTGGCGCGCGTCGACTGCGCGCCGCTGCTGCTTCTTGGCCTCGGCGCGGGCGACGCAGTAGGCACGCACGTCGTCGGGCACCAGGAAGGTCGGCTCTTCGGGCCAGCCCATATTCTGCTTGGCGCGCACCACCTCCTCGGGACCGAGTGGAGCACCGTGCGCCTTGTTCTTGCCCTCGACCGCGGGGCTGCCACGACCGATCAGCGTTCGCAGCACAATCAGGCTCGGCCGATCCGTCTCTTCGCGTGCCGCCTCGAGTGCGCTGGCCAGCTCGTCCACGGCCTGCCCGTCGATCGGACCGTGCACGTGCCAGCCCTGGGCGGCAAAGCGCGCGGGCACATCCTCTCCGAAGCAGAGCGAGGTGGGGCCGTCGATGGTGATGTGGTTGTCGTCGTAGAGGAAGATCAGATTGCCGAGGCCGAGATGACCGGCCAGCGAGGCCGCCTCGGACGAGAGCCCCTCCATCATGTCACCGTCACCCATGCAGCCGTAGACGAAGTGATTGCCCGGGCCCTCACTCGCTTCGTCCGCGGGACCGCCCAGCTGGGCGCGCGTCAACCGCCCCGCCAGCGCCATCCCCACCGCGTGGGCGAAGCCCTGGCCGAGCGGGCCGGTGGTGACCTCGACGCCCGGGGTGTCGCCGTACTCGGGGTGGCCGGGTGTGCTCGAGCCGAGCTGCCGGAAGCGCTTGACCTGCTCGAGTGGCAGGTCGTAGCCGAAGAGGTGTAGGAGCGAGTAGAGGAGCATCGAGGCATGCCCCCCCGAGAGCACGAAGCGGTCGCGCAGCGGCCAATCCGGATCCCCGGGGTCGAAGCGCAGATGGCTGTCGAAGAGCTCGAGGCCCGCCGCCGCCAGGCCCATCGGGGCGCCGGGGTGGCCGCTCTTCGCTGCCTCGACGGCATCGACCGCCAGGAAGCGGATCGTGTTCTCGATCCGCTCCCGCAGCTCGGGGGTGCAGTCGCTCGACATCGCTTTGCTCCAGGATCGCCAAACGGCGTTTGGGAGGACACACCTCCAGCGCGTCGCCGGGGGGTCCGACAGCGCAGACCTTACAATCGATCCCGCTTCGCGGGAACAGGTAAAGCCCTCGGGGCTTTCGCCCGAGCGGTGCGCTGCTCAGCGTGGCGACATGCGCGCGACGAGCGCGGCCCGCGTCGTCTCCACATCGACCAGCGGCCGGGCCCGCCAGACTGCGATCTCTTTGACTTCGTAAGGCCGCATTCGGCGCGCGACGTCAGCCGGACCGAACTCTCGGATCATCCAGTTGAGCAGAGTGGCCAGGCGTGCGTCGCTGAGCGGCGACGTCGCGCTGCCCGGCACCTGCACCAGGAAGGCGCGCCCTCCCGGCACCTCGAGGAAGCGCCCGATCGAATCGCGCAGCGAAGGCACGGCACCGGGCTTGCCGCTGCCATCTGGCAGATGGCAGCCCTGGCACTCGAGCATATAGTCGACGTGTGGGTCGGCGCTGGCCGCAGCGGCGCCGCCGAGCAGACCCAGCGCAGCCAGTAGGGCGAGCAACCTCACTCATCCTCCGTGGCCACACCCACCACGATGGCCACCGTCGAGTTGTAGATCACGCCCTCGCTGCCCATACACCAGTTGATGTCGTTGCTCTTGCCTGGGTAGTAGACGGGCATGTCGCCCTCGGTGCGGCGACAGAAGCACTTGCCACATACATCCTTGCCGCAGCAGTCGTTGTACGAGATCACGTAATCCCTGCCGTCCTCCGGGTTGCGACAGGTGCCAACCCACGTGACCGGAGACATCTGCGTACCCGGCGGGCAGCTGGTGTGCGTGCCGCCGCAGCAGCTCGAGAGAAAGCCGTCGATCGAGCAATAGCGCCAGTAGTCGCAGTCTTCGGGATCGCCGTGGGGCTTGTCGCGGCCCGGCTCGCCCGGCAGGGGTGCGCGGGTCCGAGCGTTCTCGGAGGCACGCGCGACCGGCAGCAGCGGCAGTGCCGTGCCGCCCACCAGCAGCACACCCAGCCGCGCCAGAAAGCCGCGGCGTGAGCTGCGGCGGGCCACCCCGCGTGCCAGGCGCGTCACGACACGGTCGATGCCATCACCCCTCATCCTCTCGCTCATCGCCCTGCCCTCCCTCGAGTCGACTCAATGCCCCTCATGCGACACGCCTGGCAAGAAAGTCCTGCACCGACGCGATGCCGCGGGCCTCGGCCTCGAGCAGGCTCTCGAAATGCTCGCGTGAGTTGACCAGCCCGCGCGCACGAACGACGCCTTCGGCGTCGAGCAAGAGCGCGTGAGGGAGTCGGCCGATCTGGTAGGCGCGTCCGAGCTCGCCAGAGAGCACGTAGCTCGCCCCGGCCAGCTCGTAGCGGCGCACGAAGCCTTCGTGCTCCTCGCGCGGACCATCGCTGGCCAGCACCACGCGCAGACCCTCGTCACGCGCGACGGCGCGCGCAATCGGCAGCAGTTCCTTGCACACCGGACACGTCGGCGAAACGAAGAGCAGCAGCGTCTTCGCACCGTCCGCATCGATGCCGCCGATTCGCGTCGGGCGATCCTCCCAGTCGCGCAGCTCGTAGACGGGCGCGTGCTCACCGACCGCGGGCAGCTCGTTTCCCATCAGGGCGCCCGCGGGCGCCACGCGCTCGTGCAACACACCGACTTGACGCACCAGCGCCCAGACAGCGAGGCAGAGCACCACCACCACTCCCCAGAGCAGGACCTGCGATATCACGAGACTCTCCATCAGACCGGCCTCCTCCATGCGCGCATGCTGCGCAGCTGGCGCAATCCCGACTCGATCGCCTCCTGGAGCGCCACCAGGGCGAAGCCCGCCGCCAGCGCACTCACGCCGTCCACGAAGCCGAGCGGGCGCACGGCCGCCGGGGCGGCGGCCGCGATCAGCGCGCCGGCGAGCACAGCGTTGCGCAGCATCAGATCGGGCCCGATCGGCCGCCCGGCGCCCGGCGGCCCGCATCCGCAATCGATCTCGCGCAGGCCACGCAGCCAAGCGACCGCCATGGCGCCCGTATAGAGGATGAGCAGACCCGCCCCGACGAGCGCGGGCCACGGTCCCATGCCCGGTACGAGCAGCCCGAGCGCCAGCGCACTCTCGACGCCGGCAAAGCCCAGCGACACGCCGCGTGTCACACCGCGCGGCAACATCTCGTACGCGTCGAGGGCGGCCTGGAAGGCAGCGGGATCGCGCCATTTGTGCACAGCCGAGCGCGCGAAGAGCACGGCGAAGAAACCGTGCAGCAGCAACTGGACCGCTGGATCGCGCAGCAAGTCCATCAGCGCCCGCCCGCCGCGAAGGGGGTCTGCAGACCCAGCACCGTCATGTTGCCGGTGGTGACGCGCCCGAGGAAGTCGCCACTCTGCGCATCGTAGATCGCCACCACGCCCGCGTAGTTGGCGGCCGTGACCAGCAGCGGCCGTTCGTCC
>JAFDDH010000424.1 GCA_019310975.1 Deltaproteobacteria bacterium | reverse complement strand
AGGTCCTCGGCGCCGTGTTGCTGAGCGTGAAGCCCCTGCCCGTCGTCCCGCCGGGCCAGATCGGCGTGTACGTCCTGCTCCCCTTGACCTCGGTGTTCTTCCTGCTTTCGATCCGGAAGTCGGCGACGGCAGTGGATCGTACGACGGGGGCACCGGGCGACACCCAGGAGAGCCGCGCGTAGCCGGCCGGGCCGTTCCCGCCACGAACGTTCGCAACAAGGAGAATCTGATGCTGAAGCTTCACTTCGCCCCGAACTCCCGCGCCGGGCGCATCGTCTGGCTCTTCGAGGAGCTGGGCCTCGAGTACGAGCTGAACAAGATGGCCTTCCATCCGAAGGATCTGAAATCGGACGAGCACCGGAAGCGCCATCCGCTTGGGCGCGTTCCGGTTCTCGACGACGGCGACGTCTCGATCTACGAGTCCGGCGCGATCGTCGAGTACGTGATGGCGCGGTACGGAGACGGCGGCTTGAAGCCGGCGGTCGATGCGCCCGAGTTTCCCGAGTACCTGCAGTGGTTCCACTACTGCGAAGGCATGGTGATGCCGCCGATCAATACGATCATGGTGCACTCGGTGTTGCTGCCCCCGGACCGCAGGAACCCGGAGACACTCGCCCAGGCGCAGCGACTCCTCAGCCGAGCCGTCGCACCCGTGGACGCCGCGCTCGAAGGGCGCGAGTACCTGATTGGCGGCTTCTCGGCTGCCGACATCATGCTCGGGCACTCGCTCTTCATGGCCAATCGCCTCGGCCAGGTGCCGGACGAGCTGGCCAACCTCAAGAGCTACGTGAAGCGCATCGAGGCGAGACCCGCGTTCCAGACTGCGATCAACCTGTAGGAAGCCCTACCCCGCGAGCGCATCCAATTCACGCACTGCGCGCTCGGCGTGGCCGTCCGCTCCGAGTTCTTCGGCGATCCGCACCGCCTCGCGTAGTGCGCCTTCATACGCAGCCGCATCACCACGCAGACGGGCGCTCGCCGCGCGCTCGAGCGCCAGGAGAGGCTCCCACGCGCGGGATCCACAGTCGCGAACTCCCTCGGCCGCACTCTCGATGAAGGAATCCGCCGCGTCCGCATCACCCTCCGCAATCGCCACCCGCGCCAACGCGTAGTTCGCATCGACCACGGAGAGCAGCGCTCCGCGTTCTCGCGCTACGACGAGCCCACGTTCCGCGCTCTTCCTTGCGCGCCCGATCTCACCGACGCCAAGGAGTGCAATGGCCAACCACGACCGCGTTTCGGCCTCGGTTTCGCTCGCGGTCCGCAGATCCTCGATCAGCCGGAGTGCCCCCTCCAGATTTTCGACGGCATCCGCCCACTTCTCGCGGTTGATCCGAGAGAGAGAAAGAGTACGCAGCGAGAATGCGATCGAGAAGGGCGAGCCGAGGCGCTCGGCGTGTTCGAGGGCCTCCACACATTGGAGTTCGGCGTTGCCGAGTCGTCCGCTAAAGAACTCCAACATCGCGTAGTTCCCGAGAATCCAGTCGAGGTTCTCGAACTCCTGGTGGCGGCGCGCCAGCGTCACACCGTATTCGAGGTCGGCCAGCTGCCCCTTCCCATCCCCCTGCAAGATGCGCATCCAGGTGCTCATCGCGTAGGTGAAGACCACGACACTGAAGCCGAGAACTTCCTTTCCGAAGTCCATATTGTCGCGTGAGAGCTCGCGCGCCCGCTGAACGTAGGCGAGCGCATCGTCCAGCCGGCCGCCGCGCAGATGCGAGTATATGAGCAGGACGCGCGCCGAAGCCTGGAGCTCCGCGTCCTCCGTGGCGTCCGCGAGCTTCTCCGCTTCGCGTGCCAGCCGTTGGTAGCCCGCGACGTCGCCCTGCAGGATTCCGACGGTCGGGGCGTACGCGAACGCCAGCCGGGACAGATACTCCGTGTCGCCGCTCGCTTCACCCAGGGCCTGACCTTCAGCGTAGAGCGATTGCACCTCGTCGTCGGAGAGCCCCAGACGCCAGCCTCCGACGATCAGGATCTGGAGGCACGACTCGCTGCGAAGATCCCTTGTATCGACCGGGGAAAGCGGATCGATGAGCTCGCGCACCTTGTGCCACTGGCGCAAGCTCTCCGCGGGATCACCCCGGCGAACCCACTCTGCAGCGCGCGCGTACCAGCGGGCCGCGGCGAGGGCGTCGCCCGCCTGCTCGCAGTGGTGCGCCAGCAGTGCGGCACGCTGATCGACCTTCTCCGGATCGACCTTCTCGATGGCGCCCGCCACGACGGAGTGAATCCGTCGGCGCCGTTCAGCGAGCTGCGAGTGATAGGCGACCTCCTGGGTGAGCGGATGCTTGAAGGCGTACTCGGCCACGGGGTAGAGCGCCTGCTCGTAGAGAAACTCTGCGTTCTTCAGATCGGCGAGGGCGTGATGCAAGTCGCGTGCGCTCAGATCCACAGCGGCTTCGAGAATCGGCTCTTCGAACTCCTTTCCGATTACGGAGGCGGTCTGGAGCACCTGCTTCTCTCGTTCGACGAGCCGGTCGATCCGCGCCGACAGCACCGATTGAACGGTGGCCGGAACCGTGAGCTCCGCCACCGGAACCACGAGTTGGTACGCCCC
>JAFDDH010000184.1 GCA_019310975.1 Deltaproteobacteria bacterium | reverse complement strand
GGCGTGGGGGATCGGTGGCTGGCTGCTGACGCCATTTCTGCAGAAGATTGGCTTCGCGGCCGGCCAGGCGCTGCGCCAGCGCGTGGCCGCCGAGATCAAGACGACCTTCGCCAGCGACTACGCATGCGAGGTCTCGCTCGCCGGAGCGCTGCAGCTCGACGCGATCGCGGCATACGCAAGGCAGGCCACCGGCGAGAAGTACCTGATCAACCCGAACAAGGACCTCTAGGAGCCATCCACGTTCGCGCGGGACGACTGCGTTCGGTGCTACACCCCGATGCCTTTCAGCGCAGAGGGCGCGCTCCAATACCGAGCGTTCGCCAGCTTGGATGTAGAGTCGACCCTGCGGAGCGCACGTTCGATCCTCGTGCCTTGCAAGCCGCATCGCGGCGGCGCCTCGACAGGAGCCAGAGGGTGGCGATTCCTGCGCCGAGCGGGGCCATCCCGGCGGGCTCGGGTAGGTAGGTGCGGCTGACCTCCATCCCAATCAGGTCGACGACCGCTGTCGTGTCGGAAGTCGAGAGCAGCAGCGTTGCCGCCAGCTCGGCTTCTCCCAAGAGATTCACATCGCTCAGGGTCAGCATACTCCCGGCCGGAATGACCTGTGTGCCTGCAAAGCTGACGGGGAAGCTCCCGAGCAGCGAACACATCTCGAAATTCCCGCCGCAGTCGAGATCGCCGACTGCGTCCAGCAGCAGGGACCCGCTGAGGGTGATCTGGAGCAGGTCCGCCGAGAGATTCCCGCTCGTCGCACCGATCTGGCTCGCGGCCAGACTGCCAGCGACGTTTGCGCCGAGCGAGAGCGCGTTCACCGAGAGATCGAAATCGGCCTCCCGAAGCTCGGTCGTGCCGGGCAACGCATAGACCAACGTGCCTCCGGGCACGACCAGGACACCGCTCCCAGAAGTCATGCTGCCCTGAGGTGGAACCTGGACCTGGCCCCCATAGGCGGTGACGGTCGTCGACGTGACGAATTCGAAAGTGATCTCGATCTGGCCCGCGTGGGCGGAGTCGGCGGCGAAGAGCAGGACGGCGAGCGCGAGGTAGGAGCGCATCATGGCCCCACCGCCATCTTCGACACGGAGTGACTGGAGGGGAGCGAGAGCGTAGTCGTGACGGAGTTGGAGGAAGCGTTGATCACGTCCACGCTCCCGAAGGACTCTCCAGCGTAGACCCACCATCCGCTGGGGTGTGCGGCCAGGCTGCTCGTTCCCGCGCTGAGGGTGGTGATTACGTTGCCAGAGCTGACATTGATCACATCCAAAACGCCCAGACCGCTTCCTACGTACACACGGTTTCCATCCGGATGCACGACGATGTCGCCACCAGAGCCAGCCGTCTTGGTGAGTGTTCCCAGGGGTGTCGTGAAATTGAAAAAGCTCGCGAACATGACGACCTTCGTGTCGATGAGGTTCACGTACATCCGTGCTGGGGAGACGCCGGGGGCGATGCTCCAGGCCGGACCCAGACTTGTGATGATCGCCGAGGGGACGAGGGTCTCGGTGGAGGTGGAGTAGATCCGAATCTCCTCTTGGGAGCTGGATCCGGAGGCGTCTCCGGTGATGTAGAGCGAGCCGTTGGTGCTGTTGAGGTCGGCATCGATCAAGAGCGGGGCCAGGTCGAGCCCGGTGAGGTGGGAGCTCACGGCGGTCCCGGTGTTGATGGAGGTCACGTAGCCGGCATTCGATGTGAAGTTGGCGCCGACCACGTAGACTTGAAGGCTGCTTCCAGATGCCGCCACGGCGTTGGGAACCCCCGGCAGCGGAACGGTCCAGATGTGGTTCAGCGACGGCAACTGGTAGGCGATCAGCTCATTCGGCACTGTGGCGTCCTGGTAGCGGCCGCGAGCCAGGTAGAGCACGTTTCCGTAAGGATGGACCTCCGCGGCTCGCACGTCGGGAACCTGCATTGTCCCGATCAGGGAGTGGTTCACGGTGTTGTAGATCTGCACCGCACCACCTGGTCCTGAAGTGGCGTAGGTTGGCACGTAGAGGGTGCCGATGACGCCAAGGACGGGCCCGAGGTCGCCGACTGCACCGATCTGAATCTCGGAGCGAACGATATCGAGCTGGTCTCCGCGCGAGGCGTCGATGACCGAGCGATCACCCGCGCCGATCGCCGGACTGCCCTCGAGGAGCACGTGAACCGGCAGGCCCTTGCCAGCGACGGAGTGCAGGCCGCTCAGCATCGGGTCCGTGTTCGTAACGTCGTCCGGTCCCTCGAGCTCGCAGCTGGCGTCGCTGCTCAGATTGTGGCCGCCGGAAGAGATCGGACCGGGTGTACAGTTGCCACCGCTCGGGCTGTTGGCCAGGATCGTGTTGACCATCGAGACGCTGCCCTGTTGGGAGTCGAGCGAGCCGCCGTCATTGGCGATGTTCAGGTTGAAGGTCGCATTGGCGATGATTGTGCTCGCTGCGTCACTCTGGCCGATCCCACCGCCCCTTCCACCGGCATCATTGGTGCTGACCGTGCTCATGGACAGCGCCAACACACCCTCGTTGTAGATGCCACCGCCGTCCTCGTCGCTCCGATTGTGGCTGATCGTGCTGCGCAGGATGATTGTCTGGCCCAGGTTGTAGATCCCGCCACCGCTTCCAACGGCTCGGTTGCCGTTCACCATGGCGCGGTACAGATTGAGCCGCGCACCGTCGGCGACTTGGATGCCGGCGCCATTCACTGTGTCGGAGTCGGCATAGCCCCCCTGGACCATGACGCCCTCGAGCAGGAGATGGGCTCCGCTGTGCAGCTCGAAGACGCGGTCCAATGCCTGAGCGTCGATCACTGTGTGGGCCGCGTCTCCGAGCCCACGGATCGCCAAGTCGTTGAGGACGTCGAGATCGCCGGTTTCCGCCCGGTCCTCGTACGCTCCCTCGAGGCTCAGCAGGTAGAAACCCTGCGGCAGCCGGATCTCCTGGCGACCGATCTGGGCGTTTGCCTCCTGGATCGCGGCTCGCAGGGAGCACGTGCCCGCGGCGGTCGCGCAGGCGCCGTCGCCAGGGCCTGTGTCAGCAAGATCGTCGAACGTGTCGACCAGGACGAAGGAGATCTGCGTGCACTGGACAGAGCAGACGACCGCTGCGCTGAATAGCGCCATCGCCAGCCAGGCCCGGTGGCCGCCGCGGCGGAACGCCTGGCCGCGTAAATCGACGACTTCCACTCGAATCTCCTCGATCGAAGACGACACCCGCGAATAGCTTACTCTGACTGGAGCAACGCAGTCCAGTGTCTGCTACTCGGGGAGACTCGTAGTCATTCGAAGATGTCCCCTACGAGGGTGCCATGCCGCTTCAGCAGCGCAGTGGCCACAACAACGCCGCTGTGTTGGTGACGGGGCTGGCAATAGAGGTGGCGACAAATTGGGCGGCACCTTGAACGGCGGGGGCTTCAACGGCTCCGGCCTTCAGGGCCAGAACTGGAATGCAGGCGGCTATCAGCGGAACGGTCTCGGAACCACCGAGACTCCTGGCAAGACCGCTAGCCACCCCGAGCCTACGGGAAGCGATACCGCATCGACCGCACCGAGGAGTACGAATCCGAGCGGACAACGGTGTCGCGAGAGCTTCGAGGACCCGTCTGTTCTGGTCCTGAACCGCTCGCCGGCGCGTTCGCCTGACTGACCAGCGGTCCTCAGACACCGAGGCTGTCCGAACGATTCCAGGGCACAAGCATCTCGAGTGACCAAGCCCGCGGACGAAGGCCGCGAGTACTCAGATCCGAATTGCCGACCGGCGACCGTGGTCGTTTGCCTACACTGACTCGGGAACTGGCTCGATGTCGACCCGGGTGTCGCGGTCGACCTGATTTGGCTCGTAGTGGGCGTGGCCCCAGTGAAGCTGACCGTAATCTCCGACGAGTTGGGTCACCTTGATGGGGCTCGCTGCCAGGGACTGATGGCTCACGCCCGTACGAAACTGGTAAGGCTCCCAGCCGTGGAAGATGTGAATCTGTTCGGGACGGATCGCGCTCGATCGCTTCGCCCGCGCCTCGAACGCTCCGAGGTCGTTGAAAACTCGGACGAGGCCGTGGTCCTCGATAGCCCGCTCCCGAGCGACCGCGTCGTTCACCAGCACGACGGGCTCTCCGCGTTGGAGCTGCAGCATCATCGCATGGTCTCGCCACATAGCGTGAATACTCCAACGCGTATGTGCGCCGGTGAGGGTGAATGGATGGTGGCCGCCGGCCGCCGGTGGATCCTTGTGGGTGGGGAGCTCCTCGCCGAGCTCCAGAAACCAGGGGTGGTCGATGTAGAATTGTTGACGGCCCGTGAGCGTTGGGTACGGCCTCTTCTTTTCGACGAAGTCCCGAAACGGAACGATGGGCTCATCGTCGCGAAACTCGGAGTAGATACCGGCGGTGCCACCCTCCGGGCCGTGGCTGCGGATGCGCACTGCGCCCCCCTGGCGCCGCAGATCCTCGAGTGTGACGCCCTTTGACGCGCTCGACACGGAGAGTATCAGGCGCAGTACCTCCTCCGCTCCATCCGCCGGGAAGCGTCCGTCGTCGGTAAAGCGTTCAGCGAGGTTCGAGAGCGAACAACTCTCCCCCCGAAAGCCCCGGGTCGACTCGACGCCGCGCTCGCGCGCCCGCTTCGCCACACGCTCCGCGAGCCGGGCGAAGATCTCCCATTCGGGCTTCGACTCGGCCAGTGGCGCAGTCGCAGCATCGCCCAGGGTCACGTATGGAACGAAGGCGGCGATGTACTTGATGCCGATCTTTTCGTACCAACCGGCCGCCGGAAGAATGATGTCCGAGTAGCAACCGGTCTGGCTCATTCGGAAGTTCACGTCGACAATGAGCCTCGCATTCTTGAAGAGTGTGTCGCGAACTCGCTCGCCTCGGCGCGTGTGGCGCAGGACATTTCCACAGAACGAGAAGATCACCGATGCGGAGGGCTTGCCCGGAGCTGGCACCACGGGGAAGTGGCCCGCACGAATGGCGTAATCGAGTCGCGGCCGCGCGCCCTCTGGGAGCAGCGCCGGATCACCGTACTCGGGTGCCGTCGCCACTTCCGCCAAGCCACCGTGGATCGCGTGGAGGAGCGTGCTCGGCACGTACATCGACTCAAACTCCTTCCGGACAACCTTGGGCCGAAAGTACGAGCGCGCTGCCAACCACCCTAGCGAGGGCAAGCCGAGACCGTCCTGCATTGCAACGACCCCGAGACCGTCGAGGGCGATGAACGCTCCGGATCGCCAACCTCCGCCAACCCGCCCCAAATTTCCGGTGAGCGAGGCGAGCAGGATCTGGGCTCGCTGAAGGAGATCGGAGTGATAGTGCTTGCAGGCACCCCATTGAGAGAGGATCAGTGCACTCTCTGCAGCGGCAAACTCCCGGGCGAAGCGGCGGATGACGTCTGCATGGATCCCGACGACTCGGCTGGCCTGCGCGGGCTTGTGCTCGCTATCCAGGCGTTCACGCAGGAGGGAGAAGACGGTTCGCACCCTCACCCCGCCACCGCTCGCCAACTTGACCTCCCGTTCGACTTCCAAGCCAGGGCGTACGCCCGGGGGCAGCGCGATCGAAGGCTCGCTATCCCCCTGCGTGCCGGGCGCCCAATGCAGCTTGTCGGCCACTTCGTCCCAGATGCAGAAACGATCGTCCGCGCCACCCGCGATCAGATCGGATTCGCGTAGGAAGCGCCCGTTGTCCCGACGGAGGAGCATGGGGAGGTCTGTCTGCTCGCGAATGTAGTCGGCATCGTAGAGTCCCTCCTCGACCAGGACCTGGCAGGCGGCCATCGCGAGGGCGGCGTCCGTACCGGGACGGGGCGATAGCCAGAGGTCGGAATGAATTGCGCTCTGGTTGTAGTCCGGTGCGATGCACACGAGTCGAGCTCCGTGGTAGCGGGCCTCGTTCAGGTAGTGGGCGTCGGGGATGCGGGACGCAGAGGGATTGCAGGCCCAGAGGACGATGTATCGAGAGCGGAACCAATCATCCGAGGTGCCGTCCGTATGCGGTATCCCGAGTGTGATGGTTCCACCGACGGGCAGGTCGCCGATCTGTGCCATCGAGTCGGTGAGGGGGGCTCCGATCTGTCGAAAGAAACGAAGCGCCGCCGCGGTGTGCGGGCCGTAGTCGATGTTGGGGCCGAGTTCGCAGAGCACGCTCTCCCCGCCCCGCTCGGATAGCTCGTCTACGAGCACACCGGCGATCTCGTCGAGGGCTTTTTCCCAAGTGATTCGCTTCCACCGTCTCGACCCACGCGGACCGACGCGCCGCAGGGGGTGTAGGATTCGCGTCGGCCCGACGAGGAGATCACTACAGCTCGCCCCCTTCTGGCAACCACGTGGGTTGAAATCGGGGACCTGATCGTTGGAGGCCGCGTAAGGGGCGGATTGCTCTTCCCTCCACACGATCCCGTCGCGTACGTAGAGGTTCCAAGCACAGGAGGAGACGCAATTCGCGTTGGTGTGGGTACCCCGGACGACGCGATCCCACTCCCATCGCGATCGGTACACGTCCTGCCAGTCGGAGTAGGCGGGAGGCACCACCTCGGAGAGTTGCGGCTCGCACCATGTCAATCGATCGAGAGCGAGTGTGAGGGCGCCCGCAGCACTGGCCTGCATGAATTCGCGACGCGACACTCGGACCATCTGCGCCCACCCTCCACATGGCGTTCACGAAGAGGATCTCGCACACGCGGGTGATAAGGGTATGACTCGCGTCATACGCGCTTCACGCCGCCAGCCGGTCCAGCTTCGGATTCACGCTGCTATGGGTATTCCAGAACAGGATAGGGCCGCAGCCGTGCTTGCCGGCCCGGGCTTCACGCTGCAGGGCCGCCAGGCACTTGGCAGTGTAGGTGGTTTCGAGCGGGATCCCCACGTCGTCCGCTGCGGCACGCGCCGCCAGAGCCGCGCGAGTCGGGTAGCCGTAGCCCCTCCCGAGTTCGCTGCGATCCACGATGAAGTGCCCAGCGTCGATGGGCGGCGGCTGAATCGACGGTGCGGCGCGGTGGAGGAGAGCGAAGGTCGATCGCGCCATGCGCAGGAGCCGACGCGGTGACGGGGACAGGATATCGGTTACCAGCACGCCGTGAACCCGCACCCGGATGCGGGCCAGG
Source organism: Deltaproteobacteria bacterium (assembly GCA_019310975.1). Lineage (GTDB taxonomy): Bacteria > Myxococcota_A > UBA9160 > UBA9160 > UBA4427 > JAFDDH01. The sequence goes on along the minus strand of JAFDDH010000184.1, from coordinate 822 downwards.
GCAAACCCGAGGACCAGTCCCACGAGGGTCCCGCCCGTCCCGATCGGAACGTAGATTTCGTCTGGCGTGTCCAACTCGCCGGCTTTGATCTGTTCGACGAGCTCGAGGGCGGCAGAGACGAAGCCCAGGTTGCCCACAGCCGAGGAGCCGCCGGTCCGGAGCAGATAGGGGTGCTCGCCTCGGATTAGCGAACGGACCAGCACAACCGCCGTTTTGAGGCCCGCGTCCGCGACGCCCCGGGCGTATACGATCTCCGCTCCAAACCTCGCATCTTGCGCGAGCATCGCGTCGACCTCGGGCGCAGCTGGTTGGGGTACGAGGACCAGGCTGGTGGAGAGTCCGACCGAGCGCCCCAGCACCGTGGTGGCGAGCGCATGATGCGAACCGTGGGCACCCGTCGTCACCAAGCGCTGTGCAGATCTCGTGAGCGCCCGGGCTAGCACGAACTCGAGCTTGCGGGGCTTGTTGCCGCCGTAGAGAGAGCAGCAGAGGTCGTCTCGCTTGATGAAAACCCGGCCCTTCGGTAGCCCCTCGAGTTCGAGCGGTTCGACCGGAGTCGTCCCTTCGATAAAGGCGCACCTCGGGATCCGGGAACGGAGTCCGGGCCAGGCTCGAAAGAGGGCGAGATCGCTAGACCGCATCATTCATCAAGCCCCCTGGCGAGTGAGCGATTTCGCGTTCCAGAGTGCGTAGATGCGCGTACGCAGGCAGGGCTACATGAATCATGCGGGCTGGACACGATGCGGCCTACTCGGAGCCTTCGTCCAGCGGTTTCCGGGCGAGCACGAGCCGGGTCATGGCCGGTACGAAGGGCAGGATCTC
>JAFDDH010000183.1 GCA_019310975.1 Deltaproteobacteria bacterium | reverse complement strand
CCACTCGTCGCCGTACTCCTCGAGCAAGGCCGAGAGGAAACGCAGCGCCGGGGTCTCCGAATGAATCGACGGCTCCGGGTGCTCCTCTTCGAGCCGTTCGATGATCGGCGTCGAGTCCTGCAGCGCCTCGCCGTCCGGGAACAGCACGAGCGGGATCAACTGTACTCGCGCGTGCCGTTGGAACAGCTTCTCGTGGCGCCGGTTGCGGTCGATCCACTCGAACGGGATCGCCTTATAGCGCAGGTACGCGCGCACCTTGAGGGAGTAGGGCGAGATCGAGAGGCCGATCACGCGCAACGGTTGGTCGGGCATGGGGATATACTGCGCCCCTCGTCCCGGCGCGCAATGCCCGAAGGCCATCCCCGTGATCGGAGACCGGCTCCTTCGCCCGTGGGTCGCGCTCGTCGCGCTCGCGTCCATCGTCCCGGTGCCCGCCTAGCTCACTCGGAGGCTTGGCATGCGGGCGGAGACTCCCGGAGCGCGCGCTCAGCCTGCAACCACGGCTTGCAGCTCTTCGATCACCGTCGCCGGAGCACGGACGGTCACCCGGGTGCCGTCCGCCTCGTGGGTCTCACTCAGCACGCGCGCACGTTCGTGGATGACGTGGAGCAGCCTGGGCGTTCGGTACGGCACGAACAGGCTGGCCTCCACCATCGCGCGCTCCAACCAGGCGACGATCTGCCCGTGCAGTGCCGCGACATCGTATTCGCTGCGCGCTGAGACGACGATGGCTTCGGGATGCACTGCCGCCAGCGCCTCGCGCTGCAGGGCGTCCAGCCGATCCGCCTTGCTGAGCACCAGTAGCTCGGGCTGCTCCCCGGCTCCGAGCTCCGCGAGCACGCGGCGCGTCACCGCGAGCCGCTCGAGGTAGAGCGGGTCCGCGGCGTCGACGACGTGCAGCATCAGCTCGGCCTCGCGCGCCTCGGCGAGTGTGGAGCGGAACGAAGCCACCAGGTCGTGCGGCAGACGGTCGACGAACCCGACAGTGTCGGAGATCAACACGCGGGGCACAGGTTCCGGATGGAGCGCGCGCACCGTCGTATCGAGGGTCGCGAAGAGGCGGTCATCGACCAGCACGTCAGCCCCGGTCAGCGCCCGCATCAGCGTCGACTTGCCGGCGTTCGTATACCCGACGAGCGAAACGGTCCGTGCACCGCGCCGTTCTCGCCGCCCGCTTGCCTCGCGCGCAAGGCTCACGAGCTCTTTCTCCAGCTCTGCGATGCGATCCCGCACCCGCCTGCGGTCCAGCTCCAGCGCAGACTCGCCGGCACCACCCCGGACGCCGATCCCACCTTGTTGGCGATCACGGGCTCCGCCGCCAGTCGCACGAAGCCGCGGCGTCAGATACTTGAGCGACGCAATCTCGACCTGGATGCGCGCCTCCCGCGAGCGCGCATGCCGCTGGAAGATGTGCAGGATCACGGTCGACCGATCGAGCACGCGGGCACCCGTCGCGCCTTCCAGGTTGCGCAGCTGCGTCGGCGTCAGATCGTGGTCGAACACCACGACCTCGGCGCGCTCCTTCTCTCCCTCGCTGTCGTCGCCGACTTCGTCTTGCTCGTCGTCCTCGCGGTCGACCTCGTCGATCTTACGCTCTTCCGACTCGACGAGAAGCGTCGACTCGGTGGATGTGTCGACTTCGTCTGGCTTGCCATCGCCACTGCTGCCGCGACGGTGGCTCGGTACCGGCGAGGGCACGACGCCCTCACCACCGGTCAGCCGAGCGAGCTCGCGCACCTTTCCAGCGCCGAGCGCCATCGCGGCACCGGTCGAGGGGCGCCGCTGCGTGATGCGGGCCACCGGGTCGAGCCCGAGGGTCTTGCAGAGGCGAGCAAGCTCGTCGAGCGACGACTCAACCTGCTCCGTGGAGTACTCAGGAAGCTGAATGCCGACCAGGACAGCGCGCGGACGGCCTTCGGCCGGGATCGAAAGAGAGGGCAGCATCACGAACCTCGAAGAACGAGAGGAAACCAAGGATGACCTGGCAGGAAGCCGGCCAAGTCGAGCGAAGATCTGGTTTCTAGAGGAAGGTGATGGTCAGCAACATCGTCGTTCAACCTTGAAGCGTCACCCCGCTCATGCGGGTGGTCGTGAAGGCGGCGGAAGTGTAACACGCATCTGCCGACATTGAAAATCTTGCCCTACGTACCGAATCGGTGGACGGCCAACAGTGGATGAGCGAGCGGAATGCGACTCACGATCACCTGCGGCGTGGCGGTGGAGTCCCTCCGTCTACGACCCTGCCGGATCCCTGAAGGAACTGAAACTGTCTCCGCGGGGTGTACGTCGTCGAAGTATTTCGGACTCGAGATGCTCTTCGCCAAGAGACGGTTTCGGATTCCATCTGGCTCGATCGTGCGCGGGCCTTCGCGATGCACGCGATCGAGCAGAGCGAACGGCATCTTCGAGAGTTCGGCCTGCGTCGGTATTCGCTCTGGACCGGGGGCCTCGGTCTCGCACACTACCTGTCCTCGTGTATGGAAGCGAACGACGAGTTTCCAACGATGGATGTATTCTGAGCCAGGACAGGAATCGTGACCGAGGCTGGCCGTCCAACCTTGCGCCGGATCCGGCGACAGGTCTCGGTGACTGGCAGAGCGAGCAGATCATTCGAGCGATCCGCTATCGGCAGTGACCAGACGGGCGCACCCTATCCCCACTGATGCCGTGGCCCGGGTACGCCCATCCCCAGCTTTTCCTGCCCCGGGTATGACCCCGATCATACCGGTGAGCGCACGCGGCCAATCAGGATGCGGGTCTGGATTGATGACCGTTCAATTAGCTGCCCAGCTCTTCGAGGAGCCGCGATGGTCGTTCCGAAGCCGGCGAGACGCTGCATGGTGTGGACGTCGCTCTGTGTCGCCCTGATCACCCTCGGGCTCCCCGGCCACGTTCGTGCGGCCATCCAGACCTACGATCTGGTCGTCCACGCCTTCTGCGAGCCGCCCGGGCAGGTGCCTCTGGACGAGGATCCCTACTGCCACCAGCCCAGCGAGCAGGCGCTCAGGGAAAATATCATCGCCAAGGTCCGCGTCCTCAACAGGGCTTTCTGCGCAAACTTCATCAGCTTCCGCCACGTGGTGACTCAGATCGTCTATGACGCCGACCTGGCCGACTTCGACGGAGTGGGCACCAAGTCCACGATGTCTCAGATGGCAACCAACGATCCGGAGCGCGTGCATGTCTTCGTGCTGCACCGCGGGCCGGCCGGGCGCTACGACCCGCCTTTGGAACTGGTAGTTTCCCCCACTCTCGACGGCGGGGGATGGGCCCACGAGATGGGCCACTACTTCAGCCTGCAGCATACCTTCACCTGGCAGGACCAGGCCGAAATCGGCGGCGCCACAATAAACCGCGACAATGACGGCCTCGCCTGCACCAACGACGACCCCGGTGTCGAGGAGAAGCCTCCCGACGAGCCGCCCGACTTCGACGGAAGCGGCACCATGAAGGTGGGCCACGAGTTCTGCGACTACATGGTGAAGACCAGCCCGCCGGTAGACGGCGACAGCCCCAAGGCGGACTACTGCAGCTGGCAGTGCTACATCCGCCCGGACGCGGGCAGCGCGGACATCGCCAACGGCATCGTGAGCGCCAGCGGCTGGCTCGCCGCGCCACCGTCGGCGTGGAACGCCATGGCCTACTTCCCCGGCCCCTGCAAGGGGCCCTTCATCCTGGGCGGGCAACTCTACCCCGCCTTCTGCTCGGATCAACGCGGTCAGGTGCTCGGCTATCTCGGCAGTGACCCGTGGCGCCAGCAGCTGCAGGAGGTCTGCCTCGCCGGCGGCGACCCCGACTGCGACGGGCTGTGCACGATCCAGGAGGACAACTGCCCCGGGGTGAGCAACCCGGACCAGATGGACACGGACGGAGATGGCGTTGGGGACGAGTGCGATCCCTGCCCGGGCCATGCATCGGTGGGAATCGGCGCCCCGGACCTCGACCGCGACGGCTTGGCCGACGCCTGTGATGACGACATCGACGGCGACGGCTGTCCCCAGGTCTGCGCACCGGGCGACTTCGCCTGCCCGGGCAACGATCTGCGGCCCTACAACGCGTCGATGATCGTGGGTGTCATCGAGCACCCCAGCTGTCCCGGGGGCAACGAGCTGTTGGAAGAGCCGGAGTCCGCGGACTCCGATGGGGACGGCATCCGGAACTGTGCCGACGACAACGATGACTTCGACGCCTTCCCCGACGCCATTGACAACTGCCCGATCTTCACTGATTCAAGCAACAACCCGTTCATGTGTCACCAGATAGGCCTGCCCTGCGGCGCTGAGGACAACTGGCTGCTGGACTGCAGGTTCACCGGCTGCTACGAGCTCTTCCTCAAGCTGGTGTCGTTGGTCAACCCCGATCCCAGCTACCCGGTCGTCTTTGAGGACATCGCCCTGGTGGGCGGGACTTTCTACCTGCCCCCCATGCAGGCGATGAGCCTGTCGCAGACGGGCGCCCTCTTCGAACCCGGCGAGGGTGGGGCACTGGCCCTGGTGCTGGTGGATCCCGTGACCGGCAGCGAGCTCAGCACCGTGGCCGAGTGGGATTCGGGCAGCCTGCAGGCCGGGGACGTGCGGCATGGCGCCTTTCTCGCCGTGACCCCCACGACCGCGGGCGGCGCGGCGGCGCTGGCCGCAGACGAGCTGGGCCCGGGCACCGGCATCGATCTCGGTGCCACATGGACGGTCGGGGCACCACCCGGCACCGCCTTCGCCGATGCCGACGGCGACTTCGTGCCCGATAGCTTCGACAACTGCAGCCGCGCTGCCAATGCGGCCCAACTCGACGCCAACGGTGATGGTTTCGGCGATGCCTGCGATCCCGACTTCGACGATGACGGCGTGGTGGACTCCGACGACAACGCCCACCTGCTCGACTGCCTCGGCGTGGACATCCTCTCGCCACAGGACATCTACTACGACGCCACGGAGCTGCCGCCCGGCTACGATGTGCAGGCCGAGGTTATCCGCCAGAGCTGTTTGGACGCGGACCTCGATGGCGACGGAAAAGTCGGGGACGGGGATTACGCGCTCCTCACTTCCATGATCGGGCAGCCGCCCGGCCCATCCGGCGTCGTCGCGTCGTCGGGGCTTGCTGTGCTGATCCCGCTACTCTCTGGAGCGTGGCCCGCTGCCTTCGGGTTGCTGCTGGCGGTTGCGGGCGTCCTCCTGCTCCGGGGGCGCCGACGCGCAATCGTTGGATGATTCGGTTGACGATGGCAATCATCGTTTGGGGCGGCGTCCGAATACTCCAGCCGAGTTGATCCAAGGGGAGCAGATCAGCGCTCTTGGCAGCCGGTTGTCGCCGATCCGTTAGCGGTCGGATTCACGACTGATTCGTGAAATCATCGCGTGTTCTTGCCTGACAGAGAATCGAATGTTCAGCCGCGTGCAATTCAGGGTCGAGGGTACGATCGAAGAGCGAGAAACTGGGCGGCCATTGGCCGGACTCATCGTTCAGGCCTACGACAAGGATCTGATCTTCGATGATTACCTCGGCAGAGACATTACTGACGAGCTCGGACGTTTCTCGATCGAGTTCAACGAGGACCTGTTCAGGGATTTTTCGGAGCTGGAGCCCGATCTCTACCTCAGAGTCTACGACTCCAGGGGAAGTCGCCTGCTCCACACGACTCCCACTCATCGCAACCTGCGTTCCGATCTGGAGCTGCGGATACTACTTCCGGACGCCGGATCACCTCCAGCCTGACGGATCGCCCGATCGAGCCCGACTGGAATGCACACAGCGAGCGAGCGCGACCGCTCGCTGGTCTCTTGGCCATCAACGGGCGGCAGGCATTGCGCCAGCAGCCCGCTAGCGGTTGATCGGCCCCTCGTCGCCCATCGTGGGCGGCGCCGTCTCCTCCTCGCCGCACATGCCGACGTCTGCCCAAGCGCCGTGCTCACAACGCTTGAGCGTGCCGGAGAGGCAGAGCTCGTAGCCCTCGGGATACCGCTCCTGATCGTGAAGGCAGCCCGCCTCGTCCAGGTCGCTTGCGGCGGCCTGAAACGGAGCGAGTCCGAGACACGCAAAGATTGTCAGGAGTCGACTCATGCTCTGTCCTCCCTTATATGTCGAGACGAATGGTAGCGCCGGCCTCCCGTGTGGCCGGGGCCGTCTCGTCGCGGACCAGATCTCACGCGTCTTCGGCAGTGGGAATCGGGGCCGCCCAATAGTCGTTGCGCGGCGGGCCGCCCTACCCCACGATGCGGTCGCGGATGGCCTGAGGCGTCCGCAACAGCAATCGCCCCTCGAGATCCGTCGACACCAACACGGTCCGCCCCTTGGCACTCCGCTGCCCGCGATCGAGGCTCGTGATCTCGTAGTCGATGCAGATCCGGTTCTCGTAGTCTCGGATCCAGGCCGCCACCTCGAACCGCTCCCCATACTCGAGCGGCTGAATGTGCCGGCACTGACTCTCCGAAACCAGGAAAGCGTAGCGAGGCCCGATCAGGTCCCCCGCATCGAGTCCGATCGATCGCAAGAGCTCGGTCCGCGCCAGCTCGAAGTATTTGTAGTAGTGCCCGTGCCACGCAACGCGGAGAATATCCACATCGTAGAAAGGCACCTCGAGCTGCACGCGAACCTCGTGCATCCGCGAGCGACCGCTCATACTCAGGCGGATCCCTCTCCAGTCGATCCGCTGAGCGACTCGCCCCGCCCGATGCCGGGCAGAGCGCCGGCCTGGTGGAGCGAGACGATGGCCTGGATGTCGAGGTCCTGGCGCCGATCCTTCTCGACCATCGGGATCTCGGCGCGCACGCATTCGTGTAGCGCGCGGGTCCTCGCGCGCGCCTCCGCGGGATCCCTGAGATCGACGGCCTGGCAGTCGGCCAGTAGAACGATGGCCGCGACGAGCTCGGTCAGCTCGAGCACGCGCAGGCAGTCGCGTGCCGCGATCGTGCCCATGCTCACCTTGTCCTGATTGTGCGACTCGGTGCTGCGGCTGAACGCGCTCGCGGGCATCGTGAGCTTCAGCGCCTCGGCGGTCAGCGCCGAGGCGCTGATCTGCATCGCCTTGAAGCCGTGCTGGACCAGGCTTTCGGGCTCGCTGCCCGCGACGAGGTTCGCGGGCAGGCCATCGCTGGTCTCGGGGCAGCAGAGCAGGACCAGCTGACGGTCGAGGAGATCTGCCACGCTGGCCACGGCGGTCTTGATGCCGTCCATGGCGAAGCAGAGGTGGCCACCGTAGAAGTTCCCACCGTGCAGCACGTCGCCCGTTTCGTTGTCGAAGATCGGGTTGTCGCTCACGCCGTTCAGCTCGATCGTGATCAGGCTGCGCGCGAAGTCGAGCGCGTCGACCAGCACGCCGATCACATGGGCCGCGCAACGGATCGAGTAGCGATCCTGCAGCCGTGCGACGTGCTTCGTGGGGCCGCTCTCGAGGTGACCTCGGATGAAGCCCGCGCAGGCGCGTGAACCCGGATGAGGCTTCAAGGCGAAGATGCGGTCATCGAAGTGCTCGGGGTTGCCGTGGACGACCTCACTCGACATCGCGCTGATGCTCGACGCCAACGCGGCGAGTGCACTCGCGCGCTCGAATGCGAGACACGCGAGCCCGGTCATCACGCTCGTCCCATTCATGACCGCCAGGCTTTCCTTCGGTCGAAGCACGACGGGCGCGCGCCCGGTCACTTCATGGGCGCGGGCCGCGCTCATCACTTCACCGCGCAGGGTCACCTCGCGTTCGCCCGCCAGCGCGGCGGCGAGGTAGGAGAGGGGCGTGAGGTCGCCGCTCGCGCCCACCGAACCCTCGGCAGGGATCTGCGGCAGAAGTCGATCGTTGATGAAGTCGCACATGCGCTCGAGCAGCTCTTCGCGCACACCCGAATGGCCGCGGCCCAGCGAGACGAGGCGCGAAGCCACGATCGCCGCCGACTCGGCCTCGTCG
>JAFDDH010000423.1 GCA_019310975.1 Deltaproteobacteria bacterium | reverse complement strand
CGGTCGCTAGCGGACGGGAAGGGACTCACTCAGAACACCGGCCATCACCCGGGTAGAGCAATTGCGCCACTGCTAGAGTCGCACATGCCGTGTCCTCACCACAACCGACCACAACCGACTGGACACGCGCAAACCCTCGGATCATTCACAACGAGACGTTATCCTCTCGCGATCAATCCTCGGCCACCCAAACACGTCGAGTCCAATCGGAGCCCATATGACCCCTTCGACCGAGCAGAACCGGAATCCCTGGGACCACGAGGTAGATGTGCTCGTCATCGGCACCGGGGCCGGTGCGATGACCGCCGCCCTGCGCGCCCACGACCTGGGCGCGAGTACACTCTTGATCGAGAAGACGGACCGCTACGGCGGCGCCTCGGCGATGGGCTCCTGCCTGCTATGGATCCCGAACAACCACTTGATGCCCGGTGTGGGGATTCCCGATTCGCGGGAGGAGGCGTGGCAGTATCTGCAAGGAACATCGGGCGACGTCGTCTCCGACGATCGCTTGGCGGCCTATATCGACACTTCACCGATCGCACTCAAATATCTCGAGCGCGAGACGCACGCGGAGTTCGTCGCGCAGCCCGCCTATCCCGACTACTACCCGCGCATTCCCGGCAGCAAGCCGGGCGGCCGCTCGATCGAGCCCGCACACTTCGATGCGCGAAAGCTCGGAAGCGACTTCCTCAATATGCGCGACCAGAACCTGCAGATGCAGGTCATGGGGCGACTGGCGCTCACCGCCCTCGAGGCCCAGAAGGTGATGACCGGGCAGCCGGGCGGGACGCCCCTCTTCCTCAAGCTGATCCTCAAATATGCGTTCGACCTGCCCTTCCGCTTCCAGTCCCGGCGCGATCGCAACCTGGCCATGGGCAACGCGTTGATCGGCATGCTCAGACTCTCGCTCGAAGATCGCGGCGTGCCTCTGTGGCTGAATGCACCGGCGAAGGAGCTCGTCACCGAGGGCGACCGGATCGTGGGTGTGGTGGCAGAAAGAGAGGGGCGGCAGATTCGGATCAAGGCGGGCCAGGGCGTGATCCTCGCCGCGGGCGGCTTCGAGGGCAATCAGTCGATGCGCGAGAAGTACCTCCCGAAGCCCACGCTCACGGATTGGACCTGCGCGAACAAGCACAACACGGGCGACGTCATCAACATGGGTCACGCGGCCGGCGCAGCGCTCGACCTGATGGACGACGCGTGGTGGGGGCCCGTCACAGTGGCCCCCGGTGAGAACTTCGCCCGCATGTTCGTAATCGAGAAGTCACTCCCGGGCTGCATCCTGGTCGACAAGGCAGGCAATCGCTTCGTCAACGAGGGGGCTCCCTACATCGATATCGTGAATGCAATGTATGCCGCCGATACCCCGGAGACACCGTGCGTCCCGGCGTATATGGTCTTCGATGCCACCTATCGCAGGAACTACATCTGTGGTCCGATGAATCCGGCTTCGACGCAGCCCGATTGGATGCTGAGGAAGCTCTTCCGGAGCGGCTACGTGAAGCGGGCAAAGACGATTGCGGAGCTGGCCGGGCAGCTTGGCGTGGACGCCGCCGGGCTCGAAGCCACCGTTGCGAGGAACAACCAGTACGCTGTGACCGGCAAAGACCTCGAGTTCCAAAAGGGGGACACGATCTACGATCGCTACTACGGCGACGCGAACGTCGAGCCCAACCCGTGTCTCGGCCCGATCGCCAAGCCACCCTTCTACGGCATCGAGGCGCAGCCGGGTGAGCTCGGCACCAAGGGCGGCCTCGCCGTCGATGCCCGGGCACGCGTGGTGACCGAGGCAGGCGAGGTCATTCCGGGCCTCTATGCCATCGGCAATTGTTCGAGCGCCCTGATGGGCCGCAGCTATCCAGGCGCGGGCGCGACGATCGGCCCAGCGGTGACCTTCGGCTACATCGCCGCCAATGACGCAATGGACCCCGCGTAGTACCCAGTGCACGATCGGAGCGCGCGCCCTGACCTCCACGCGAATCTCCCGTGGCCGCGGGGATGACGTCCTTGGAGCGTCATTCGTGATCTTGATCCTCGCGCACGAAGTTCACGTGAATCGTGCGATCGGCTATGCGCCAGCCCTGCGGCGTCCGCACGAAGCGATCGCGGTACTCACCGACCATCGCCGGTCCCTCCAGAGGAGAGACCGCTCGCTCTTCCTCGCCGTCATGCCGGTAGAGGGTGAGATACACCACCCCAGTGGCTTCATTCTCGTCGATCACGTCGAGCACGAAGTTGTTGCACACGTGCCTCGACATGCGTGCGCGATTCGCCTGGCGGGCCGCGAAGCCCTTGCGCAGCTGGTCGATCCCGACCATGGAGATTCCCGGCCCACGCCACCTGCCGTCCTCGCTGAAGAGCTCGGCGATGCGTTCGGCCTCACCGTGGTCGACATAATGACAGTAGAGCGTCACGAGGCGTTCGCATTCCCGCTCGACGAGTAGCCGCTCGATCGCGTCCATCTGGCCCTCCTATGCCCACACACCCGCACTATAGTGCCACGATAGTGCCACGAGTGGCCGAGGAGGTCGTGACGACGAGAGCAGCGAGTCCAAGCAGGATCGA
>JAFDDH010000422.1 GCA_019310975.1 Deltaproteobacteria bacterium | reverse complement strand
GATCGTAGACCTCCATTTTTGTTCGCCGGCGATCGACGGCGGCAGCGCCGCAGATTTGCACCACGCGAACAAGAGGGACAAGACGAATCGGTACCTGTCAACTACCCTATCAACAACCTGAATCCGTGAGCAAGAGGATTCCGTAGAACTGCGAAATTCCTGATCGGGCGTCATGTGGTCATAATGGCGAAGCCGCGCCCGGGCTGTGAAGTCCACGGGCACGGGCCTCCAGCTTGCTCGCCAGCTCTCGATCTCCCCGCTGGGCATAGATTTCAGCGAGCAGCTCCACGGCCTCGAGTCCCCCGCCAAAGCGCGCAGCCCGTGAGGCCAGCTCGAGGGTGCGCTCATCGGCGCCGCCGGCCCGGAACGCACGGCGCGCCATCAGCAGGGCGGCCCGCGTGTCGAAGGGATGCTCACGAAGTAGGGCCTCGAGCTGCCTATCCGCCTCTCTGGAGCGATCCAGCGTGATCAGGGCGGAAGCTCGGCCCCGCATGGCCTCGAGGTCGAGGGGGCTCACGGCGATGGCCCGCTCGAAGATCGAGAGCGCCCCCTTGGCGTCGCCGCTCGCGAGCTCCAGGCGGCCGAGGCCGACGAGCCCCTCCAGCTGCCCCGGATTCAACTCGAGCGCCCGGGCATAGGCGGCCCGCACCTCATCCGCGGGAGCGCCACGCAGCGACCGGGCAAGCCCCCTGGCCGCGTGGAGCGAGGCGCTGCTCGGCGACTGACTGACCGCCCGCTCGACGACTGGATCCACCGACTCGCCCCGCCCGGCTGCGTACGAGTACCGGATCCATGCGCGCAGCGCCGCGACGTCTCGGGGGTGCTCGAGCTCGATCCCCTCGGAGCGGGTCAGCATCTCGAGCGCCCGCTCTGGACCGCCCCGCACCGCCAACCCGTCGGCCGCGCTGACCACCGCGAGTGCGTTCACCCTGTTTACAGTGCGCAATCGCTCGATGACGGCGAGCATCTGCTTGATCCAGTTGAGCTGGGCGTAGAGGTTGACCAGCAGCAGGTCGCCCTCCTGCCCGAGAGGTCTCTCCTTCGTCTGAACGACGAGCACTTGCAGGGCCAGCTGCCGCTTGCCCTCGGCATCGTGGAGCCGGCCGAGGCGGACGCGGGCGTCGGTGGCGCCGGGATCGATGCGGATGCTGTAGCGATACTCTTCGATGGCCCGATCGAAGGCTCCGAGCTCCTCGGCCGCCACCGCCGCGTAGTAGCGCGTGATCGCGTTATCCGGCCAGAGCAGGAACGATTTCGAAAAGTACTCCAAGGCTTCGGCGGCGTTTCCCTGGGCCAGCGTCACGCGGGCCAGCACGACCTGCTTGTGGGCCTCGAGGCTCAAATCGTTCGAGACTTCGAGTGCACGATCGAGCTCGCCGGCCAACACCAGGGAATCGGCGTAGTCGAAGAACATTCGAGGCGGTGGCTCACCCGCGCGCTTGGCTGCCTCGAGGGCGCGCCCTGCGGCCTCCGCGGCCGCGGAATACTCTCCGAGGGCTTGAAAGTGGGTGACCAGCCCGAGCCATGCCGTCACCACGGCGGGCGTCGCTTCGAACTCGGTGGCCGCCCTGAGCAGGTCTTCGGCCTCGTCGTTCTGGCCGAAGGCGCGCAGTCGCTCCGCCAGACCGATGCGATACGCCATTTCCCGTGGCGCGTCTTCCATCGCCGCCCGGAGGATCTCGATGGCACGCGCCCAATCGGAGCGGCCTTCGTAGAAGGTGAGCGCCTTGGTCACGACTTCGGGGTCGGAAGGGTGCAGCTCGAGACACTTCGTCCACCGCTCCTGAGCCAGCTCCAGCTTGCCGCCGTCGTTGGCGAAGATGGCCATCGTGGCGCAGTGCCAGGCGGATGTGCTGGGCGAGAGATCCGACTCTCCGATTGCCTCCCCCAGGACGTTCATCGCCGCGCCGGCTTCGTCGATCCGTCCAAGCCCGAGCAGCGCCAGGATCTGGGGGTCGCGTGCAGCGATGTGGTCCGGCTCGAGCTCGAGCACGCGCTCGGCATCCGCCAGGGCCTGCTCGAAGTCCAGCTTGGCCGCCGCATGGGAGCGAGCGCGCAGCAGGAGCGCGTCCACGTCATCGGGGTGCGCGGCCAGCACTCGATTGCAGGCCTCGATGGCGACGGTGAAGTCACGGTTGTTGAGCGCACCCTTGGCCATCAGCATTCCGGCGTTCTTCAACCACTCGGGATCCTCCATCGCGGTGCGTAGCGCCCACAGAGCCTGGGTCGCGGTGCCGATGCGGTGAAGGGTGAGGCCGTAGAGGTAGAGCACCTCCGGATTCTCGGGATCCTCGGCGAGCAGCTCGCGCAGCGGCTCGAGCGACGCTTCGATCCGTCCGTCGGCGTGCAGCGCCTTGATCTCGGCAAGTGGATCGGAGCGATGGCAGGCGGTACCGACCGCGAAGATCGAGATCACGAGGGCGACGAGCGCCGGGCGAATCGACAGCGATCGAATGACGAGCAGTGTTGTCATCCAGCGTACTCTACCAGAAGCGCCGGCCTGACAGAATCGCACTCATCGGATGCGCTAGCTTCGCAGCGCGATGTCCGCGATGTCAAAGAATCTGTCCG
>JAFDDH010000421.1 GCA_019310975.1 Deltaproteobacteria bacterium | reverse complement strand
CGCCGCCTCGACCCGGCGCACCTTGACGGCCAGTCGATCAACGACCGGCAAATCATCCATGAAGGTGAGCAGGGAAATGTCGGCGTCAGGACCGGAACCGGGACCGGCCTGGGAAGAAACTCCAGAATCCTCGGCTGCCCCGGAGACTTCGGCGACTTCAGATATTTCGGAGGCTTCAGGTGGTTGCATCATCATCCGGATCGTCCACTGCTCGGGCGGGCACGGTTAACCCGGATTATTGAATCGCCCGGGCGGGATTGCGAAGCGGTTCAATAATCCGGGCTCAAAAGGTCGCTCGCTTCTCGCTGAATGGCGTGATCTCGCGCAGGCGCGCGACGATGCGCGGCAAGACCGCCGCCACATAGTCGATCTCCGCCTCGTTGTTGTAATGGCTGAGCGAGAATCGGATCGAGCCGTGGGCCGAGGTGAAGGGGATGCCCATCGCCTTGAGCACGTGGCTCGGTTCGAGACTGCCGCTGGTGCAGGCGGAACCACTGCTGGCGGCTATACCAGCCCGGTCCAGCAAGAGAAGGATCCCCTCGCCCTCGATGTACTGGAAACTGATATTCGTGGTGTTCGGCAAGCGCTGCTGCCGATCGCCATTGCGCACACTGTCAGGCACCGAGGCGAGGATCTTCTCCTCGAGGCGATCGCGCAGGGCGCGCACCCGGGTGTTCTCGTCGTCGAGATGCTGGGCGGCCAGCTGACAGGCGGCGCCCAGGGCGACACAGGAGGCGACGTTTTCGGTGCCGGCGCGCCGTCCCCGCTCCTGGTGCCCGCCCACGATCAAGGGCCGCAGCTTGGTGCCCTTGCGCACGTAAAGCGCACCGACACCCTTGGGCGCGTGGAGCTTGTGCCCCGAAATGGAAACCATGTCGATGCAGGACCTGTTCATATCCAGAGGCAGCTTGCCCGCCCCCTGCACCGCGTCCACGTGAAAGACCGTGCCCCGCTCCTTGACAATCTGACATATGGCCTCGCTGTCGAAGAGCACGCCCGTCTCGTTGTTCGCCATCATGATCGAGACGATAGCGGTGTCGTCGCGGATCGCCTCGCGCAGCTGATCCAGGTCCAGATGACCTTCGCCATCCACGGCGATGTAATCAACCTCGTAACCGTGGCGCGCCTCGAGGTCGCGGCAGAGCCCGATCACCGCCGGGTGTTCCACCGCGGTGGTCACGATGTGCTTGCGGTCGGGGTAGGCGCGCAGGGTACCCACGATGGCCAGATTGTCGCTCTCCGATCCACCGGCCGTGAAAATGACCTCGCCCGGCGCCGCAGCGCCGAGCAGGGCGGCGACCTGATCGCGCGCCATCGCGAGGCCGTCACCGGCCGCCGCGCCGAATCTGTGCATGCTCGAGGGGTTGCCGTAGTGCTCGGTCAGATAGGGCAGCATCGCTTCGATCACCTCGGGGGCCACCGAGGTCGTCGCGTTGTTGTCCAGATAGACGCCACCCTCGGGTGTGGCGGGGAGTCCCGCCAGCAGATCGAATCCCCCACCTTGCATCACGTTTTCACCTCGATGACTTCCAGGTCCGCGCGCACGTGCTCGCGCAATTGCTCTTCGACGTAACCCTTGAGGGTCGCCTCGGAGGCCAGACAGGCGGCACAGTTGCCGGTCAAGCGCACGAAGACCTTGTTGTCGCGAAAACGCACCAGCTCGATGTCCCCGCCGTCGTTGCGCAAGGCGACACCGATGTCGTTGGCGAAGAGCTCGGTGATCTGGCGCACGATCTCCTGTTGCCCTTGCTGCTCCTTATCGCTGGTGTCGACGAAGCTAGCCTCCAGCGGTACCGGGGTGCCGGCCGGCTCCTCCTCGCCTTCCTGCTCCATCTTCTCCCAGCACTCGTCCAGCAGGTGCTTCAAGTCGTGATGACAATCGCCGCAACCGCCCCCCGCCTTGGTGAAGTTGGTCACGTCCTCGACACTCTTGAGCTTGTTCTGCATGATGGCGTTGCGCACGGTGTCGCGGGTGACCGAATAGCAATGACAGACCATGATTCCCTGGGTGAGCAGGTTGCAGGGCACCCCGCGGCCGAGGCGCTTGTAGTGATCGATCATGGCCGCCTCGAGGGCCTCGCGTCCCATCACCGAGCAGTGCATCTTCTCACGGGGCAATCCACCCAGCTCGCGGGCAATGTCCTCGTTGGTAACCTGGGCCGCTTCTTCGAGGGTCTTGCCCAGAATCATCTCGGTGAGGATGGAGCTCGAGGCGATGGCGCTACCGCAGCCGAAGGTGCGGAACTTGGCCTCGGTGATGCGATCTTCCTCGTCCAGCTTGAAGGAGAGGCGTAAAGCGTCACCGCAGGCCATGGAACCGACCTCGCCGACCCCATCCGGCTCCTCCACGTCGCCCACGTTACGCGGGTTCATGAAATGCTCGTAAACTTCCTCGGAGTACTTCCACATGATCCTGACCTCTTGCTGACCTCTCGCCCGCCGCGGCAGTAACCTGAGCGCAAAATAGGAGCAATTGGGACCTGATACCAAATGCTATTTACTGGTTACTCGATAGTCCGCACTCAAGTGTAAGTGATCCAGGGGATTTATCAAGAGGCTGCCCGGCGCGACCGGC
>JAFDDH010000182.1 GCA_019310975.1 Deltaproteobacteria bacterium | reverse complement strand
CAAGCCTCAACAGGACGCACCGGCTGACATTCGATTCGTGACGCTCACGGATCGTACGACGCTGACGTACAACAGTATCGGTCCAGGGATCGAGCTCGAGCTCGATACCGATCCCATCCTCCTGGGCTTTCGGCCCACGCTCTTCATGGACCTTCACGCCTACCGAATAGTCGGTGACCGGTCCGTCGTGCTGACAGACTCCGTCACGATCTCGGACTCGCTGGACTCCTCCTTGGGCGCCGAGACCTACGCGGCTCGCTGGGAATACAGTGCCACCCCGTGGATTTTCCGAACCGGGATAGGCATTCGTTTCGCGTGGGTGGGTAGACAGGACTGAGGAAGCGAGCTCGGGCCTGGTTGATGGTCTCGCGTGTGATCGAAAGCCTTCCCCGCTGGCTCGTCCACGCTTCGTCCTGGACGGTGATCGGCTTCGTTCTCGTCGCCGCCGGGCAGCCGCTCTTTGCCGAGGACGTCTGGTGGCATCTCGCCATGGGAGAGATCCACCTGGCGAAGGGTCCCTGGCTGGCGGCCGACCCCTTTCTTCACACCGCCTCGGCCGCGCCCGCGCCGGCCGCCTGGCTGGCGGACATCGCCCTCTACTGGGTGGTCCAGACGGGCGGATTCCACGGCCTGAGGGCATTTCACGTGCTTCTCGTGGGCGGCATCCTGGGCGTCGCCTGGTCGCTGCTGCGGCGCGTGAGCGGCTCCGCGGTCTTCGCGAGTCTTGGGACCGCGCTCTTTGCCGCGCTCTCGGCCTACCGGCTCTTCCAGCTGCGCCCCCATCTCTTCAGCGTGCTCTTCGCCCTGCTCCTGGTGCGATGGCTCTTCGACGGCCCGTCCCCACCCTCGCGCCGGCGCGTCGTCGCGTCGGTCGGGCTGCTGGGCGTGTGGGCCAATCTGCATGGCGCGTTCATGATTGGCCTGGTGTTGGTGGCGGCCGGGCTCGGCGGCGTGCTGGTCTCCGCGCTGCTTCGATCGGCGCAGCGAAGCGCCGAGCTGGCGCGAGCACGGAGGCTCGCACTCGTGCTCGTTCTGGGTCTGCTGGCGACCCTCGTCAATCCATCCGGCCCGCGCCAGCACCTGCTCTACTTCGTAGCCGGTGCTGAGACGCCCGATCTCGCCCTGGTCTCGGACGAGTGGGCACCGGTCCATCTCTTCGAAGCGCCCGTGCCGAACCTCCCCCCCAGCCCGCTGTCCTGGATCATCGGCGTCGGCGGCGTCGGCAAAGCGAGCCCTCGGCGCCAGTCGATCCCGCACCCGATCCGGCTCTGCTGGGTCTCGCGTGGGTCGGACTCGTGGGCGTGGTCGCCGCCGTGCGCCTCGCCTGGCTCGGGCTGCTTCCTCTGCTGATTCTCGGCGCAGCGCAGCCTTCGCTGCAGGCCCGCCGCCCGAGAGCCAGTGTCTGGGCGATGGCGATGCTGGCAATCGTGCTGGTCCCGGGCTTCGTGCGGCTCGGTGACTGGCCGATGATTTCACGTTGGATTCATCCGCAGTGGTACGCGCGGGCTTTCCCAGCGACGAAATTCTATGCGCACAGCGTCTGGTTCATGCGCGACACCGAGCTCGAGGGCAACCTCTTCAACGACTATCCCGATGGCAACTTCATCGCCTACTGGCTGTCGCCCCAGCTGAAGGCATTCGTCAATGGGTCGCTGAACGTGCCTCTCGAGGCGTGGGACGCGAGCCGAGCGATCCTGGCGCGACGCGGCAACGGGCGCGGCGAATCCTTCGGTCAGCTCCTCGATCGGTACGAGGTGGACGTATTCTTCGGCACGGGCGTGCCCTCCGTGTCCTCTCTCCAGCGTCCCGTGATCAAGACGACGACCCACCTCGAAGCTGCAGCGGGCTGGAAGCCGGTGTTTCGGAATCTGCGCAGCGCCGTCTACCTGCGAGACGTCGAGCGCAACCGCGTGAACCTGCTGCGTGTCGCCGAGTTCTACGCCGATGCGGATGTTCCCTTTGACCCCGAGTCAGGGTTCGACGTAGAGCACGTCATTCTCGAATCGCCCACCTGGGCGATGGCACATGGCCTGATTCCACAGGACTTCTTCCGGCTCGAGGGGTCGGCGCGTTCCAGCCAGCTGGAGCAGCGCGCGCACGCGCAGGACAGACTGGCCTCGATCTACGCTGCGCTCGGCGTCTACGAGCGCGCAGAAGCCATCGATCGGCGGCGACTGGGGTACGACCCCGACGCGATCTCCGCATCGCGGCGCCTGGTCTGGTCGCTTCTCAAGCAGCATCGGCCCGACCAGGCGCGCGCAGCCGCAGAGCGGCTGGCCGTATTGAGCACGCAAGGCGACGCGCTCTCGCAGCTGCTCATCGACGCGCCACGCTCGTACTTCGAGCTGGACCCCGAAGGGCAGAAGGCACTGGTGGCCATGCTTCCCCTGATGACGCGGCCCGAGGGGCGGCGTCTGCTGGCCGGTGTTCGTGAAGCCTCGACTCGGCCGCCCCGTCCACGCTGAGCTCCGCGGGTCGCCATTCGTGCGGCAGCCGGCGGCGTGCTCGTTCGTCCGGATGGCTCGGCATCGAGCCCGGTGCGCGAGCTCGCGAGCTACGCGAGCTAGAGGAGGCGGTCCTCCTCGGCATAGAGACGGCAGGGGATCTGCTGCCGATTCTTCGCTCTCTGCTTCATACAACTGTCGAGTGCGGCCTGATTGGCCTCGGCCTGCGTGGCATGACCGCCGCTCATCCCCGCCAGCCAGAGCCGGTAGGGATCCCCGGCGATTGCGATCGCCCGCTTCGGCGAAAGCTCTTCGTACTCGTTCCACAGCCGCTGGAACTCGTTCGGATAGGCTTTGCTCGTTGGAGCGCAGCCCGACAACAGACAAGCCCCGACGAGCAAGCAGAGCAGGCTCCTGTGCGCGGCAGAGCATCGACTACCAGGCGTGCGAGCTCGCTTGCGGAGTCGATCGCCCGTGCGCTCATGGGTCCGCTTCGTCGCTGTCGCGTGATCCATCCGAGCAGTATAGAGGTCGGATCGAATCCGGCCATGAAAGGCTAGGCAGCCCGGCGTTCGCAGGTGCGCTAATGATTCAAGCGTGCGTATCGGCAACCGCGTCCGTGTTGCATTCGCCCCCCTCTCTTCTCTGAGCCGGCCAGATCGAATCGGAATGAGCGTCGCGTTCGTTCTGGCTGCCTTCGCGTATCGGGCGCTGCTCTCGACCGAGCTTCGTGTGCCGGAGGGCAGCGACGTCGGTCAGTGGATCTATGCGCCAGAGGCGAAGGCACCGCTCCTGGTACTCGTCATCGCGGGCTGGCTCCTGTGGCGTCGACGTGAGCGCTTGTTCACCCCGTTGCGTCGGCCCGCCTGGATACCTGGCTTGCTGCTCTGGGCTCTGGGCTCGGGGCTCTTCGTATGGGCGCAGCTGACGCGATCCAACGATCTTCTGCTGGCTTCACTGGCTCTGAGTCTCTTCGCTCTCACCGCTACGAGCCGTGGTCTTTCCGGCTGCCGTGTCATCATGCTACCCGCCCTGGTGATCCTCCTGGCGGCCCAGATTCCGGCCACCATCCAGGCCGAGCTGATATGGCAGCTGCAGCTCGCCACCGCCAATGGGGTGGCCCTCTTGCTGCCGCTCGTCAGCGACGAATCCGTCAGGCAGGGCGTACTGCTCGTGATCGAGGACCGCAGCTTCCTGGTCATCGAATCGTGCAGCGGCCTGCGAGGCATCGAGATTCTGGTGCTCGCCGCAATCGTGACGCGAGAGCTCTTTGCCAGCTCGGGCCGACGCCAATGGCTGCTCGTCGGGGTTGCGTCCTTGCTCGGGTTCGGACTGAATCTCATCAGAGTCGTCCTCATCGTGACCAGCACTGATCCGGAGGTGGCGAGGGAGCACTCGGCGCACGGCGTGTTCGTGCTTGGCGTCGGCACCATCATCCTCTATTCGCTCGGGTATTGGATGGCCTCCGGACGGGCCGCCGATGGCACGAGTCCATTGCGGACGACTTCAGGTGACCCGCGCGTCGGCGATTCGGGGCCGTGGATGGTCGCCGCGGCCTGGTTCGCCGTCCTGGCCATCGTGTCGGTCGCCGTTCCGCCCTTTCCGGGGACGGATGAGCTTCGCTGGACGACACTGGAGATCCCCGAGAGCCGGGCGGATTGGCAAGGAGAGCGCCTGAAAAACGATCCGATGTTTCACGGCTCGCTCTTTACGGGCCCGCATATCTACCGCCGCTACTCGAAGGATCTGGAGACGCGATGGCCGCAGATCGTCGATCTCTTCGTAGGCCTCGAGATCGCTGGTTACGAGCCGAGCAGCCGACTCTTCACATCGCGGATCGCACTTCCGCGCCGGGATTGGGAGGTCGAGGAAATTCGGCCCGCGCAGGTCTGGGTCTTGGATACTCCGGCCGAGCTGGCCATCGTATCTCACGGCGATGATCTGCTCATGCTCTACCTCTGGCGCGTGCGAGACGACGGCTTCTTCGCAGAGACTCTGAGGGATCTCTTCGCCCTGGAGGCAAGTCCCTTGCGCCGCGATCCGCCGCGGGGACTCGTGCGTGTCGCCACGCCATTGCCGCGCGACGCTCCGATCGCGCGTGACCGGGCAAAGCAGACCCTCGATCGATTCATCGCCGACTTTCGCAGCGAATTCGAGGATCTCTAGGGTAGATCCGCGCTTGATCGGGGTGGAAGGGGTGTGGTAGGGGGGACCCGTTAGCCCAAGTTCGCGCGCCGGAGAGTCATCAATACGTCGATGAATCTTGTATCCACATTGCGCCCGATCCCAAGCATGGTAATTGCGCCGGCCGACGTGATGAGTACCGCAACGATGGCCCACTCCACCATTTCGAGACCCTCTTCCTGTCTGACGAATCGCTTCAGAAGATCGAGCATTTGAGCGTACTCCCAACGACAGCAGCGGCTGCAGTGAAGTTCATTCTCCAGATGGACAGACGATGAGCCTCGTCCATTCAGACAGATGCTCAGCATCCCAGGTCTCGACCGCGGGAGTCAAGAAGAATATCGCGGCGACACCCCATCCAGCCGATTCCGCGGCCGGACGGGCTTCGTGCGCGCATTCCGGCCCGCAGGCTGCCGATTCTGCGGGACAATTCTTCCGGATGGGTACGGCGCGGGCAGACGCCTCAACAGCTCCCGGCTGGCTCAGAAGAGCTCGATGGGGATGGCCTACGCTGTCGAGCATCGGGACATTGAGAGATTGAGATAGGGAGATCGTATCCATGACGGCACGGGTCAATCGACGATGGGTTTTGGCGAAGCGTCCGGTCGGTGAGCCGACCGAGGATTGCTTCGAGCTAGAGGAGCGTCCGATTCCGGAGCTTGCGGTGGGCGAGATTCTGGTCGAGGTTCATTACCTCTCGCTGGATCCGTATATGCGCGGCCGTATGCGCGACGCCAAGTCGTACGCGGAGCCTCTGAAGATCGGCGAGGTGATCACCGGCGAGAGCGCCGGCGTCGTCGTTGAATCGAAGAGCGATCGCTGGTCAGTGGGCGAGAGCGTGACCATTCATCAGGGCTGGCAGAGCCACATCGTGGTCGCGGGTGATTCTCCGGCCCTGCTGCCTGCCGACACCAGCCTTGTGCCACTGCCGGCGTGGGTGGGAGTTGTCGGGATGCCGGGGCGCACGGCGTACTTCGGATTGCAGCGCGTCGGTAAGCCCAAGCCTGGCGAGACGCTCGTTGTGTCCGCCGCGTCGGGCGCGGTCGGCTCCGTGGTCGGGCAGATCGGCAAGATCCTGGGTCTGCGGGTCGTCGGCGTGGCCGGTGGGCCCGAGAAGTGCGCCTATTGTACGGATGAGCTCGGATTCGATGCCTGTATCGACTACAAGGCGGGTGCACTAGAGGCGGATCTCGAGGCCGCATGTCCGAAGGGTGTCGACATCTACTTCGAGAATGTCGGCGGTGCGGTGACACGCGCAGTCTCCAGGCTCTTGAACGATGGCGCTCGTGTGCCGATCTGTGGCTTCGTCTCGCTCTACAACAGCGAGCAGGAGATGACTGAGGTCGAGACTCCGTTCAGCGTATTCGCCGGGCTGGCGAATACGCCCGAGCATAGATTCTTCCTGGTCGGAGAGTGGCACGACGAGTGGCTCGAAGCCAGCCGTGTGCTGGCGGGCTGGATCGAATCGGGCGAGCTGAAATACCGCGAGACGATCGCCGAGGGGATCGAGAGCGCGCCGGCGGCGTTCCGCGGATTGCTGGCTGGAAAGAACTTTGGCAAGCAGCTGGTCCACGTCGCGGGTTAGCTGGGCTTTCGCGCAGCGGGGATCGCAGACCTGTGAGGGGAGATCGTGGGCCCACAGGCGTACGGGCATAGCGCTGTTCAGGTCGCGAGATAGCCGCCGTCCACGGGGATCGCCGAACCCGTGATGTATCCCGCATCGTCGGACAAGAGGAACGCGATCGTCGCACCATATTCGTCTTTGATCTTGCCGGCGCGGCGAATCGGAAGCCAGGGCTTGGGTCGCGGCAAGCGAGCCGCCGGAGTCGTCGCACCTTGCTGGTCCTCGGCAGCGTGCTTTGGCAGGTTGGTTTCATCGACGCCGGAGGGCTGGATCGCGTTGGCGCGAATCCCCTTCGCGCCGTAATCCACTGCGATCTGCTTGGCCAGGGCGATCACTCCATGCTTGGACACCGCATAGGAGACGGCGGATCCACCCGCTCCCACCACCGAGCCGGCAATCGAGGACGTCATCACGATCGAGCCGCCCCCGCCCTCGATCATCGGCGGAAGCGAGTGCTTGGCGCATAGGAAGGGACCGGTCAGATTGACGCCCAATACGAAGTGCCAGTCCTCCAGGCTGGTCTCGTGGATCCAGCCTCGGCCAGCCGTTCCCGCATTGGCCACCAGGCCGTACAATCCACCGAACGCGCCAACTGTCTTGGCGACCATCTCGGCGACCTGACCTTCATTGGCCACATCGCAGGTCAGTGCGATTGCCGTGCCACCGGTGCTCTGGATCTCTTCCGCGACCTGCGCGGCCAGGTGGCCGCGAATGTCCGCGACGCCAACCAGGCCGCCTTCTTCGGCGATGCGCAGACTCGCTCCTCTGCCGATCCCGCTTCCACCCCCGGTGACGATCACCGCCCTGCCATCGAGTCGTTTCACGAAGAACTCCAGAGGAACGTCGAGCGCGACCGAATCAGCTCGGCACGGCGTCGCCGGCCCGCGCCCTGCGCCGCCGCCGCCCAAGAAATACCAGCGGTGGCAGGATCAGGGCGACTTCATGGCCCCTCCCACAGGCCGGGTCATCGCCGCCGATCCCCGAAGCGTCTGCCTCCTCGCGTACGGCATGTGCATCTTCCCAGAGCATGAAGCGATGGAACTGCAGCCTGACAGTCTGTGCCGTAACCTTCTTCACGTACCTCCGATGGGTGGGATAGAGCTCGTCGATCGTCTCCTCATCGAAGGGGAATACCGATCCGCCCAGGCGGCAAGCGAGGCCGAGTAGCGGCCGCAGCGGGTCCGGGATGCTGTCGGCCAGCTCGTTATTCGGCAGATATGTGGCCACGGGCACCGCGATGCCCGCCGGCCGAATTCCGCCGATCGCGTTGTCGAAGGCATCGCGCGCGATGATCGGGTCGCCGTTCTCGTCGACGGTCGTCTCGATCAGCTCGCCGTGGGGCGGCCGGACTCCCCACCTCGATTGCCAGACCATATTCTGCCACATGGCGTTGTAGATGTGAGAGCCGAAGACCGGTCCATCTGCCAACGTGTTGAAGGGGTTCATGCACGCGTCCTCGAGCAGCAGCGGATCCGGTCCCAGAATACCAGCCGGAATCAGCTCGACACCTACGTGGACCGTCATATGTGTCACGCCGGCAACTTCGTAGTAGCGGAAATCATGTGTGTCCTCCTGTCGCGCATCGGATCGAATCGCACCGGATACGTCGGTCTCGGTGAGCGCTCGGTAGACGGGGACGGGAAGATCCGTTCGAACTCGTCGGTCATCGCCCTCTAGGCGGGGCGTGCAGCCAGGATAGGGATCAGCGCCCTCCGATCCACAGGCCGGAAAGACCGAGTTGATGCTGCGTGCGCTGCTTGCCGCCTGGACGAAGTAGCCGTCGTTGATCGGGAAGTGGAAAGAGCTCGCGTAGGTGATCATCGATCCGCCCTGCTGAGACTGCCCGGCGTGGAAGATGCGCTTCACTGAATAGTCGGACGGGATCGGGTTCTCGCTCGAGCTGCTCTTCAGGAGATTGGCGATCTGGCTCACCATCTCATAGGCGGCGCCGTTCTCGGGGATCGAGAGCCCTTCGTAGCGATCGCCGCAGGTCTCAGGAATGATCGGCGGAAAGATGCTGCAGCCCGCGAGAAGATGACCGATCGATGTGTTGCTGTTGGTGACGCCGACATAGATCCAGCCCTCGCGTGCGAAAAACTCCGCGGAGGGATCCCAGACGGGCGCTGTGTCGAACCCGGCAGTCGAGTTCCACCATTCGATGATCACCGTCCCGCTGAACGCGTGGGGGTCGGCGGGCCGGCGGACGATGATTCGTGTCGTGTAGGGAACGTCTTCGCCCAGCGGCTCGATGCCATCGGGCTTCGGGTCATCGGGATCCGAGTAGGTATAGACCGTTGCAGCACCGGACACGAAGAATTCTTCCTCGACATAATCCTGCTCGAGGTCGGCGACCAGGCGTATACCCGGACTGAAGATCGGCGGGGCATCTTCCGCCACCGGATCGACTGTGACCGGCGCGTAGGGATCGGCGGAGACGCGAGTCGACCCGATCAAAAGAGCCAAGGGGGTGATGACGAGAAGAGCGAGCGCAGAGCTGGACGCAATCAAGAGCTTCATGGAATTCCTCTCTGCCAAGCGGCTGCTTGGCGTAGATCCATCGGGCGGATCACGGTGTGAACGAATCCGTACGACGCCATTATGCGCCGAAATCAAACGCTCTGGAAGACTTTTGGATCCGCGATCCTGGCCCTGTTGAAGGGGCTCGGCACTCGTGGGTCCGTCAGCCGCAAGTCACCGGTTCTGCTGCGTATCGTCTCTCGCCGGCGAGAGGAAGCCGCTGCGATGACGACCCCGGTCATGCGGCCGGCACGCAGGCCCCCGTCAGGGCAGGTAGCGGGACTCGAGCTCGCTGATGGCCTTGCGCAGCAGCCGCTCTTCGTCGCGGTCGGCGCCGTAGAACGTCACGCCCACACCGCTCGGCTCATTGGGCTGATCGGCGTCCTCGGCATGGACATGGACGACGCGCGCGAAGCCACGAAAGCGGTCTCCGGCGAGATCCATTTCGATGCGCAGCGAACTGCCCATCCGGAGTGGCTCGGATAGCTCGATGAAGGCGCCGCGTGGCGAGAGACTCGATACGACTGCCACCTCGCGCCGCTCACCGCTCCAGATGTTCGCGATCAGGTCGACGGGGACCCGCACCTCGCGCCGGTCGATCAGGTCTTCGCGCCGGGCCATCCCACTCTTCACCACGTAGCGAAGCTCGGCGTCATTGAAGGGAGCCCACAGCACCCAGTCGACTCCGGCGTCGCGGAATTTCTGGCGCGTGGCGTCGTTGGGCCGTTCGCCGATCACGATGAAGCGTCGGTCCTCGCCGGTCGCCTGGGCCAGGCTGTCGAGCACGCCCCGAACCGCTTTGGCATCGATGGTCGGCGGACAGGCAATCAGACGGATCGCGTCCCGCTCCTGCGCGATGAAGAGATGCGCCTCGTCGAGCGCGGATGCATAGTGGATATCGATCCCGAGGTGACCGAGGCGCAGGGCAACAGTGCCGAGATACCCGCTGCCGTTGTCGATCAAGAGGACACGCCCCTTGTCTTCGCTCGGCGCCGAAGTGTGCGCAGGTGCCGGAGGCAAATCGGTGCGGAGAACCGGCTCGTCCAAGGTATCCTCATCGATATCCGTCGCGGCCGGCCGCTTGCCCGGAACGGTCATCCCGGGACCAAAGGTCACGCCTTCCTCACCGGCCCGGGCCATGAATCGGACCACTTCGTCCGCGGGCAGTGCCGGCGCAAACAAGAAGCCCTGGATGTGGTCGCAGGACATATCCCGCAGGATCGGAAGCTGCTCTTCCATGTCCACACCCTCGGCCACCACGCAGAGTCCGAGACTGTGTGCCATGGCGACGACCGCCGATGCGATGCCGAGCGCCGAGGGATTGGTATCGATGTCGCGGAGCAGGCCGCGGTCCATCTTGAGCACATCGAGGTTGAATCGATTCAGATAGGTGAGAGCCGAATATCCGGTTCCAAAGTCATCGAGGGCAATGCGGACACCGATCGATCGCAGGTCGCGAAGGATCACCTCCACGTCTTTCCCCTCGTCGAGCAGCAGGCTCTCGGTCAGCTCGAGCTCCAGGTGGCTGGGATCCACCCGATGGTTCTTGAGCGCGGTGCTGACGTCGCGCTGAAGGTCGCTCTCCGCGAACTGGGCGCTCGATACGTTGACGGCGACCGGGACGATCTGGTAGCCCGCATCCTCCCAAGCGCGTATCTGCCGACAGGCATCGTCGAGACACCACGACCCGAGCTTGGTGATCAGGCCCCGCGCTTCGGCGACGGGAATGAACTCGGCCGGACCCACCTCGCCCAGCTCAGGATTCCTCCAGCGCAGAAGAGCCTCGAAGCCCACGAGCTCGCCAGATTGCGTGTCCACCTTGGGCTGGTAGTGAAGGCACATTTCCTGGCGGTCGAGTGCGCCACGAAGACCTTCCTCCAGGACCCGGGCGCGGTCCGCCTTCGTGTCGAATGAGGCTTCGTACCAGGCAAAGCGCTGTCTTCCTCGGCTCTTTGCCACGTAGAGTGCGGAGTCGGCGTGACGCAGAAGCTGCTCGACGTCCTGCCCATCCTCCGGGAATAGCGCGACCCCGATACTCACGGAGGGGCTGAGTGTTCTGTCGCTCAGCTCGAGGGGACGCCGGACGATCTCGATCATGAAGCGCGCAAGCTCGCCGGCGGCCTCGGCGTCGGGAATGCGCGGCGCGATCACGGCGAACTCGTCGCCCGCCAGGCGCGCAATGACGAGACGGGCGTCGCGCACAATGCCGAAGCGCGAAACTTCCTCGGGGCGCAGGTGCGTGCGGAAGCGTTCGGCCAGCGCCTTGAGGAGCGCATCGCCGCCGGCGTGGCCGAGCGAATCGTTGATTGCCTTGAAGCCATCGAGGTCGAGATAGAAGAGGGCGGCTTGCCTCGGCTCGCTTCCGGGCGACTCGAGGGTCGTCTTGAGCGTCTCGAGGAAGAGTCGTCTATTCGCCAGGCCGGTGAGACTGTCGTAATGGGCGAGACGGACCAGCCGTCTCTCGTCGCGATGCTCGTCGGTCACATCCCTGATCAGGATCGCGCTGGCCCGCCTCAGGCGAAATCGTTGTGCGAGATCGACGATGCGCGCCTCGAGAATCAGCCCGGACGGGGTCCGGAGCCTGGCCTTCTTCCTCCTCTCCGTGTCGCCATGGAGCTGCTGCAGCGCCTTCGGGAGGACCTCGTGCGAGCCCACCAATGTGTCTGTCGTTGGCTTCTCCAATCCGAGGGCGGCTCGCCCCGCATCGCTCACGTATAGGATGCAGCCCTCCGGATTGACGAGAATGACGTGATTGCCGGCCGCCTCGACTGCCTTCCTGCGCACCCGGGAGACGAGCCGGGTCGTGGGGCCGGGCGAGAGGAGCAGTGCCGACACGGCGGCGGCGGTGAGGGAGCCCGCCGAAGGTCCGATACCGGGAGGAGTCTCCAGACCCGCCAGCCACCCCACTCCGATCCAGGCTGTACCGGCCGCCAGACCCGAGCCGAGCAGAATCCAGAGTCGGTCCAGCTCGCCGTCCAGGAAGCAGAGCAGCAGGATGAGGCTGACGGCCGCGAGTGTCTCGGCGTTGATCAGCCAGGCCCACGCCTCCGACGGCGCCAGAACCGCGGCGAGAGCGACTACGGCCCCACCCGTGAGGAGACCGACCGCGGCGACGCGGATCCCGATTGCTGCGGTCGAAAGTGAGCTGTCCGCCTCATGCAGCCGCAGCCAATGTGTCCGGTGCATCATCAGGAGCAGGGCGCCCGCCAGGACCAGGGCCAGAGTGCCCAGAACTCCCGGATTGGCAAGGCTCATCATGCGGATTCCAACCTCATTGGAATGGCATCAGTGGGGGCGGCGGGCCAGTGAATCAATACGCAACGAATCTCCTCGTTGTTCGACCGACCGGGGGAAAGTCTGAAGACTGTGATGCGACAGGGGTCTGCCCGCCCCGCGCGGCTCGTTCGAGGCGTGCGGGGTATCGTCTGTCTCGATGCCGCTCGCCCCGATCGTGCTCGTCCTCGGGATCGCCCTTTCCGTCTCGTCCCTCTCGTCCCTCTCGGCTGCGGCCCAGACTGCGGAAGAGCGGCCCACGCGGGCTGCCCTGGATCTTCAGGGCCACCGCGGCGCCCGCGGCCTGCACCCCGAGAACACGCTCGAGGGCTTTCGCGAGAGCCTGGCGATGGGTGTGACGACCCTCGAGATGGACGCCGGTATCACGAGCGACGGTGTTGTGGTGGTTCACCACGATGAGCGGCTGAGTCCGTACATCGCCCGCTCCGCCAAGGGTCGATGGATCGACTCGCCGACTCCTGCGCTCCGCGAGCTCACGTGGGCGCAGCTGGAGGCCTACGATGTCGGTCGCTATCGGCCGGGAAGCGCGAATGCGGCGCGCTTCCCGGAAGTGCAGGGGCGCGATGGCGTCCGCATCCCCAGGCTTGCCGATGTCGTCGCCGAGGCGGAGCGACTCTGCGCGGGCGAGATCTTCTACAACGTGGAGACCAAGCTCACGCCCGCCGCCCCCGAGCTGACCGTCCTGCCAGCCGCCTTCGCGGATGCGGTCGTGCGGGTCATGCGGGAGAGCGGAGTCGCGCCCCGCACGATGATTCAATCCTTCGACTGGCGGACGTTGCGGCACATCCAGCAGGTCGCCCCCGAGCTCGAGACCGCCTGCCTGACCCGCGAGGTGAAGGAGGACGACACGATCCAGCGCGGCCGGCCGGGGTCGTCACCCTGGACGGCGGGTCTCGACGTGGACGACTTCGCCGGCTCGGTGCCGCGGCTCGTCAAGGCTTCCGGCTGTCGGGTCTGGTCGCCGCGATTCGAGGATCTGGCGGCCGGGGAGGTCGCGCTCTCCCACGAGCTCGGGATCCGCGTAATCCCGTGGACGGTGAACGAGCCCGGGAAGATCGCGGCCGCGCTCGATCTCGAGGTCGACGGGATCATCAGCGACCATCCCGATCGCGTGCGCGCCGAGATGCAATCCCGGGGCATGCCGCTCCCACCGGCTTGTCCGCTCCTGGCGGAGTAGAGGCCGGAATCGTGACTGACCTTGCGACGTCGCTCGGCCCGCTAGGCTTGGGGTCATGCAGGGCCACGTCTACGAATCCGAGGGCAATGTCTTCCAGCCTACCGAGTCGGCGGGTAGCCCGTGGTCGGCCAAGCATCAGCATGGCGGGCCGGTCAATGCCCTGTTCGCGATGGCGGCCGAGCAGGCCGCCGAGGAGGCGGGCCTGCAGGTGGTGCGACTCACCGTGGACCTCTTTCGCCCGGTGCCGCTCCTGCCGCTCGCACTGAGCTGGCGCTACCTGCGTCGGAGCCGGCGGCTCGCGAATGTCGAGGCCGAGCTCGTGCGACCCGGTGACGGGGAACTCATCAGCCGCGCCTCCGTGGTGCTCCTCAAGCCAAACGACGACCTACCGCGATCGTGGGAGCACACGCCCTCGCCTCCACTGCCCCTCGAAGGTGCGAAGCCTGTCGAGTTCATGCCCCGGGCGTATCGTGAGTCGATTCCTCCGGGCTTCCACTGGAGCTTCGAAGTCCGCATGGGGGATGACGAGCACGGTGCGGCGGCCTGGATCACGACGGGTCTGGACCTGCTTCCGGGCAGGCCGATGTCGCCGCTTCAGCGCTGCGCGGCCGTGGCCGATCTGACCTTCGGGCTCTCGGGCCGCTCGCTGCTGCGCCAACGCATCGTCGACGTCGATGCGTGGCGGGTACCCATGATCAATACGGATACTACGATCTACTGGGAGCGTCCGCCGGTCGGCGAGTGGTTCGGATTTCGCCACGCATTGCTCACCGATCATCAGGGCATCGGGCTCGCAGAGGTGGATCTCGCTGATACGTCGGGTCGTCTCGGCCGTTCGCTGCAGGCCATGCTCGCCAATCCACCACCGCCACGGCCCTCGTCCTGAGGCGGGTCGCGCCCGGGATCGGGTCCGCTCTCAGACGGCCTCGCGCAGGCGCTGGAGGCGCTCTTCCAGCGGAGGGTGGGTCATGAAGAGGCGCATCCACTTCTTGCCGCCGCCGGAGATTCCCAACGCCCCCATCTGCTCGGGGAGTGATTGAGGATCCGTCACGCGCCACAATGGTACGAGGGCCGAGATCATGTTGTGGCGCCCGGAGAGCCGAGCGCCCTCGCCATCCGCACGAAACTCGCGCTGACGCGAGAACCACATGACGATGGTGCTGGCCAGAATGCCCAGGACGATCTGGGCCACGATCGAAGTGATGATGTA
>JAFDDH010000181.1 GCA_019310975.1 Deltaproteobacteria bacterium | reverse complement strand
CGAGCGGGTCGTCGGGCCCGACGAGCGGCTCCTTGATGGCGGCGAGTAGGGCTTCGAATCGCGGGCTGGCCATGGGCTCGATGTCCAGCATAGCGGCTGGTTCGGGCCATCCCTTTCGGGCCATCCCTAAGGGCGCGATTAGGGCGCGGCCGGCTCGTTGCCGAGCGCCGACAACGAGCGTCGCGCGAAGAGTAGAAGACAGAGCAGGATCACCATCGGGATGGCGCCGAAGATCCCCATCGCGAGCTGATCACCGACACGATCGGCCAGACCGCCCACGAAGACGCCACCCACCTGGGCGAGCTGGGCCAGCATGAAGAGTATGCCCAGCACACGGCCGCGCAGGTCGGCGGGCACCGCCATCTGCAGACCGGAGAAGGCCGAGATCTGCCAGAGCTGAGCAAAGAGTCCCGAAGCAAACTCGACGCAGAGGTTGTACGCATACGAGAACGCGAACGAGTAGAGGAAGATACAGGTCGAGAAGCCGAGCATGCTGACCACGATGGAGATGCCCGGGCGGCGAAAGCGCGGTAGCAGCGTGGCCCCGACCGCGCCCAGCAAGGTGCCGAGCCCGGCCGCCGCCGCCAGCCCGCCCATGCCCTGGCTGCCGACCTCGAGCACGTGGCGCGCGAAGACCGGACGCATGGCAAAGAGCGCTCCGTTGAAGAAAGCCATCGCGCAGGCCAACATCGCCATCAGGACGGGCCGGTTGTGGATCACGAAATCGAAGCCCTCGCGCAGCTCGCGCAGCGGTGCGCGGTGCTCGCCCTCGGAGCGGCCAAGAATCGGAATCGGAAGCAGCAATACGACCGCCACAGAGAGCGCGAGCAGCGCACAGAGCCAAGAGCCCACGATGCCGCCGGCCGCGATCAGGATCCCGGCCAGCGCCGGCCCGGTCATCTGCCCGATCCCCATGCCAGCGGAGTTGAGCGCAACAGCGGTCTGAGTGCGCTCGGGGCCGACGACGTCGAAGACGTAGCTCTGGGTCGCCGGCTGGCTGATGGCGGCGAGCAGCCCCATGAAGACGGCCGAGAGCATGATGTGCCAGAGCAAGATGAGATCCGCGTACACGAGCAGCGCCAGCACCGAGACCACTGCGATCATGCCCACACGACCCAGGATGAGCAGATTGCGGCGCGCGAATCGATCCGTCGCCACACCCCCGATCGGCGACGTGACGGCCACGGTGATGCCCGCAATGGCAATCACGAGTCCGAGCAGGGTGCGCGACTCGGTCAGGTCGGTGACCAGCCACTGGAGCGTGAAGAAATGCACCTGGCCGGCAAAGACCTGGAGCAGGTTCGAGCTCCAGACCGCGCCATACCAGGGGACGCGGAACGCCTCGACGGCAGGCAGGCCGCGGCGCACCGGGCGCTTCTCTTCGGCGGGCTCCAAAGCAGTGCGACTCAGAGCACCTTGAACTCGGTGGGCGGATCCTCGAGCACACCCTCGTCGACGAGCTCCTGGATCGCCTCGGCGGACAACCCGAGCAGCCGGCTCGCGATTTCACGCGTGTGCTCGCCCAGCATCGGGGCCTGCTCGGTGAGCACCTCGGGCAGATCGCTGCCGAGGAATCCGGGGCCCTCCAGGAGGATCGCGGCCAGCTCCTGCTGATCCACCAGCTTCGGGTAGCCGCGGTGGGCCATCTGCGGGTCGCCCATATGATGGGCGGGATGGGCGACGATGCCGCACGGAACGCCCACGGCCTGCAGGATCTCCATCGCGGCGCGTGGATCGCGGTCGCGCGTCCACTCCTGCAGCGCGGCATCGAGCTGTTCGCACTGGGCGATGCGTCCCTCCGCGCCGTCGAAGGCGGGATCGGCGGCCCAGTCGGGATCGCCGATCGCCTTCCTGAGTCGCTGCCACTCGGCATCCGAGCGCACATTGATCACGCACCACTCGTCATCACCCTGGCACTCGTAGCAGCCCCACGGCGCCCCGCGTGGGCTCGCGTTGCCCTGGGGATGGACGCTGCCGGGCTCGAGGCTCTCCTTTGCAAAGAGGTCACCGAGCAGCGCAATCGCGGACTCGAACTGCGCGCAGTCGAGGTGGCAGCCGATACCGCTGCGTTCGCGGGCAATCAGGCCGGCCAGCACAGCCATCACGCCGATTCGACCGACGAAGTGATCCGGATGCACGGCCGTCGATCCGGCCGGCTTCTCTTCATCCTCGGGGTAGTTCCAGAGGTGCTGCAGCCCGCTCACTGGATGTGTGTTGGGCCCGTATCCAATCCAATTCTTCCACGGCCCGTAGCTGCCGACACTCTGGCTCGAGAAGCTGATGATACGCGGATTGAGCTCGCGCAGCGCGTCCGCGCCCAGGCCGAGCTTGTCGGCGGTGCCGGTGCCATTGTTCTCGATGAAGACGTCGGCGTCGCGGAGGAGCTCGCGAACCAGCGCCAGGCCCTTGTCGCTGGTCAGGTCCACGCCGAAGCTCTGCTTGCCGCGACTCGACGAGCAGAACGAGGGGTTCATGTAGTTGCTCATGATCACGCGGATGAAGTCGGGCGCGTCGCTCGACTCGAGCTTGATCACCTCGGCCCCGTAGTCGGCGAGGATCCGGCCGACCTCGACACCGACGGCCCCCACCCCCCAGTCGATCACGCGAATTCCGCGCAGCGGACGCCCGTCCGCGGGCGGATCCGCAGGGCGCCCCAGCAGCGCTGCAAACGCTGCCCGCGCGTCGCCTTCGCCAAAGCCGGCTTCGCCGAGCTCGCCCGGCTCGGGTGGCCCGTGGCTGGGACCGACGCGCTCGCCGTCGATGGTGATGAAGCCCGAGGGCATCAGGGCCTCGTACCCGCCGCCGACGGGCAGCTTGCAGAAGGTGCCGCGGGCGAGGGTGTGCTCATTCTCCAGCACCTCGCCGGGCCGCAGAAGGGGTGTCGAAGGAATGCCGCGGCGCTGCGCTTCCAATGAGACTTCGACCTTCTTCTTGTCGCGAAAGAAGCCCTCGAGCACCGGCACGATCTTGTCCATATTGATCAGCCGATTGATGAATTGGTCGTAGGCGGGATCGGCCAGCTCCTCCGGATTGCCGACCCAATGCTTCAGCGCCCGCCAGTGCTTGGGCACCAGCACGATCATGCGCATGAAGCCGTCCGCACAGCGGTAGAGGGTGTAGATGCCGGCGCCGGCGCGATGACCGAGGCCGGGGTTGAGCGAGTAGTTGGGCAGCGACCAATCAGAGATGTTGGCGACACTGTCCATGACCGAAACGTCGAGGTGTTGGCCGCTGCCCGTGTGCAGCCGTTTCCACACCGCGAGCAGGCTCGCCAGTGCACCGGAGACACCACCCAGGTCGTACGCGAGACTGCCGGGAATCACCAGCGGGGGCTTCTCGATGATGCCGGCGCGGTGCATCATGCCGCCCATCGCGACACCCACCATGTCGGTGCCCTGATACTCCGCGTAGGGACCGTCCTGACCGAAGTCGGTAATCGACGTGACCACGAGCTCGGGGTGGCGCGCCTGCAGCTCGCCGGCGGTGAGCCCGAGGCGTGCCCACGTCCCGGGCTGGCTCGATTCCACCAGCACGTCCGCCTGGTCGAGCAGCCCGTGCAGGCGGTCGCGGCCGGCGGGCGACTCGATGTCGATCACCACACCGCGCTTGCCCGCGTTGCGGACTGCAAAGTAGAGACTGGTCCGACCGTCCGGTGCAAAGGGGGGCAGCCCGCGCGCGAGAGCGCCCGACGGTGGCTCGACGCGGATCACCTCGGCGCCCAGATCTGCCAGCAGCCGGCCGCAGAGCTCGCCCTTCTCGTCCGCCATGTCGACCACGCGCAGACCGGCCAGCAGATCCATCGGAGCCTCCGTCCACCCGGGATGGGGGAGGCGCATGATAGCGGCCCGGGGCGCCCGGGACCGCCGCATCGCGGCGGCTGGGTTAGTCTCCTCCTGCATGGCGCGACCACGGAAATCCAGAGGACCGAGAGGAGAAATAATGGCGATTCAAGCGGGGGAGAAGATCCCCGACGTGAAGCTCAAGAGGACGAATATGCAGGACGTCACCACCGCAGAGCTCTTCGGCGGCAAGAAGGTGGTGCTCTTCGCGGTGCCCGGGGCGTTCACACCGACCTGCTCCGAGCAGCACCTGCCCGGCTATATCGAGAAGGCGGACGAGATTCGCGCCAAGGGCGTGGACGACATCCTCTGCGTCTCGGTCAACGATGCCTTCGTGATGGACGCCTGGGGGAAGGATCGCGGTATCGGCGACAAGGTGACGCTGATCGCCGACGGCAACGGCGATCTCGCCAAGGCGCTGGGCCTCGACTTCGACGGCTCGGGGATCGGCTTCGGGATCCGCGCACAGCGCTTCGCCCTGATCGCCGAGGACGGCGTGGTGACGAAGGTCGCCGTCGAGGAGCCGATGAAGTTCGACGTGAGCAGCGCCGAGTCGATCCTCGCCGCGCTCTAGCAAAGCAGGAGCCGGAAGCAGCCGATTCGCGGCGGCGGGAAGGCCGGGCCCTCCCGCCGCTCGCGTCAGGGCTCTTCTACTTCAATCTCGATGAGGCCCTCACGAGCGCGAAGCTGCCGGATGCGCTCGGCCTCCTGGGCGCGCAGATGATCGCGCAGCAGCGAGGCGTCGAAGCTGCGATCGAAGTCCGCAACGAGCTGCCGGCCGTCCGAGAGCACGGCGCGTACGCGCAGCTGGTTGCGGCCGGTCTCGAGCGCGACCTGGCCCTCGAAGAGGCCGGAGCGAGCGAAGTGCAGCCCTTCGGCGAGCACACCGTTCGCCAGGTTCACGACACGGACGTCGCGCAGCCCGATCGGCATCTCGCCTGCGAGCGCCGGGCCCAGAAGCCGGGCGTGGCCCAGCACCTCGAGCCCGCCCGCGGCCGAATGCCGCACGAAGCTCTCGCGCACGCGATCGACCAGCTCGGCGAGCCCCGGCTCGTCGTCGCCGAGCACGAAGATCCGGAGCGACACGCCGAGCTCGAGCGCCCGCTCGACCGCCCTCAAGAGAGCCCCACGGTGGTGCGGATCGGCGCCGGGCCCCCGACCAAAGGGAAACGCCGCCTCGCCGCCGACGATCACCACGAGGCTCAGCGAGCGCGTCGCCGTCCGGGCGTCGTCGTTGGCACCGACGCGGGCATCGTTGCGGGCGTCGTCGTTGGCATCGAAGTAGGCATCCAGGATCGGCTCGAGGGCAGCCGTCAAGCCGGCGACGCGGGGCGCGCTCCAGATGGCCACCAGACGCTGGTAGAGAATCCCTGCGTGCGAGCTCATCTCGAGCTTCGGTGATGCGCTCGCCCGCTGGCCGATCTCGGTCGCGCCGGGCCCTCCGAACGCAATCAGACCGACCCGAACCGAACCGAGCAGAGGCGCCACAGAGCCGATCCAGGTTTCGAGCGCATGCGCGACGGACCGCCTCTGCTCCCCGACGAGGCGCGTGTCGATGAGCACGCCGATGTCGTAATCCAACACCACGCGCCCGACGAGCGCCGCCGTCTTCGAGAGATTGCGCACGGCCTCGCCCGCAATCGGTAGGGAGAGCACGATGCGCGGATCGGCGAGCGCCGGCGCATCGCTCTGGAGCGCAACGCAGCCCGGCGCCTCGGCGGGCTGGTAGACCTGCACACCGATTCGCCACGGCGAGGCGCGGCCGGGGTTGGCGAGATCGATACAGCGAACCCGCAGCTCGTTCAGCAGCTCACCCGCATCCTCCTGCTGACACGTATCCGCCAGGATCCGCCAGTGCGCCGGATGTGGCTGCCAGCGCTTCAGCGATCGGCTGAAGACCTCGATCTCGAGCACGCCGGTCTCGCAGCCGCCGCGCGGGTAGTGGACCTGCACGGGATCCGACGGCCCACGATCCGCCGCCTGGGTGAGGCCGGCGAGGAGCATCGCCGCGAGAACGAGACCGGTCACCCGCATCCCCCTACGATACCATCGCGTCCATGACGAAAAGCATCTCCGCCGCCAGCTGCGTAGCACTTGCACTCCTGCTTCATGCCGCGTCGGCCGCACCCCCGGCGCGGGCCGAGAACATCACCGTTCTGGTGGCGAGCGGACTGCCGGGCGGCACCTACCGCAACGTCTACGCACGCAATTTCGAGCGCGAGATGCGCGGCTTCAAGTTCATCTATGTCGAGAGCCCGGGCTCGGGCCGGAACCTGGACATGCTGGCCGACGGCAGAGCCGATCTCGCCTTCGCGCAGGCGGATATCTTCGCCGAGCGCATGGCGGGCGACCCGCACCGCTACGGCGAGCTGATGCTGCTCGGGCGCCTCGCCGACGAGTGCCTCTTCATCGCCTACCGCAAGGACGGACCCGTCACGAACCTCGCGCAGCTGGCCGGCGAGGAGGGCGAGGATGGAGAGGGGAGAGTAAACGACCCGGCGGGGCGGCCGAGAAAGATCGCCGTCGGCGATCCCGAGAGCGGGATGGCCGGGACGTGGAGCTATCTCGTCACCCTCGATCCCTCGCTAAAGCGGGCCGAAGTCGACGAGACGGCGGATACGCTGGCCATCAACCAGCTCGCTGTGGGAGTCTTCGATGCCGTGGGTTGGATCACCGACCCTGGAAACGAAGGCCACAAGATGCTGCGAGCGGCGCGTGGCAACGACGCGCTGGCCATCATGTCGATCACCGACCGGATGCTGCTCGCACCCCTGGCCGATGGCACGCGGATCTACGAGACGCGCAAGATCAAGCTGGCTGGTGGAATCGTGAAGGACGACTTTCAGACACTCTGCACCAGCGCCATGGTCTTCACCCGCAAGGACGCCAATCCGCGCTTGATCGACAAGGTGTCGGATCTCGTGAGCCTGCGGCTCAAGCAGATCGTCACCGAGCGCTAGCCCGGAGGGCTCTTCGTTGCGCGGCGCGGCGACGATTCCCGGACACCGGGCCGACCGGCCCCTACGCCGCGGCGAGACCTTCGAATCGCACGCGGGTCAGCTCCTCCGAGCGTCGCCACAGCTCGGTCGCCGCTTCGCGATCGTGTGAGCGTTTCGCCGACTCCACCCGCTTCGGGGGTCCCGACATCTCGGCGAATTTCGAAGGACCGTAGTAGCCCGCGCCGACGACCTGCTTCGACGTCGCCGCATAGAGGGTCGGGAGCGCACCGCCGGAGGCATCCTGGGCGATGACGCGATTCGCCCATGTCATCACGCCCTGAACGAACGATGAGCCCTCCATCTGCGGTCCGGCAAGCTGGAGGTTGGTGGCGGCGTAGCCGGGGTGACACGCGACAGAGAGGATCGGCTTCTGACTGGCCTCCAGCCGCCTCTGCAGCTCGTATGCGAAGAGCAGGTTGGCAAGCTTGCTCTGACAGTAGGCACGCCACTTCGAGTAGCCGCGGGTCCAGTGCAGATCGTCGAAGCTCATCCTGCCCATCTTATGGGCCGTACTGCTGAGTGTGACGATGCGCGCACCGGGCGTGTCGATCAAGCTGGGCAGCAGGCGGCCGGTCAGCGCGAAGTGTCCGAGGTGGTTGGTCCCGAGCTGCATCTCGAAGCCGTCGGTCGTGCGTCGCATCGGCAGCGCCATCACGCCGGCGTTGTTGCACAGGATGTCGATGCTGGGATGGGCCTCGGTGCAGCGCTTCGCGAACGCCTCGATGCTTTCCAGGCTGGCCAGATCGAGGGGCAGGAGATCGAGCGCCGCACCCGGCGCGTCCACGCCTACGGATGCGATGGCGATCTCTGCCTTCTCGGGGGATCGGCAGGCAAAGACCACTCGCGCGCCCTTGCGCGCCAGCTGCCGCGCGGTCTCGAGTCCGATGCCGCTATTCGCGCCCGTCACGACCGCGGTCTTGCCCGATAGGTCGGGCATCTGCTCAGCTGTCCAGAGCTCGTTCGCATGGCCTGTCGACGTTGTGCGCGACATCGTGCGCTCCTCCCAGGGCTGGGTGCGCCTACGCGCACCCAGCGGCTGGTGCGATTCTAGGCCAGGTCGACCGGGCTCATGACTGCGGGAGCAGGGGCAGGGGATCTGGGCGTACGCCGAGT
>JAFDDH010000420.1 GCA_019310975.1 Deltaproteobacteria bacterium | reverse complement strand
CGGCCATTCGGCCGCTCTCGTTGATGTAGCTCCGCGACCGCAGTTCCGGGAACGGCAGCGTCGTGTTCACCACTCCGCGCATGTAGAGCAGCTCCGGGCCCTTGCCGTTCACGAGGACTCGCCAGTTCAACGCACGCGCCATGCCGATCTGGCGGGCGTGGAACCGGATCGTGGTGGTGCAGTTGTGATGGAAAGCGTTGTACCAGACGGGCGAACGGGCAATTCGATTCGCCTCCTCGAGGTACGCCAGCAGGAGCGCGCGCGAGTCGCTGGGGGACCAGTTGATCCGATAGAGATAGCCCTCGTCGCCGCGGAGGTTCGTCCGGAGACGAACAACGTCGCGCTCGTCTGCCACGACGTAATACAGCTCGAACTGCCGGAAGAATCCCCGCAAGGCCGAGTACTGCTCGCCGACCTCTTTGCGGGTCTCGATCGAGATCGCAAGCGGGGGAGCGTCTTCAAATTCCCAGCTCACGATCGTATGCGCCATCCATGGGGAGCCCCAGTAGAAGAAGTAGAGATCCATCCCGACGAGCTGGGAGAGATCGTAGGTGCGCGTCTCCCAGCGCGGCGTGTAGTCGTCTGCGGAGCGATAGTCAAAGTTCCGGAGGTTGTGGATGGTGAGCCGGTCGCCTTCGATGGACGCGGTCGGAGGATGTTCGACGTCGCGTTGCCAGTCGCTGTCGTTGCTGGGAGCAAGCGAAAACCACCACCCCATGACGACCGCGAACAGAAAACCGTAGCCAACGAGTCCGCGCCACCACGGGCGAAGGGCGACGAGAAGTGCGAGTGCGACGAGGACAAAGGCCACCACGAGCGCCCCCGCGACCGCTCGCGGGGACGGTCCGTCGAACCACAGCGCGGCGCTACTCCAGGCGATGGTGGCGAGGAGGAACAGCCAGAGCGCTGCCAGACCAATCCATTGCAGCAGACGTCGCATCACGGTCACCGGACCGCCATGTCCGCTAGCTCGGCGGCGATTCGGAAGCATTCTCGAGCCACCACTTGAAGAGGCTGTGGCCGACGGCCAGGACAACGGAGCCTACGAAGAGGCCGATGATGCCTGCGCGCATGAATCCACCGATCGCGCCGATGAAGATCACGACCGTGGGCACGTCGCTGCCGCGTCCGAGCAGCAGCGGCTTCAGCACGTTGTCGCTGAGCCCGACGGTCGTTGTCCAGATAGCGAAAAGGATCGCCACCCCCGTCGAGCTGGAGGCGAAGACCCAGACGATGATCGGCACCAGTACCAGCAGGGTCGGAAGCTGCACCACTCCCAGGAGCAGGACCAGCAAGGTCCACAAGCCGAACGCCGGCACGCCCGCGGCGAGCATGCCGAGGCCCGCCAGGAACGACTGGATCAACGCGGTACCCAGAATGCCACGGGTCACGCTCTGGACGGTGTCGCGGGCCAGCGCTATCAGCTCCGCACCTCGCTCGGGTACCAGGCGCTCGGCAACCCTGCGGGCCGTGTCGGCGGCGGACTCGCCGGAGGCGAGCAGCACGCCCGCGAGAACGATCGAGAGCGCGAAGACTACGAGCCCCAACCCACCGGAGGCGCCCGTTTCCAGCACCCAGTGGCCCACGGCCATCAACTGCGGGTGGAGAGAATCGAGTGTCGCGTCGAGATTCCGCGATGCCTCCGCCCAGTAGGTGTGGAACCGGTCGCCCACAATCGGCCAATCGGCGACGCTGGCGGGCGGCAACGGAATCTCGAGCGTCCCCGCCTTCATCTTCTCCGCCAGCTGAGTCGTCGACTCCACCAGGTTGGCCGTGAGCAGGACGGAAGGGACGATCAGCACCAGCAGGGCTCCAACCACGAGAATCGCCGCAGCGAGGGGCCTGTGCCCTCCCATCACGCGGCAGAGCGCAGCGTAGATGGGCTGGATTGCGATCGCGAGGATGATTCCCCAGACGATCGGTGAGAGGAACGGGCGCGCAATCAGAAAGCACCAGACGACGAGGACGAGGACTAGACCGATGCGGATGCTCGATTCGAGAGCCCGCCTAAGGAAGGCTCGATCTTCGGCAGAAGGCATGATGCGCAGACTCCTCTATTAGGTGTGCAAGATCAGATTCATCATCGTCCGCGCGGGGTAGGCCCCTTCGGCGTCCGGTTCGCCAGTTCCGGCCATGAACTACTGCGCGGGCTTCAGCTCGGGATAACCCGGCGGCACCTCCCAGAAGTGGGGGCCGATAGGCTTCAGGGGCCGTCCGGGTGTGCCCGGATCGAGATCGTCGCGCAGCATCAACACCACATCCGAGGCCACGGTGGGGGCGTCGCGGAAGTAGCTGTGGCCATAGCCTTCTCCACTGAACAGCGCATCGGCGGCAGCCTTGAAGTTGACGAAGGCGACATTCCCCGTGCTGTATTCCACCTGAGCCTGGGTCGCACCGGTCAGCTGATCCTGGCCGAACGTGCCAAGTCGACCGCGCGGGCTCGCAAAGAGCCTGCTGGCTACGCCGATGGCCTTGTCCTCGGGAGAGGAGTAGATGGTAAAGCGATCGACGCTCAGCGAGAGCCTGTCGCCCAAGATGCGCTGCGCCGCGACCTGCAGATCCAGATCCGGCGCTGCAAGCACGAGATTGTGGATCTTGTACTTCTCCCGCGGATTGATCCCCACGGCG
>JAFDDH010000419.1 GCA_019310975.1 Deltaproteobacteria bacterium | reverse complement strand
ACATCGAGCTTCGTGCCGACGGCACGATCAATATGGTGGAGCCCGAGGTGATCCTCTCGATCGAGGCCGCGACGAAGAATCGATTCTTCGACAACAGACTTCATCTCAACCTCACGGGATTCTACTACGACTACTCCGACCTCCAAGTGCCGCTGATCCAGGGCTTGGAGGTCGTCACCGAGAACGCGGCGCAGGCCGACATCTGGGGACTGGAGCTGGAGACCATTGCGAAGCCAATCGGCGAGCTGTACGTCAACTTCAGCGTGAGCTACCTCCATGCGGAGTTCGGAAAGTTCTGCAGCAACGATGCAGCGCAGCCCCGAGACCAGTCGGATCCGGGTTGTCCGCCGCCCACCAATCCGATCGATGGTCAGATCGATCTGTCGGGCAACCGACCGGAGGACACCCCGAGCTGGAAGATCACGCTGCTGACGAACTACAAGTTCGATCTCGAGAAGTACGGCACCATCACGCCCATTCTCAAGTTCACCTTCACCGACCAGTACTTCCTCCGCCCCTTCAACTGTGGTCCCTGCTACGGAGTGGAAGCTGGGTTCGCGAATCCGCAAGGGATCGACAACCAGCCCTGGTTCACCCGAACCGACATTCGCCTGCAGTGGCGCAGCGAGAGCGGCTACTTCTTTGGCGAGGTGTTTGTCGAGAACATCGAGGACAATAGTGTCTACCAGCGCGTGGTCGTCGGCTCCCAGCTCAATGGCGGTCTGGGGTCGCGCTTCGGATTCCAGACACCGCGTATCTACGGAGGCCGCTTCGGGATCTCGTTCGAAGGAATCTGACTCCAGCGGCCACTAGCCCGGCGGTGGATCAGTCCAGGTCCATCCACACCGGCGCATGGTCGGAGGCCGTGAGGCCCTCCTGCTTCTTGCGAAACTCGCGATCGATCTCGATGCTGCTGACGCGCTCGGCGACCCTGCGGGTCGCCAGCAGCAGATCGATGCGCAGGCCCTGCTTGCGATGGAAGGCGCCGCCCCGATAGTCCCACCACGAGAAGGCCTGCGTGTCCGGGTGCCGATCGCGGAAGACATCGACGAGCCCCCAATCGATCAGCCGCGCCAGCCGCTCGCGCTCGGCGTCGGTGTGGAAGATCGCGCCGGCCATGTTCTCCTCGTTCCAGCTATCCAGCGGCTCTCTGCAGATATTGATGTCACCGCAGAGCACCATCGGCTCGTCGGGCGATTCGGTCTCGGCGACGTGCTCGGCCAGCGTGTCGAACCAGGCGAGCTTGCGCGCATAGTCGGCGTGCTCGAGGTGCTTGCCGTTGGGGCAATAGGCGGTCGTGAAGCGCAGCGAGTCCGCATCGCTCGTGATCTCCGCAGTCATCAGCCGCGCTCCGAAATCCTCCTGGCCCGGCAGCCCTCGCCGCAGCACCTCGACGCTGGGGCCGCCCGCGTCGGGGTCGCGAGCCAGGATGGCGACGCCGTTCCAGCTCTTCTGGCCATGTGAGAATGCGCGGTAGCCCACCGCCGCCAGGGCCTCGTGGGGGAGCTGGTCGTCCTGCATCTTCAGCTCCTGCAGACCCACCACGTCCGGCCTTCGGCTCTGCAGCCAGAGGCAGAGGAAGTCGAGCCGGGCCCTCAGGCCATTTACGTTCCAGGTGGCGATGCGCACAAGGCCTCTTTTCGGCTTCCAGTGTCGCTCATTTTCTTCTCACGTCCGAATCGCTCGGAGCCCGGCTGGGGTCCCGCGCATTTCTGACCAGTTCGGCGATCTTCGCGACCCCGCGATCACGCCGTACGTCCTCGGCCAGATCATAGACTGCCCGCATTCACTCCGAGCCATGCCAGCAGGTCATCCCTGTCGGCGAATGCGGTCTCCAGGTTCTTCGAACAAGATGAAGGCTCAAGAGAGGGAAGTCGCCTGCTGGTCGGCCAGCGCGGCGCCGGTCATCCACCGAAGCTGCTCGACCGCGTCCGGGCCGCGCTGCGAGTTCGCCACTACGCCCTGCGAACCGAGCAGGCCTACATCGGCTGGATCCGGCGGTACATCCACTTCCACGCTCTTCGCCATCCAGACGAGATGGGGAGCGCCGAGGCGTCTGCCAGTCGTGATGAGCCGTGAAGAGGTGCGCGCCGTTCTCTCCTCTGAGTGGGGAGTACGCCCTGATTGGCGGGCTCCTCTACGGATCGGGGCTGCGCCTGCTCGAATGTCTGACACTTCGAGTCAAGGATCTCGACTTCCCCCGCCACC
The DNA here is from genome assembly GCA_019310975.1 of Deltaproteobacteria bacterium. GTDB lineage: Bacteria > Myxococcota_A > UBA9160 > UBA9160 > UBA4427 > JAFDDH01. Next base: position 424 of record JAFDDH010000419.1, on the reverse strand, counting down.
AGCTCATCGTGAGGGAAGGAAAGGGAAATAGCGATCGCGCGACTCTGCTTCCGAGGGCGCTCGGGGAGCCGATCGCGCAGCACCTTGCCCGTGTCCGAGCAATGTTCGAGCGGGATCATCGAAGCGGTGAGCCCGGAGTCGCACTTCCCCATGCGCTCGGGCGAAAATACCCGAATGCCGGCGTCGAGTGGGGCTGGCATTGGGTATTCCCGGCCGCGCAGCTCTCCCGTGACCCCCGCTCAGGGATCATCCGTCGCCATCATGTGACGGAGACGGGTCCCCAGCGTGCCATTCGCCGCGCCGCCAACCACGCACAGCTGAAGAAGCGCGTCTCTCCCCACACATTCCGCCACTCATTCGCCACGCATCTGCTCGAGGACGGATCCGACATCCGAACCGTCCAGGCCCTCCTCGGTCACAAGGA
>JAFDDH010000180.1 GCA_019310975.1 Deltaproteobacteria bacterium | reverse complement strand
CGACCCCATGCGCCTGGGTGTCGCCTACGGGGTCATCCTCCCGTGGCACACCATCGGGATCCATCCCGATGAGCACTTCATGCCCGAGAGCTTCAAGGCCGCGGGCTACCAGACTGCGATGGTCGGAAAGTGGCACCTCGGACACGCGCAGCAGACCTACCACCCGAACCAGCGCGGCTTCGAACACTTCTATGGTCACCTTCACACCGAGGTCGGCTATTTCCCGCCGTTCTCGAACCAGGGCGGCAAGGACTTCCAGCGCAATGGCGTCTCCATCGACGACCAGGGCTACGAGACGTTCTTGTTGGCCGATGAAGCGTCTCGCTATATCCGCGAGCGCGACAAGGAGCGCCCCTTCTTCCTGTACATGCCCTTCATTGCACCCCACACGCCCCTCGACGCGCCCGACGACCTGAAGGCCAAATACGCCGACCTCGAAGACGATCGCAAACCCTCACGTAGCCACTACACCGATCAGACTCGAAGGATGGCCAAGCTGATGTTCATTCCGGGCGCGCGTCCGATGTACGCGGCGGTCGTGGACGCCATGGATCAGGCCATCGGCCGTGTGCTGGCGACGCTCGACGAGCAGGGCATTGCCGACGATACGATCGTGCTCTTCTTCAGTGACAACGGCGGCGCAGCCTACGCGATGGGCGGCGCCGACAATGTGCCGCTGCGCGGTGGCAAGGGAGATACCTTCGAAGGGGGTATACGCGTCGTGGCGACGATGCGCTGGCCCGGCAAGATCCCGGCCGGCCAGAAGCTCGAGAGCATCATGTCGGTGATGGATCTCTTCCCCACGTTGGCGGAGGCCTCGGGCGTCGAGGTCCGCAGCACGCGAAAACTCGACGGCCGCAGCCTATGGCCCGCCATTTCGAGCGGGAAGCGCATCGCGCGCGAGGACTATCTCTTCTTCGCCTCGGAAACGCCGATCCGCGGTCTCTTCAGCCTGACGGGATTCAATGACGAATGGAAGCTCGTTCAGGAGATACGTCAGGGGCTGCTCTCGGCCGATGTCAGCAACTATCTATTCCGGATTTCCGATGACCCGAACGAGTACAACAACCTGGCCGCGGACCACCCGGACGTCGTGGCGCGAATGGCCGCTGCAATTCACCAGTGGCGGACCCTCTACCCAGTGGCGGGCACGCGTGCGGAGTTGGTACCGCCACCTGGCTGGCGGGCCCCAAAGGATTGGGCCGGCTATCCGATTCCACTGGAAGAGCTGCAGGATGAGCCCGCCCCGGGAATGCCCCCCTCCAATGCATTGCGGCCCCTGGACTGGATGCACGGCGAGGCGGGCCGACTCATCTACGACTGTGAACCGTGGATTCTCCAGGGCGGGCTTTGCAAGTAGGTATCCGATATCTGCAGAAAGCGAATCAGAGAGGAGGAAGGCATATGGCGATCCAGTCGCAGAGCCGCGCGGCCATGCGGGAGCTGATCGCGCTGCTGCAGGAGATCGACGAGCACTGGTGCAGCGAAGAGCGGAATCTCAACACGGCCGAAGACGTCGCCGGCTCTCATCGTGCTCTGATGCACATCCTGGAAGCCGGCCTCGTCGGGTACTTCGAGCAGGATGCGCGCACGCCGAGCTTTCGGCGCATTGTCACCCCGAGCCGCAAGCTCACCGGTGACAACAGCGATGCGATCTACTTTGATGCTCCGCTCGACGCCCGCTACACCTACGTGGTCCGCGGCAAGATGAACCAGGCCGTCTACTTTTCGATGTCGATCGAGGAGGGCGCCCAGGAGGGGCACCTCGCGAAGACCACCGGCGGGGTCATCAATGACACTGAGATCGATGTCGATGCGGATGGGAACTTCACCGTCCATCTCGGTGGCGAGCCGCGAAAGCGCAACTGGCTGCCCCTGCCCGAGAATGCTTCACGGGTGACGACCCGCCACTACTTCGAGCTCGCCACTCCCGCGGCGATGGATCCGGCGCGCGAGCCGGTCATGAATATCGCGTGCATCAGCAAGGCCCCAACGCCCGCTCCCCCAAGCGACGATAGTGTGAGCGCTGGAATTCGGCGGGTGTGCAACATGGTTCGCTCCCGTACACTGGATATGCCTCAGCTGACCAGTGACGAGATGCCCGCCTTCATGGCCGTCACGCCCAACACCTTCCCCGAGCCGCAGACCCCAGGCAACTTCGGCCTGGCAGCCGCTGACGCGCACTATTCGATGGCGCCCTTCCTGCTCGGCCCCGAAGAGGCCCTGGTGATGACCGGGCGCTGGCCGGATTGCCGCTTCGCGAACGTCTGCCTGTGGAATCGCTTTCAGCAGACCTTCGACTATCCCTATCGCAGCGTGTCGTTGAATCGGACTCAGACGGAGGCGGATGCGGATGGCCGATTCACCATGATCGTCGCCCACGAAGATCCCGGGCTCCCCAACTGGTTGGATACCGAAGGCAATGCATTCGGCTTGATATTCTGGCGCTTCTTCCTCGTGGAAGGCGCCGTGGAGACGCCAACCGCGAAGGTCGTCAATCTGGCGGATATTTGCAGCACTTGATGCGCCGTCGCATCCGGACCTTCATGAGTGTCCGGACTGGGAGCAACCATGCAGAACTTCGATGTGATCATTGTCGGGGCAGGCCATAACGGCCTCGCCACAGGAGCCCTGCTCGCCAAGCGCGGGATGCGGGTGCTGGTCCTCGAGAAGAACCGCTACGTGGGTGGAATGGCGGGCACGCGCGAGATCCTCTCCGGCTGCCGCAACGACGTCGGGGCTTCGCTGCTCTTTCCGCTCGCCCGCGGCCTGGCGGAGGAGCTGGAGCTCGAGCGCTACGGGGTCGAGCTCTTGGACCTTCCCATCATGTCGTGCAGTGTCGCCGAGCCGGGCGATCCGCCGCTCGTCTTCTACGCCAACCCGCTCCGTATGGCGCTTGGCATCTGGCGACAGTTCGGCACGAAGGCACTCCTGGGCTTTGCTCGGTTGGTCGCCTTTTCGCGTTATCCCGCCAGGGTCATTGCCCGCTACGAGGCGTGTACGAAGCCCCGCGACATCGAGGAGCTGATCGCCGAAGCCCCCAACGCACGGGTGCGCGAGCAGCTCGAGCTGACGTTTCGCGGGAGCGCGATGGATCTGATCGATCGCTTCTTCCCCGACAAGGAGCGCCATCGCCCGCTGCGCGCGCAGCTCGCCTTTGCGGCCGTCCAATCCACCTACAAGGGGCCGCATACGCCTGGGAGCGCGTTCTGCCTCATCTATACCCTCTCACCCAATGACGCGGGTGGCCTCATGAAGCGCGTGCGCGGTGGGATGGGTTCACTCTCGGAGGCGCTGCAGCGCTCGTTCGAGGACAAGGGCGGCGAGGTCCGGCTCGGTGCTTCGGTGAGCCGCATCCTGATCGATGAGGGGCGAGCCGTGGGTGTCGAGATGCGGGGAGGCGAGGAGATCCGGGCCAGGGTCGTGGTCTCGAACCTCGACAAGCCCGCCACGCTCTTGCGGCTCGTGGGCGAGGAGCATCTCTCGTCGGAGACGATCGAACGCGTCCGAGGCATCGAGCAGGTCGGTGCCTATGTACACCTGCTCTTCAAGCTGAGCGCGCTTCCGCGCTTCGGCCCGCCGCTCGAGCACCTGAACGCCGATCCCGGAACGCGTTTCAACCTGGGCCTCTTTACCCATCCGGACGAGCTTCAGAAGAGCTACGAAGCTTGTGTGCGAGGCGAGCTGCCGCGCAACCCACCCGCGGCTCTTCAGATCCCCACGGTCGTCGATCCAACGCTCGCGCCCGAGGGATTCCACCTCGGGACGACGTACGGCTTCTACTTCCCGTGCGAGGCACCGAAGCAGGCGCGAGGCAAGCTCCGCGACGAGATGGCCGAGCGCATCATCGATCGCATCGAAGCGGTGTATCCGGGCTTTCGAGAGCTGATCGTCGATTCGGCGGTCTTTTCGTCCGACCATTTCGCAGCGATGCAGGGCGCGACCGGCGGCGACTTCACCCACGGCATGATCCACCCCGAGCAGATGCTCGGTGGGCGGACGCTCGTGCCAGGATCCTCCCATCAAACGCCGATCGAGAATCTCTTCCTCTGCGGAGCCAGCTGTCACCCGGGTCCTGGCGTCACCTTCTTGCCGGGGTACGGATGTGCGGCCGAGGTGGGAGACGCGATGCAGCCAGCTGAAGCATCATGAGCGCCCTCCAGCTTCGCCCGATCTCTGACACGCTTGGCGCCGATTCACGGATCACCCTGCCTACCGTCGATGGGCCCACGAAGGGCAGGCAGCTCACGCGCGACGATGCCAATCCGCGGCTTCAATTATTACGCCATCGGGCATCTCGACTTCTCCTCGGTCGTAGTGCGCACCGGAACATCCGCACGGACGTGCGCGAATCAGGCCGGTGGAACCCACGCGCCCGCACGATTCGATCGCTCGTCATTTGCATCATATGGATGATGTAAATTACCCTCCAGCGCATCGGATGACAGCTCGCCTGCCCGAGAAGAATGCGAAGGAGAAGTAGATGAAGGTCGATGGCGCGATTCTCGTGGAGGACCCGATGGATGCCGGACCGGCTGCCAATCGGCTCGAGGCGGCGGGGTACCAGGGCGGCTTCAGCTTCGAGGGCCGACACGATCCCTTCCTTCCGCTCGCCTTTGGGGCAGAGCACACCGAACGCCTCGAATTGATCTCGGCCATCGCGATCGCCTTTGCCCGCAGCCCGATGACGCTCGCCCACACCGGATGGGATATGCAGCTGCTCAGCAAAGGGCGCTTCATCCTGGGGCTCGGCTCGCAGATCAAGCCCCATATCGAGCGTCGCTTCAGCATGCCGTGGAGCAAGCCCGCGGGCCGCATGCGCGAGATGGTGCTGGCCATCCGTGCAATCTGGGACTGTTGGCAGAACGGAACACCCCTCGACTTTCGGGGCGAGCACTACACCCACACGCTCATGACCCCGGTCTTTACGCCCGAGCTCAGCCCATATGGCGCCCCGCGCATCTTCTGTGCTGGAGTGGGCCCGCGCATGACGGAGGTCGTGGGCGAGGTGGCGGATGGGTTCCTCGTGCATCCGTTTCAGACCCGCGAGTTCATCGAGCAGCTGACCCTCCCCTCGATTGAGCGCGGGCTGCAGAAGAGCGAGCGCGAGCGCGCTGACTTCGAGATCTCCTGCCAGCTGATCATCGCCACGGGTCGCGACGAAGAGGAGATGGTGGCCGCGCGCAATGCGGCCCGCGCGCAGATCTCCTTCTACGCCTCGACGCCCGCCTATCGCCCGGTGCTCGATTCCATTGGTCGGGGTGATCTGCAGGAGGAGCTGAAGCTCATGTCGAAGCAGGGCAAGTGGCTCGAGATGGCCGGGCGTATCGACGACGATCTGCTTTCTCGCATCGCGATCGTCGGCGAGCGCGACAAGATCGCCTCGATGATCCGAGAGCGTTGCGGCGACTTCGCCGATCGAGTGAGCCTGGTTGCGCCTTTCGCGCCCGACGCGGACCTCTGGTCCGACGTCGTTTCGAACCTGAGCTAGGGATACGCGGTGGAACGCCATCCGTAGCGCACAATCCAGCAGAGAGCTCGTTCGCGATCTCCTGAAAGAGTTCGTCGATGCAGTCGAGCGCTCGAATGTCGCACTCCCGGGAGGCCAGGATTGATGAGCGCGCGCAACACCCGGCCAGGCGCCGAACCGCCGAAGACCGCGCCGCGCGGTCGGCGCAAGCCGCGTCGACGACAGGAAGATCGAAGTGCCGAGACACGCGCAAAGGTGATTCGAGCGGCGACCGAGTGCGTCGCCGAGCTCGGCTTTCGCGGGGCCACGATGGCCACCATCGCCGAGCGAGCAGGTGTGACGTGGGGGGCGATTCAGCACCAATTCCGCGAGAAGGGCGCCATCCTCGATGCGGTGATGGAGGCCTCTCTCGACGATCTCGAAGAGCAGCTGGCCGAGCTGAGGGAGGGCGAGCCCATCGTTTCCTTTCGTGTACAAGCATTTGTCCGGAGGGCGCGGGAGCTGGTGCGCGGTCCCAGCTACCGGGCCTTCGTCGAGATCCAACTCAACCGGGCGCGTGACGAGCAGCGCGACGGCAGTGCCGAGAGTCGTTGGAGCCAGCACGTTGCCGATTCGCTGACGCGCGCATGGCGCCGGGCTTTCGGAGACCTCGGTATTCCAGCGGCCAGGCTGCTCGCCGGACAGCGCTTCGCCTTCATGGTGCTTTCCGGCATTGCCGCCGAGGCGATACTCTTTCCGGAGGTTGATTTCTCCAAACAGCATCTCAGCGAACTCGAAGCGAGTCTGCTGCGGATGTACTCTGACGCGTGAGGGGAACATGGCGTCATTCGCATGCGGCAGAGCGAAGCGGTGAAGGAGCCTCGATGAGCGTGTTCAAACCCGACATCCTGGCCGGGCAGGTAGCCTTCGTGACGGGGGGCGCGACCGGCATTGGCAAGCAGATCGCTCGGACTCTCGGGCAGCATGGTGCGAAGCTCGCCATCGCGAGCCGCAAGCAAGAGAACCTCGAAGCGGCCGTAAAGGAGCTTGCCGACGATGGGCTCGAGGTCTGGTTCGACGTCTGCGATATCCGAAATCCCGAACAGGTAGAAGGTACGCTCGCCGGGCTGATCCAGCACTACGGGCGCCTCGATGTTCTCGTCAACAACGCCGCGGGAAACTTCCCGGCCTTCATGGACAACATCTCCTACAAGGGCTTCCGAACCATCGTCGATATCGATCTGCTCGGAACCTACAACGTCTCGAAGGCGGCGTTCACGGCCTGGCTCAAGGAGCACGGTGGCAACATCGTCAACATAACCGCTCCCTTTGACGGCATGGGGGTCAGCCTGCAGGCCCATGTCGCAGCGGCCAAGATGGGCGTCGACTCCCTGACTCGAAGCTGTGCGGTGGAGTGGGGGCGCTACGGCATTCGCGTGAACGGGGTCGCACCCGGGGAGACGAGCGGCACCGAGGGCGGGGAGCGCTTCGAGGCTGCGGTGGATATGCGTTCGGGCAACAATCCCCTGGGTCGACCCGGGACCCGCAGCGATATTGCGAACGCCGTGCTCTTCCTCGTGAGTGAAGGTGCCGGCTTCATCTCGGGACAGATCTTCTCCGTGGATGGAGCGGCCTGCATCGACATGCTCAAGCTGCCGCCGCCGGCGGAATAGCTTCGGGCGGAAAGGAGGCGCTGTGGAGGATCAAGAGCTCTCGGATCGAGTACTGCGAGAGGATGTGGACGGGATCAGCTTCCTCACCCTCAACCGTCCCGAGAAGCTGAACGCCCTGGATTCGGCGATCTTCTTGAGATTGGCGGAGCATGTGGAAGCCTTGGAAGTGGCCGAGGACGTGCACTGTGTCGTCATCGCCGGAGCCGGGCGTTCCTTCTCGGCGGGCAACGATCTCACGGACATCGGAAAGCCCACGAAGTCCGAGCGCCTTCACGTCCGTGGGGAGCTCGTCGAGCGCCTTGCCAACCTGCCCCAACCCGTGGTCGCCAAGATCCGCGGTCACTGCTTCACCGGAGGGCTGGAAGTTGCTCTTGCCGCCGATCTGTTGATTGGCGACCAGAGCGCGCGATTTGCCGATACCCATGGAACGTGGGGCCTCACCCCGCTGTGGGGGATGTCCCAGCGGCTGCCACGGCGGGTCGGGTTGGCGAACGCAAAGCGGATGATGTTCACGAGCCGAACGCTGTCAGCGGAGGAAGCGCTGAGCATCGGGCTGATCGATCTTTGTGTGGCCCCTGAGCGCCTCGACGAGGAAGTTCGGTTGCTTGCGGGCTCGATCGTCGCCAACTCGAGCTTCAGCAATCGCGCCTACAAGCGCCTCTTGAGGGAGACCGACGGAATGCCTCTCGGCGAGGGTCTCCGCTACGAACGAGAGAAAACGCCGGGAATCGCCCCGGACGCCCTCGAGCGCATCCGCGGCTTCAAGAAGCGCTAGAGGCGCAGCCGCAGAGCCCCGCCCGCACTCATCGCAGGCCTCCTCTTCGGATGGCCGCCTCGCGATGCGGCAGGGGGTCGCCGCCGCCAGAACAGATCCAGATCTCGACCTGACCGAACGTGGCGGCGATCATGCTGCCGGCGCGAGCCCGAAGTTCGGCGAGGTCGGGTCCCAGCTCGATCGACAATCCGAACTGCGCGATCGCCTCGACCAGGCGTGCGACTCCGCGGATCAGCTCGGCCGCTACCACCGGATCGCGCTGGCCGAGCCCCCCAAGCTCGCGTTCGGCCGCGAGCAATAGCAGGCTCTCCTCGTGGAAGAGCGCGGTCATCGCCGCGCGGATCGCACTCTCGATGCCTCCGTCGCCGGGCTCGTAGCTCGAGAAGGCGGAGTCGATCGTCGCGAGGAAGAAGTTCGTCCGCTCCGCGATCAACGCCATCAGCAGGCCATCTCGAGTGCCGAAGTGGTAGAGGATCGTCGCCTTGCTGCAGTGAGCGGCTCGAGCGACCGGTCAAAGAGTGGCGAATCTGAAGAGATCGCGAGTACTTTCGCCACGGGCTCTGACTACAGGAGTCCCCCCGCGGGATTCCACTGCTCCTTCGCGCCGCTGCGCGGGCGGGTCGGCGCTCTGATCTCGGTCTCGTCCGGGATGCACTGGCGCCGAGCGCCCGGCGAGCACGAGCCGCATTTCGAGACCTGATGTGGATGCATGGGCGCGGTCATCAGCGCGCCGCGATCAGCCAACTCGACGACATGCCATTCCATTCGGCGCTCGGGGCGGACAGCCTCACTCGCCCGCACGGGAGCGGGGATGGCGTAGCGGCGCATCGCATCCTTCACTGCGATCGACCGCCGGAATGAAGTCGCGAGCAGCGAGCCCTCGCGGCGCAGGGGGCGAGATCGATCTAGTGTCTCGCAGCCCCTCTCAGCGCGGGACCGACGCGAGGGGCTCTGCCCTTGTCGGCTGAGTCACCCTTGGCTGAGCCACGCACGTAAGCGACCTGCGCGTAACGGAAACGCTCGACTCACGCAGCTTGAATCAATGACAGCTCGCGAGCTGCCTCCCACGCAACCACGGCAATCCGAGGAGATCCACAATGGGAATCATCGAAGACGCACACAGGAGCCTGATCGCAGAGGTGGGCCTTTGCTACGTCGCCACCGCCTCGAGCGATGGCGAGCCCAACGTGAGCCCGAAGGGCTCGATCATGGTGCTCGACGACGACCATCTGGCGTTTGCGGACATCATGAGCCCGGGATCGAGGGCCAATCTGGAGCAGAACGCGCGCGTGGCCATCTATGTGTGCCGGCCGGAGAAGTTCCAGGGATTCCAGTTCAAGGGCTCGGTCGAGCTATCGCAGGACGGTCCGGTCTACGATCGACTGGCCGCCGCCATCAAGGAGAAGGGGCTCAAGCTGCCCCCGATCCAGAATGCCGTGAAGATCAAGGTCGAGGCGGTCCGCGGACTGGGGGCATAGCCCGCACCGCTCCTCGCCGATGGCTCGGCCTCGCGATCGGGCGGACCGCGAGGTTTCGCACACCCTATTCAAGCCCGCCCGGCGGCCTCTTGGATCGCCTCGAGCCAGGGGCGCAGAAGGAGCAGAAGGAATAGGTGAAGTGGACTTCGATACCGTGATTCGCAACGGCCGTCTCTTCGACGGCAGCGGGGGGCCGCCGGTCCAGGCCGACGTGGGGATCCGCGGTGAGCGGATCACTGCGGTCGGCAAATTCGAGGGGCGGGCCGCGCGGGAGATCGACGCCAGCGGCCAGATCGTGACCCCCGGCTTCGTGGATATTCACGCGCACCTCGACGCACAGATCTTCTGGGACGGTCTGGCGACTTCGGCCTGCTGGCACGGCATCACCTCGGTGATCATGGGCAACTGCGGCGTGACCTTTGCGCCGTGCCGCGAGGCCGACCGCGGGACACTTGCGCACCTGATGGAATCCGTCGAAGACATCCCGGCCAAGAGCATCGAACTCGGCATGAAGTGGAGCTGGGAGACGTTCGGGGAGTATCTCGACGCCCTCGAGTCGCAGCCCCTCGGCATCAATGCGGGTGGAATGGTGGGCCATAGTGCCGTTCGCTTCTGGGTGATGGGCGAGCGCGCGCTCAGCCAGAAGACGGCCGGGCCGGACGATGTGGCCGCGATGCGGGAGGTCGTCGGAGAAGCCATCTCCAAGGGCGCCCTCGGATTCTCGACATCGCGCACGCACGTGCATCGCACGCCCGAAGGCGTCGAGGTGCCTGGCACCTTTGCGGACAAGAACGAGCTCATCGGGATAGCCCGTGCGATGGCAGAGCAGGGCGGTGGCGTTTTTCAGGCCATCCCCTATCTCGACCACAGCGACGCGCAGACACATCGCGACGAACTCGAATTGATGCTGGACGTCGGGCTCGAGACCGGGCTGCCGGTGACCTTTGCGTATGTGCATACGCGCGGCATGGAGAACGGCTGGCGCGAAGCTCTGGAGATCCTCGACGAGGGCGCGAGGCGGGGGGCGAAAGTCTTCGGGCAGACGCAGGTGCGCTCGCTCGGGATGCTCTTCGGGCTTGTGAACAACACACCCTGGAACACTTCCGGTCCGAGCTGGGCCGACTTTACGAAGCTCGACCTGGCGGGCCGCCTGGTGCTGCTGAAAGATCCCGCGGCCAGAGCCCAGCTGGTGTCCGAAGCCGAGGCGTCTCGAGTATCGCGCGGCCTGATGCACCTGATGTACCGGCAGCGCGTGGAAGCGGGCGAGGCCCGCTATGACGTCCGCCCGGAAGACAGCCTGATGGCGCTGGCGGCTCAGCGTGGCGTTTCGGGTGTCGAGGCCTTCCTGCAGATTGCCGAGCAGAGCGAGGGCCAGGCGATCTTCCTCTTCCCCTTTGGCAACCACGACTTCCAGGTTGTCGGTGAGATGCTCCGGCATCCGCGAATGTTGCTGGGCCTGGCGGATTCGGGTGCGCACTGCGGTCAGATCATGGACGCGAGCCTGCCGAGCTACCTGCTCAGCTACTGGGTACGCGAGCGCGGGCTGATGCCCCTCGAGCGTGCGATCGAGAAGCTGAGTTCTGAACCCGCGCGCTTTTTCGGGCTCGAGGATCGCGGCGTCGTGCGCGAAGGGGCTTTCGCGGATCTCAACATCATCGACTACGAGCGTCTGCAGGTCCTGCCGCCCGAGTTCGTTCATGACCTGCCCGGCGCGGCCGGTCGCTTCATCCAGAAGAGTCGCGGTATCACGGCCACGTTGGTGAACGGCTCGCTCTTCATGCAAGACGGCGAGCACACCGGCGCCTTCACGGGACAGGTGCTGCGCAGCAATTAGTCGATCCACCCCGGGCGTGTGGCTCGTCGCGGGTACACCCCGGGGCCTTGTGATTCATTAGTATACGATATAAACTACATGGATAACATGATCTGGAGGTGTGAACCATGGCACGAGGTGTGGATCCGGCAGTCGAGAAGGACATCCCTGGGCTGCTCAGCGAAGACGGCACCTGGGTGAGTCGTCGCCTCTTCTTCGATCCAGATCTGTACGAGATCGAGAAGCATCGCGTGTTCGGGCGCTCGTGGTTGATGGTGGGGCATGACACCCAGATCCCGAATCCGGGCGACTTCTTCCTCTCCTTCATGGGCGAGGAGTCCGTGATCGTGGTTCGCGACAACGAGGGGAAGATTCGCGTTCACCTGAACTCCTGCCCGCATCGCGGCATGCCGGTCTGCCGGGAAGATCGAGGCCACGCGCGGACCTTCTTCTGCGTCTATCACGGCTGGAACTTTGGCCGCGATGGCGCTCTTGTCGGAATCCCGAATCAGCGGGCCACCTATCCGCGCGACTTCGACAAGTCGAATCTCGGTCTCTTCGCCGTGCCGCGGGTCGAGACCTATCACGGCTTGATCTTTGCCAACCACGACGCCGAGGCGATCTCGCTCGAGGATTCGCTGGGAGATATGAAGTGGTATCTCGACACGAGTCTGGGTCGACGCGAAGGCGGCATCGAGGTGCTCGGCGTTCAGAAGTGGCGGGTCGGCACGAATTGGAAGGTTCCGGCCGAGAATATGGTCGGTGACGTGGCTCACGCACCCGCCACGCACTCGTCGGTATTCCAGATCGTGCCGGGTGACCCGTCTTTCGATCTGGCGCTCAAGTCGGTGCTCGAATACGGCCGCAATGTGGCACTGCCAGGCGGTCATGGCGGCACCTTCCGCGTCTATCCCAAGGACGACAGCGACGGGCGTCTGCCGGGAGAGGCTGTGATGCGCGCGACCCCGGGTGTTGGCGAGTATTTCGAATCGGTTCAGGCCGAGGCGGAGGAGCGCCTCGGTGAGGTGCGGAAGCACGTCAAGATTGCCACCTGCATGACCTTTCCGAACCTCTGCTTGCTCGGAAGCAACTTCACCTTTCGCGTTGCGCATCCGCGTGGCCCGATGAAGTCGGAGATCTGGTCGTGGGTTTTCGTGGATCGCGATGCGCCGCAGACGGTCAAGGACACCCTGCGGAAGTTCTACACGCTGACCTTCGGTCCGGGCGGAATATTCGAGCAGGATGATGGCGAGAACTGGGAGGGCGTGACCTACGGCTCGTCGGGGGTCGAGGCCTCGACGCATCCCTTCCACTACGGCGCGGGACTCGACGCAGGGCCCCACCCGGAGCTGCCAGGCACGGTGAGCAGCGTGTACAGCGAGCATACCCAGCGCAATATGTACCGCCGTTGGCACGATTTGATGCTGCAGCCGTAGATCTGTCGGTACGGAGACAACAGAACGTGATCGGATGCCCAGGTGAGCGAATCGCAGTAGAGAGAATAATCAAGAACGCAAGAACGCAGGACGAAAGGTGCTCCCGATGACCGAATCTTCGAATCAAGCCGAGAATGCAGCGATCAGCCTCGAAGAGCTGCATGAGGTCGAGCAATTTCTCTATCGCGAGGCGCGCATGCTCGACGACCGTCTCTTCATGGAATGGCTCGGGCTATTGGCTGATGATTGCACCTACCGGGTCCCGACGCGCGAGAACGTCCAGGCCGTTCGCGGCCAAGACGCCGTCACCACAGAGGACGAGCTGGCTGGGATCGCCTACTTCGAGGACGATAAGCTCACGCTGATGGGCAAGGCAATGCGCCTCGGCACCGGCACCGCCTGGGGCGAGAATCCACCCTCGCGCACGCGTAGGCTGGTCAGCAATGTGGAGGTCCTGAGAGGCGAGGCGCCCGGTGAGCTACTCGTTTATTCAAATCTCGTATTGCATCGATCTCGTCGCGTCGACGAGACATCGCAGTTCGTCGGGCAACGTCGTGACGTCCTGCGACAGACGGAGAAGGGGCTCCTGCTCGCCAGGCGGGTCGTCGTGCTGGACATGAATATTTGCGATTCGTCGCACATGGGAAACTTCTTCTGATGCGGCTCCGTTCGGTTCGGCGCTCTTTGATGTCTGGTTGATGGCTGGCGCCCGCCAGCAGAAGGCCGTCGCATCGGGCAAGCGCCCGCGCGGCTCGCTCTCGCGTGAGGAGATTCTCGAGGCGGGGCTCTTGATCGCGAAGCGCGATGAGCTCACGCGGCTCACGATGAAGAAGTTGGCCGAGGAACTCCGCGTCACGGCCATGGCCATCTACCGCCACTTCGAGAACAAGGCGGAGGTGATCGACGGTGTGCTCGATCTCTTCGTACGCGACGCTGCGGTCACCCAGCACGCGGCGAGCGACGATCCAGAGGATTGGCGCCGCTGGTTGTTCCTCACTTTCGGCAAGATGTTCACGGCGCTTGTGGAGACGCCGGGCGTGATGCCCTTCCTGAGCACGGCTTCGCGCTTCGGTCCCGCCGCAACGGCGGCCCTCGAGGCGATCCTCGCCGTACTGCGTGAGGCCGGCATGTCGGAGCGTCAGGCCGTGGACACCTTCGCGGTGATTTGCGCCTACACGATTGGTGCCGCGGGACTCGCCTCGACCTGGAGAGACGCGCCCGGCGCGGGCGATCCGGACGAGGGCCGGCGCCAGATGCGGCTCACGATCGAATCGACTCGGCGCACCCACTTCCCGCATGTGGTGGATGCGGCGTCCAATCTCGCGAGGATCCTGCAGCGCTTCCCCTTCGAGATCGGACTCGAGGCGTTGCTTCAACGAGAGCTTCGGGACTAGCCACCTGCGATCTTTCCCGCTCGAGCGCGGCGGCCCACTTCCGATGATGGATGGCCGCACGCCCTCCCTCCAGGGAGCAGCGGCCTGGGCTGCGTCCGATCGGGTAGGACCTCGTTCGACTTGCAGCGTTGGTTCAGGCCCTTCATAGTGGAACGCCCTTCACTGGCGAGAATCACATGGTGCAGCGCCCCGCACGCCCCGCCCCGCATCGATCCGAGCCCGGCCCGCGCCGGCCCCGCTCCGGCTCTGCGCACCTGGCCGGCTGCGGACTCTGCCTGTTGGCGGCGCTGCTCTTTTCGGCGCCCAGCTCCGCCGCCACTTTGATCCTGAATGAGTACAACGCCGTGTCGAGCATCGATTGGCTGAACGGGGGCGGCCCACTCATGGATGACGACGGGGGCACGGCCGGCGACCTCACGTTCGGGCGTGTGCTCGGGAATGGCGGCGACTGGTTCGAGCTCGTCCTCACAGAGAACGGCGCCGACCTGCGCGGGTGGAAGCTCGACATCCATGTGAATGGTTCTCTCGACACGACACTGGTCCTCAGTCCACACCCGCTCTGGACCCAGCTCGAGGCCGGCACGATCATCACGATTTCGGAGGATCAAGCGGAAGACGTCTCGTATGACCCGGGCTCTGGCGACTGGACGATCAACGTCCAGGCGAACGTCGGCGCCAGCGGCGCCTACATCACCGCTTGGACGTTTCCCGTCAACCAGGAGGACTGGCAGCTCGTCATACGCGACGATCAGGGGGCCACGGTATTCGGGCCTTCCGGCGAGGGCGTCGTGGCGACGGGGGGTGTGAACAGCCGCGAGATCTGGCGCCTCGAGGAGGATCCTTCGCTCTTCATCGTCGAAAGCTCGCTGTGCTACGACGACGCGGATACCCGCAGCAGCTGGGGGCTGCCCAACGTCTGGAGCAGCGGGACAAAGGTCCAGGACTTCACCTCGCTTCGCACGGGCAGCGCGCCGACGTCGCAGTGCAATGACCTCGACCTCACGCCGATGGCGTTCGATCCGGATCACATCCTCGATGTCGACATCGTCGTCGATCCGGCGGATTGGGAGGTGCTCCGGAAGCAGCAGCGCGGACTGATGGAAACGTTCGGCGGCGCCTGTGGGCTGGCTCCGGCTCCGGACCCGTATACGTTCTTCTCCGCTGACGTGACGGTCGACGGCACGACGGTGACGGGTGCGGGCGTGCGAAAGAAGGGCTTCTTCGGCTCGCTCGATCGCCAGAAGCCATCGCTCAAGATCGACTTTGGCGAGTTCGGGAGCGAGACCAAGGTCTACGGCATGGAACGTCTCACCCTGAACAACGGACGCCAGGATCCGTCACAGCTGGATCAATGCCTCAGCTACGAGCTCTTCCGGGCATCGGGACTGGTTGCGTCGCGCTGCAATTTCGCCCACGTCAAGGTGAACGGAACGAGCCTTGGTATCTTCATGAACGTCGAAAGCATCAAGGAGCCCTTCCTGGTCCGAAACTACGGCGACTCGACCGGCAACCTCTACGAAGGCACGACGGCAGACTTCCTCGAGTACTGGATTGGCGTCTTCGAAAAGAAGAACAATCAAGACGGATCGGAGCTCGAAGCCGTCAAGGCAGCACTCGAGATCAGCGACGACGCGCAGGCGCTGGCCGCCCTTCAGGCGATCATCGACTACGACAAATTCCTGACGTTCTGGGTGATGGATGGCCTGATCGGCAATTGGGACGGCTACGCGGGCAACGCGAACAACTTCTGGATCTACAACAACCCGACGACCGGCCTGCTCGAGTTCTTCCCGTGGAGCCTCGACGACGTCTTCGGACGCGACAATCCCCTCACG
>JAFDDH010000049.1 GCA_019310975.1 Deltaproteobacteria bacterium | reverse complement strand
TCCCCCGCCTGCGCTCCCGCCGCTCCCTCCCTCCATGGCCTCGTCGCCTTCTAGCCTAGGCCCCCCACGGGGGCCAAGGGACTCGAAAACGTGGGTCTCTGACACATCCGCGCCCTGGACACCACACAGGGTTGTACGGCGCGGACCGGCCTCGTGGTCGGACCCGGGTCCGTCACATCGCTGATCGCGGATCCACGGGAAGGGGGGATCCGCGCGATTGGGTGCAAATCGTCATGACACAGATCCGGCTCACGATCCTCACACTCTGCAGCCTGCTCCTCGCGTCCACGGCCAGTGGCTTGACCATCACCTTCGACGAGGTCGGTCTCGTGCACGGCTCCCTGGTGTCCGACCAGTACGCGGGCCTCAGCATCGCGGCCGACAATTACAACCGCAGCTTCGACTATGCGGTGGCCTTCGACTCGAATGCCATGGATACGCGAGATCCGGATCTCGAGGCCGCGTCCGGCGGCCTGACGAGCTGGAGTGGCGGCAATCTCGAGGGCGTAGATCTTGGGATCATGCTGGTCATCCAGGAGAACGACTACCGCTGCGGCGACGGCGTATGTAACAGGCCGGACGACGAGGGCCGGCGTGCGGCGGGCACGCTGACCTTCGACTTCGGTCAGACGCCGGTGTTCGACTTCGGCTTCGATCTCATCGACGTGGAAAGCACCACGGCCGAGAACGGTCAGGTGATCTTCTTCAGCGGGGACGACCAGGTGAGCATCGGCTTCGTCGACCTGCTGATGGGCCTCGAGCTCGGCGACAACACCGCCAATCGCATCCTGCCCTTCGCACCGAGCTTCGGCGACGAGCTGGACTCCGCACTGGCCTTCGACCGGATCGTGATCGAGTTGGGGGGCTCCGGTGCAGTGGACAACATCACGTTCACCCCTGTTCCCCAGCCCTCCACGGCGCTCTTGCTCTCGCTCGGCCTGATTGGGCTGGCCTGGTCGGGTCGGCGGCGCGACTGAGCCCACCGCCCCGGCGCTTCTTCGGGCTGCGCCATCGAAGGGCGCGAGTGGTATCGCGCGCAGGACGGTCGTACCGTCTCGGCCGATGCGCAGCCATCCCCTGGTCGTCCTGGCGGTTCTCGACGCCTTCCCACACGAGCAGCTCGACGACGCGCTGACGCCGAGCCTCGCGGCTCTGGCAAGGGAGGGCGGCGCCGCACCGCGTGGCGGCCGCGCGGTACTCTCTGCGTCGACCTATCCCAACCACGCGACATTCGTGACCGGCGCGACCCCGGCCGCCCACCGCATCTTCACCAGCCGCGCGTTGCAGAACGGCGCCTTCGTGCCGGCGCAGGATGTGGGTCCACAGGTGCCGACAATCTTCGAGCGCTGTCGCGCCCTTGGGCGCCGAAGCGTCGCAGTGGTCGGCGATCAGAATCTGATCGGCGTCTGCGGTGCCGGCGCGGCCGACACCCACTGGCCGCCGGATGGCGTGCTGGACGACGACGCACCGCGTGGCCGCCTGGGATTCGGGGCGGACCGCGGCGTGGCGGCCGCGGTGGACGGTGTCGAGATGCAGCGCGCGGACTTCGTCTTCCTGCAGCTCGACGAGATCGATACCGAGCGCCATCTGCACGGCGTCGACGCGCCCGAGTCCCGCGAGCAATGCAGCGCCACGGACGCGGCCTTCGGCGAGATCCTCGAACGGCTTCTGCCGATCTGGGACGAAGTGGTGGTGATCGCCGTCAGCGATCACGACCACGAGGCCGTGGAGCCCGGGGCGATCGATCTCGCGGCGGCTTGCCGCGAGCGCGAGCTGGACGTCATCATCGATCACGATGGCACGGCGGCGGTGGTCGTGGGACGCGTGAGCGACGCTGTACTGCTCGCGCTGCCGGGCGTCACGCAGTGCGCGAAGCTCGATCTGGACTGCACGCTGGTCTGGGGCGATCCGGGTCAGCAATTTGGCATCGACTGGGGGTTGCGGGCACAGCACGGCAGCCCGCGCACCAACAGGCAGCTCGCCGTCGTGGGCGGGGGCCACGCGGCCGCGGGCGAGCTCGCGGCACGGATCCGCAGCCAGCCCCCGCACGCGACGCGCTGGGCGAAGTGGGTCGCGGAGCTACTTGGGCTGCCGGACGAAGACGCTGGATTCCGGTCCCAATGACGCAGCCAGAGGGCCCGGGCCGTCGCACAGCCGCACCCACCGTGGACCGGCGCCGCAACGACTCTCGCAACGACTCCCGCAACAACTCCGAGGAGGCCGCACGGTGCGCTTCGCCGCAGCCTCCCCCCACGCAGAATCCAGCTACGAGGCGGGGTCCAACAGCTCCTTGAAGCCATAGCGGGCGTGCGGGCCCAGGCAGATCTGCTCGAGCACTCCCACCCCCTGCTCGCCGCCCGAGCGGGCGCGCACGACCTGTTGGATGTGCATGTTGTCGAGCGCCATCTCGTCGAGCTCGTCGCACTTCCAGGACTCGCCCGCCATCGCGAGCTCGCCCTTCCAGCGGCCGTGACCCCACTCCGGATGCGAATAGCCGATGCCCTTCATGCGAAAGCAGAGCAATGGCTCGAGCTCGATCTCCTGGGTGGCGCCGCTGCGCTCGAGCAGCGTGATCTCTGCACGCCGTGCACGCCGCGTACCGGGGATGTACTCGAGCCGGTGCGCGACGCCAGCCAGCGGCTCGGCGCCGGGGTCCTCGACGCCGGGCAGGTCGTCCGGACTCGCGTAGGTGGGAACGATCAGCCCGTCCCAATGCCAGGCCACGCCGTGCTCGTTCTCGAAGACACCCATGTGGGTGCAACGATCTGGCCAGTGCAGGGGCGCCCATAGGAAGAAGATCTGCGGCGGAGTCGTCGACGGAGCACCCGGTGGCGCCGGATCGCCGACGGGCCTTATCCCCCAGCTGCGATCTTTGGTGCCGTAGACCTTCGCCGGGTCGATGCGCAGCGACTCACCGGCAAAGCGCAGCTCGCCATCCCAGAATCCGAATTGATTGAAACGCGTGGCCTCCATATGGATCGACGTGCCGGACCGCGCCGTGCGCTGGTGGCCCTCGGCAAAGCTTGCTGTGCGTGCGATCCAGTTGAGCCGCCCCGAGATGCCAGTCTCGTTGTCGTCGAGCGTGATGCGCAGCGACTTCATCGGCTCGATGATGTCGATGCGGAAGGGGCCGATCTCCAGCTCGGACGGATCATCGGGCGCACGCCGCGAGGCGTGGAAGGAATGCTGAACGCCACCGTGCACGATGCTGAGCCCGCAGTCCATGATGCCGAGATTGGGGTAGAGGGCCGCACCGATGGCAAAATAGAGCTCGCCGTCATCCGTATAGCCGTTGAACCAGTAGCGGTCGTAGGCGTGACGATCCGTGGTGGCCGGCACCTTCAAGGGCTCGCTCGTCTGATGGATCGGGTAGTCGTCGAATCGGCAGAGGATCGTCATCGAATTCAGTCCTTGTCGAGCTCTGGAATCACGTACTTGCCCAGGTGTTCAATGGAATTCATCACCTGCTCGTGAGGGATGTTGTAGGGGTTCAGCAGGCAGAAGAGGAGATCACAACCCGCCGCCTCGTAGCGCTTTGCAATCTCGATGCAGCGATCTGGGCTACCCACCATCGCCGCACCAGCCTCCTTGATGTAGTCGAAATTGATCGAGTCCAGCGCCCCACTCTCGCCCAGCTTCTTGACGTCGTCCGTATAGTAATAGGTACCAAGATCCTCGCGGAATTCACGCGAGTAGTCGGCCACAGTCGCGATCTGCTCGGCACCCTTCTTCGGATACCAGACCATGGACTCCTCGGCCTCCTCGAAGGCCTGGTCGTTGGTGGCCGCGCAATGCGCCATGGTGAACGTCACGACGCGTTCGTTGCGCGTCTTGCCCTTCGGCTTCACGCAATCGGCCAGCCCTCTGTGGTAGGCCTCGACGCGCGGGATCATATCCTCTGGCGGAACACCCACCGCGAAGGAAAGCAGGCCCACTCCCATCTTCCCGACCTCGTAGTGGCCCTCCACACTGGTCGTGGCGGACCAGATCGGTGGATGCGGATCCTGCACCGGCTTCGGAAGTACGCGACGCTTTGGCATCTGCCAGTACTGACCCTCGAACTCGTGCTCGTCCTCGGTCCAACAGCCCACGATGTGGTCGATGGCCTCCGAGAGCATGGATCGAGTGTCCGCCGGATCGATGCCGAAGCCCTCGAGCTCGAGCCGTGTCGCCGAGCGGCCCGTGCCGAACTCGACACGGCCGTCCGAGAGGTTGTCGAGCATGGCCGCGCTCTCTGCCGAACGCACCGGATGGTTGTAGGGCTGCGGGGTAAGACGAACGCCATAGCCGATACGCAGCTTGCTGGTGCGCGCCGCAATCGCGCCATAGAGGACTTCCGGATTCGAGCAGTGGGAGAACTCCTCGAGGAAGTGGTGCTCGACGGTCCAGACGCTGTGGAAGCCCATCTCCTCGCCGAAGACCGCCTGCTCGACGACGTCCTGGATAGCGGCTCGTTCCTTGCCCGGCGTCCACGGACGCGCCACCGGGATCTCGTAGAAGAGAGCAAACTTCACGGCTCGACCTCCTTTGCAAGTTCGACCACGGGCCCGTCAGCGTAGGTAGTTTGCTTGACACGAGCAAACAACTTGGTCAGCCTGAGGGAACGTCCGGCGCCCCTGATTCACTTCGCTGGCCGCCTGGAGTCCCCCGATGGAGCTGGTCGTCAGCTATGACATGCGCGCGCCCGCCTGGGGGGCCGACTCGCGCGAGCTCTACGCTGCTGCGCTCGACCAGGTGGAGTGGGCGGACGCGCTGGGCTTCGACACCGTGGGACTCGGTGAGCATCACGCTTCGCCGGACGGCTACAACCCGTCGCCACTGATTCTGGCGGCGGCCATGGGCGCGCGCTCACGCCGCATCCAGCTGAGGACGTCGGTGCTGCTGGCACCGCTCTACGATCCGATCAAGCTGGCCGAGGATGCGGCGGTCACACAGCTGGCGACGAACGGCCGCCTGCTACTCGGCATCGGCGGCGGCTATCGGCCGAGCGAGTTCGCGATGTTCGATCGCGCGCTGGACGATCGCTGGCGTGTGGTCGGGGAGACCATCGAGCTGCTGCGACTCGCTTGGACGGGCGAAAGCTTCGAGTGGAAGGGTCGACCCTGTCACGTCACACCGCGACCGGAGCCGGCGCCTCCCATCCTGCTCGGCGGCAGTTCGCCGGCCGCGGCCCGCCGTGCCGCACGGATCGCCGACGGCTGGTTCCCGCCACTCGAGCCCAAGCTCTGGCCGCCCTATCGCGAGGCCTGTATCCAGCTCGGGCGTGCCGATCCCGGCCCCTATCCCGCGCAGGGTCCGATCTTCCTCTGGGTCTCGAACGAGCCCGATAAAGATTGGGTTCGCCTGCTGCCCCACGTCCTCCACCAGCTGCGCTCGTACAGCGAGTGGACCGCCGAAGCCTTCGGTCGGCCGGCGGGCCCCTATGCGAAGGCAATCACCGAGGAGACGGTGCGCCAGAGTGACGCATACCAGGTACTCACTCCAGAGGACACGCTGGCCCTAGCGGAGCGGCTCGGCGATCACTCCGTTCTGTATCTCAACCCGCTGCTCGCCGGGATCGATCCCAAAATGTCCTGGGCCATGCTCCGGCTCTACGAGCAAGCGGTGCATCCCTACCTGGCGAGGAGCAACTGAAGCGTGGCCCTGCAGAAGAACCTCCACCGGGTCGAGGCAGCGCTTGGACGGCTCGGGCGTATCGGGAGCAGCCCCAAGGGCGATGCAGACCGCTGCGAGCGAGCCGGCGTCACACCGATTCCGCCAGTCGGGCAGCGCATCCTGCGTCACGTCGTCGAGCGCGGGCCCGCGCGGATCTCAGAGATCGCACGCGCAACACGCACCGGGGATGCGGCTGTGAGCCGACAAGTGACGCAGCTCGAGGCGCAGGGTCTGCTACGCCGCGAAAGCGATGAGCGGGACGGCCGTGCGGCACTCGTCACAGGGACCGAGGTGGGGCGCGGAATCAGTGACAGCCTGAGAGCCGCCGCGGACGAGATCTTCCAGGAGCGCCTCGCGGGCTGGGGGAACGGGCAGCTCGAGACTCTCGCCGAGGGGATGGAGAGACTCGCCGACGACCTGAGCGACCCCGTCCGGGACGCGCGAGAATCGAAAGCAGGGAGGTAGACCATGTCTTCCATCATTCGCGATCCGAGCACAGTCTCATCCTGGGACGAAGAGGTGGATGTCCTCGTCGTGGGCCTGGGCGCGGCGGGCGCCGCCGCTGCCCTGGAGGCATCGGCGTGCGGTGCCGAAACGCTGGTGCTGGAGCGCGCCGGTGGGGGTGGCGGCACGTCGGCGATGTCCGGCGGCGTCCTCTACCTGGGCGGGGGAACCGGGCTGCAGAAGGCGTGCGGCTTCGAAGACTCCGCTGAAGAGATGTTCAAGTTCCTGATGGCCTCCGTCGGCCCCTGCCCGGATGAAGCCAAGATCCGCCTCTATTGCGACGGCAGCGTGGATCATTACGACTGGCTCATCGCCCAGGGTGTGCCCTTCAAGCAGACCTACTATCACGGCACCAGTGGCGAACCGCCGACGGACGATGGCCTGGTGTGGTCGGGCGCCGAGAGGGCGCACCCCTTTTGCGAGATTGCGACGCCGGCACCGCGCGGACATGTGCCGCAAATCGAGTACCAGGGTGGACCGTTGCTGATGAAGGTGCTCTGCGAGGCCGTGGACGCGAGCACTGCACGCGTGTCCACCGACTCGCGCTGCGTTGCCCTCTACCAGGAGCCCGATGGACACGTACTCGGCGTGGCCGCTGAAATCTTCGGCGAAGAGAAGAAGATCCGTGCACGCGGCGGCGTCATCATTACCACTGGTGGCTTCGTGCTCAATGACGAGATGCTCGACCAGCATGCACCACTCGCCCGTCAGTGTTCGATGCGGGTGGCGGCTACGGGGGATGACGGCAGCGGAATCCGCCTCGGCATGGCGGCGGGTGCGGACACACTGCACATGGACGCGATCTCGATCTCGATGCCGATCACACAGCCCTGGGGACTCAAGCGCGGCGTGATGGTGAACGCCCAGGGCCAGCGCTTCACACCCGAGGACACCTACTATGGGCGCCTCGGCGAGGCCGCGCTGCTCCACAATGGCGGACGCGCTTGGCTGATCGTCGATGACGAGATCTTCGAGAAGCCCGAGTATATGGATGAGGTCGCGGCCGTGGGCGAAAGCTTCGCAGAGCTCGAAAAGGAGCTCGCCCTGCCGCCCGGCAGCCTCGAGGCGACCATGTCGGTCTACAACCGACACGCAGCAGACGGCCAGGATCCCGTATTTCGCAAGCGCGAGGAGTACATCAAGCCCCTCGACAGGCCGCCCTATGGCGCATTCGACTGCACGACCGAAAAGGGCCTCTACGCAGTCTTCACCCTGGGCGGGCTGCGCAGCGACGTGGACGGCCGCATCCTCGATCCAGAGGGAGATCCGATTCCCGGGCTCTACGGTGCCGGGCGCTCGACGTCTGGGCTGGCGGTGGGGAGCTACAGCAGCGGCCTGTCACTGGGTGATGGCATCTTCTTCGGCCGCCGGGCGGCGCGGGCGGCCGTGGCCGCGCTGCGCTGAGTCTTCCTACCCGATGAGTGTTGCGCCGGGTGGCGTGGCCGCTCCCGCACCAGGCGCGCGCGACTTGCCTGAATAGGCGAGACCGATCAGGCCGAGACCCATCAGGATACCGGTCCCGGGCTCCGAAGTCGGCACGACGGTGGGCGGTAGGAGCTGGGTGCTGTAGCCGAATTGTGTGAGAGAGCTCATCGACTCACCCGGTGCCAGAGTCTTTTCGGTCCTCTCGAAGGCGAAGGTGAAATCAGCGTTATTGGAGGGCAAGCCAGAGTCGTTGAGATCCTCGGAGACCCCATTGTTCGGCCGGTTGATCAACGCGTTCCAGACCCTAACCCGAAGCGAGGAGGTCGGAGTGAAGCTCGTCGATGCAGACGTAACGGCGGCATCAATCACACTGCCAATCGCCCAGGCCGGGGCGGGCAGCAATAGAGCCGCAATCAGGACCAGTCTCCGCATCGAGCCATGCATATTGGAATCTCCGCGCCGTGTATCTCATCTACCCCATTCGGATGATCCCAGACGAACCTTGAAGAGTCGGCACGGCCGCAGCAGCCTACGCATTGCCGGCGCACACGGCTTGCCACTCCGTTGCGCATCGGTGGTGGACGACTACGGGTCCATACCGCGGGCGAGCCCGGACGAGTCCGGATCGCGCGATGCGAGGGTGCTCAGCCTACGCGGTGTGCGACGCTCGCACCGAGGGCCACGACCTCTGTCGGGTCGAAGCTCATGCGCCCGCTATGCCCGAAGTAGGCCGCGACACCTTTCTGGATCACGGGCATGAAGCTCGCCCCGCCTGCGAGCAGGACTGCATCGATGTCAAGTGGTGTCACGCCGGCACTGCGAATCACCGAGTCGCAGGCGATGAACGTGCGTCGCACCAGGTCCTGGCAGAGATCCTCGATCAGCGCACGCGTGAGGGTAACCACTTCCTCGGCTGCCGGGCACTCGGGATCCACCTGGGAGAGATGGATCTCCGCCTCGGTGTCATCGGAGAGCTGAATCTTCGCATCCTCGCAGCGGGCGAGAAGGCGATCGTAGACCTCCGAGTAGTTGGTCAGATCCCAGTTGTGCTTCTCGATCACATAGCGCGCCACCCAGGCTGCAATCTGGTGATCGATATCGTCTCCACCCAGCACGAGGTCACTTGCATGCGCAGTAATTCGCGGCTCCCCATCGACGCACTCGAGTACCGCGCAATCGAAGGTGCCGCCGCCCAGGTCGTAGACGATGGCCCGCTCGAAGGGCTCGTCGGCGTGAAGGTAGGCGTACGCGGTGGCGGAGGGCTCCTCGATCAGGCTGACATTCTGCAGCCCGGCGAGCTTCGCCGCCTGCTCGGTGGCGTCACGCTGAGCCGTGCTGAAGGAGGCGGGCACCGTCAGGTGGACTTCCGAGGTCTGCACCGGCAGATCGCCACGTTCGCAGAGGGCGTCGAGGATGATGGCGCCCACCTCGGTCGGTGTGACGCGGCCGGCGCGGGTCTCGAAGGCCGGCCAACCGTCCAGCTCCACCAAACGAAAGGGATAGCGGGAGACGAAGTTCTGAGTCTCCTGGGCATCCCAGCGACGACCGATGATGCGCTTGGATGAATAGACGGTGTTGTCGCTGTCGATGGCGCGACGACGACGTGCGGCCTTGCCTACTTTGCGTACACCATTGGGCATGAAGGCCACTGCAGAGGGTAGGATCGCACCGCTCCCATTCGGGCAGGGCAGAACCTCGTCGTCCCCGGCGATGACGCTATTACTGGTCCCGAGATCGATCCCGTAGATGGTCATCTCACGCCTCTCTCGTCGCGCGCTCGTTGGGCGGCACGATTCAGATACTCCTCGAGTCGCTCCTGGGCGATCTCGCCCATCCGTACGATGTCGACCGCGTAGTGGAGGGCAGGCTCGTCATTGACCTTGCGAATGGTGCAATGCAGCGGTGACACTGGGTCTCCCTTTCGCTTCTGACCGGGAAACACGACCTCGACCACGATGTGGTCGCCCACCGCGTACTCACGGCCGGCCTCGAGCAGCAGGCTTGCACTGCCGAGCTCGATGATGTTGCCAAAGCTGCCGTGGGGCGAGGACGCAATCGGCTCCGCGAGCTTCACACGGCAGAGAAGCTCGAGGTTGCGCCGCGTAGGCGGCACCTCTTTGGTGGAACGGCCAAGGCTCATTTCAATCCCGCTGAAGACCCACCTAAGGATCGGCCGTCTCTGCCCGGGATTGAGCCCGATTCGCGTTGGCGGAGGCAGAGGGAATACGCACCTATTCGAATTCTCGATGCATGCTGAAGCGGAGGCCACCCGGGCCAGCGAAACCGCCGGCAGAGCGCGCGCCCAGCGCAATGAATCGAGCGTTGGCGGAATGATCCGATGCGAGAGGACGGCTGGGCCGATCGCATCTCTAGCCCGGATTATTCATGAAGGTCCGTAGCGAGACGGTGCAGTAGGACCTTCATGAATAATCCGGGCTAGGGGTGCTGATCGGAGCGTGCACTGCGCGCAGGCGTAGCCGGCGGAGCTGGGTCGACCCGGCGGATTGGCTCACCCGTCAACTCGATGACCACGCAGGGCATGGCGTCGAAGATTCGGCGCGCCAGATAGAAGGGTCCCCACCACGGCAGACCCACCCGGCGATTCATACGCACGGCTCCCAGTAGGAACGCGAAACGTCGCCTCGGAAAGCCGGGTCGCAGCGACCAGCGCTCGACGAAGGCGAAGAGGTGGGGCAGCCTTTCGTCGCGATCGCGCAGAACCCGCGCACGCCCGGCGATGTCCCAGCCGGGCTCGCGTTCGACGGTATGCACTACGACTTCGGGCTTGCGAACGAGGCTCGCTACCCAATCCCGCTTGCCCGGGAAGCCGGAGAGCACGATCTCGCGCTCGCCATTCCAGCCGAAGGTGGTCTCGAGCGTCCGCAGCGAGCCATCCTTGCGTGCGAAGGTCGTGCGGAGAAAGAAGCTCTCACGCAGGTCGCGGCACAGGTCGTCGGGCCAGCTCTTCACAGGTGTAGTCATCGTAGCGAGAGCTGGCCGTCACCAGTCACTTCGGCGGACCGGCCACAGAACTCCTGGATCATCATATTGGACATCAATTCGGCTTCGCGCGTGATGCCGATCGTGCGCCGACCGTCGGGCAGATTGCAGATCGCGATAGCCTCGATCGGGCTCTCACCGAGGTAGACCACCGTATACGAGACGATTTCCACCGGACCGGAGTAGTCCCCGACCAGCTCGATCTGCGCGCCCTTCGGCGAAGCAGCGACCTCGGCCGTACAGTCCGCGTAGCGGAAGCCTAGAGGGGGCGGCCGCGTCGACCACACGCCGAAGCCCTGCTTGTTGTGGTAGCCACTGATCGAGGTGACGAGGCCCTTGCTGCCCGGATCTGCGCGCAGTACCTCGGCCATCCGCACCGTCGCCTGCAGGACGTAGTTGTTGAGTGGCCCGCCGGCGAATGCCATTCCGCCGGTCACCGTGAGAGAGCGATCGGTGGGCAGATCGAGCTCCCTCACGAAGACCTGCACGGGTGCCGGAAAGCAGCTGTAGATGTCTAGATGCTCGACATCGTCCGCGTCGGTGCCCGCGAGCGCGAGCGCGCGACGGCCCGCGACGGCGGCGCCTGGACTGCGATGCAGCTCGGGACGCGCCGAGAAGGGCACCATGTGATTGCACTCGGTTGCCGCCAAGGGATAGACCCACTCCTCCTCGCAGAGCCCGAGCGCCCTCGCCCTTCCCACCGAGCAGATGATCAGACCAGCCGCTTGATCGACGTTCCAGTCGGAGTTGTGCCGCTTCGTATAGGGAAAGGACATCATGCGATTCCTGCCACTGGCATCGCGGATCTCCTCGAAGGAAATCGGCGTGCGGTACCACGCATGCGGATTCTCGGCCGCAATCTTGCTCATGTCTGCCCAGAGGTGTGCGACGCGATCGCGGTGTGTCTCGATGTCGATGCCGTCGGCGTGGCGCAGCGCGTTGTCCATCAACGCGAAGGCGCGCACGGGCATGACCAGGCCTCGCTCGAGCTCGAGATCCGCGAAGATGGGCTCCTTCGGCTCCAGGAGCTCGTCCGGCAGGACATTCGTCTGCACGGTGTCTCCGACCTCCACACCGCTGATGCGGCCGCGCAGCTCGCGATACTTCGCCTCTCCGCCGGTGACGAGAGCGATCTCCTCCTCGCCGGACGCAATGGCACGGCAGGCATCGGAGAGGATCGTCTGCTGCAGGATGCCGAGCTCTGCGAGCGTGGTGCGGGCGCGGCTTGCACCAATTCGGTCCGCGACGAGTCGCCCGGGGTCCGAGTACTGCCAGAACCCGCGTGGCACGCGGATCGAGGACGCCCCTTCCAAGAGCTCCCTGCAGCCGGCGTCCTCGGCGGCCAGCTCGAGTGCAGCCGCCATCAGCTGGAAAGCTTCGACAGCCTGATCTGGATCATCGAGTCGCTGCTCGACGACACCGATGCCCACAAGGACCGGCGTTCTCGGATCAATCGACATCGGACTCCCCCGCTCGGCTGCCCCGCTACTCGCCAATGAAATTGGGCTTGCGCTTCTCTTTGAAGGCTCTTGGACCCTCGCGTGCATCCTTGGACTGCATCACCGCCGCCGAGACCTCGTTCTCGATCTCGTAGGCCTGGGCGAGGGGAAGACCGCTCGAGCGAATGATGCCCTCCTTGGCCTTTCGCACGGCGAGCGGCCCATTCCCTGCCAGCTTCGCCGCGAGCTCCATTGCCTTGTCCATCAACTTCTCGCGCGGAACGACATAATTGAGCAACCCCATCTCGAGCGCTTCCTGGGCGCTGAAGGGATCGCCGATCATGAGAATCTCCATTGCTTTGGCCCATGGGATCTGCCGTGGCAGACGCGTCAGCGACCCGCCGCCGGGCAACAACCCGACCTTGGCCTCTGGGGTGCCGAAGATTGCGTGCTCTGCGGCGACTCGCAGATCGCAGGCGTTCGTGATCTCGGCGCCGCCGCCGAGCGCGCGTCCATTGACCGCGGCGATCACCGGCTTGTAGAGCTCGAATCCGCGCAATATCGCATCGACGAATTGCTTCAGGTCGCCGAGGAGTTTGTGATCCCACTCATCCTCTGGCTGCCTCGCGCCGGTCATCAGTGGCATCGTCAATTTCAAATCACCACCTGAGGAGAAATCCTCGTCACCCGCGCCCGTGAGGATTGCCACCCGCAGATCGTCGCTATCGCGGAACTCGTACCACGCGGCGGCGAGCTTCACCAGCATCTGAGGACTGAGAGCATTCTTCACCTCGGGCCGGTTCATGGTCAGAATCATGACGCCGTCGCGCTTCTCGACGAGCAAGTGGCTCTTGGACTCTCCCATCGTCGTCGCTCCCTCCGCCGCAGTCGATCCGGGGGCACGTGTTCGGGCCGCCGGGTTCAAGGGTCGGGATGATCGCGCACGCACGAGGCCGGTGCGAGCCTCGTGCGCGGCCGCGTCAGCACGACTACCCACACGGCTGGCTGGCGAGCGAGACGCCCTTCGTGCGACGGCGCGGGGCAAGCAGCTTTGATGACGGGGACCCGGTCACGATCATGACTCATATGGAAGAGCTGCGTTGCGAGTGCTGTGTGTTGGCCGCGTGGCAGATTGGCGATTCCGACCGGGTATCGCACGACGACGCCAGGCGTGCCGATTCGGTGCTCGTCAGGCTGGCCGGGCCTCGGGTGCCTCGTAGAGCCCGGGATTCGTCGGCGAGATGATCTGCGCGTCCGTCGCATCGAGCTGGGCCAGCAATGCCTGGATGGTCGCGTCCACATCGTTGCCCGCCCAATGCTCCGGATCCAGCGGATTCCAGACCCAGAACATATTGCCAAAGCGACCCGGGCGCAGCAGCGACCAGGGCGGTTGGCTCACCTCGACGGTGACACTCGCCGTGCCGAAAGCCGCGAGCAGGAAGGGGTCCAGCTGGCCCCTGATCGCGTTGGCACGCTCGCGCACGGCTCGGTAGCGCCGCTGCTGATGTGATTGGAAGGGGCCGTCGAAGACGTCCAGTGCACGCTGCGCCGCTGATCCGGACGGCGCCTGGGGCATGTAGACCACGCAGCCGAAGCTGTGAAAGTTCACGGCCGCTCGAAATCGCTCACGCCAGCACAGCTGGGCCAGGGCGGAGCACTCTGGCTCCGAGAGCGGATGCGGTCCGGCGTAGAAGAGCGAGCCCGGCCTCGCGCGCGCCGAATTCCACGCGCGGCCGCCTTTGGCGGACGGCATGGGAACTACAGGAAAATTCCGATTCAGGTCCACGGCCCGCGCGTTGTAGCGCGCCCCGCGAATGCTCGTCCAACCCCCGCGCTGCCAGATGCGAGCCGCGGCGTCTGGATTGAGAAGCGGCGCCACCACTACCTCGGCGCGGTCGAGGAGATCCGTCACCTTCTGGTCGCGCCCGTATTCTTCGACGAGCCGTCGCGCCACGGCGCGGGCCACGTGGGCCCCGACGTACTCGACGCCATGAATATGCCCCGTCACCAGCAGCATCGCGCGGCCCGAGCGACCACGCATCGACTCGCCGCCAATGCGCAGGACGCGGATCGGTCGCCCCTCGCCCGAGCGGCCGATCTCCTCGATGCGGCAGCACTCGGGATACGTGCGCTGCAGCGCATCCAGCTCGGCGTCGGCCTCGGTGGGCGAGGCGTAGCCGGCCGCGGAGAGCTCGGCAGGGATCCCACGACGCCACGCACGCAGTCCGGTGATGCCCCAGACTGCGACGGCCACACCCAAGAGGAGACATGCCCAACCGATCACGCCGGGAATCTTGACACGGATCTCTCCGGGCTGCTCGCACCGGAGCTAGTTTTTCGTCTAGAACGAGACCTTGATACCCACTCGCGCTTCCCGGTCGCCGAGCGAGAGCCAATCCTTCAGGTAGGGAGGGGCGTGAGCACTACGACCTGGACGAAAATGCCGGCCGACGATCGAATCGACTCGAGAGGACGCGGCCGGCCCCGGGGCAGCCGCGTTCTCAGCTGAGCGTCAACATGTCGTGAGCGGCGCGTGTCGCCTCGGGGATCACGATGCCGTACGGGCAGCTCCCCTGGCAGGGTGCGCTGCAAGTCAGGCAAGCTGACGCCGGCTGCCCGATGCGCGCGTAGAGTCGCATCGCCTCCTTCTCGTCGCCGTAGCTCTCGAAGTACATGCGATGGCGCAGCACTTCATCGATGGACACCTCTTCTGGGCAGGAATCGAGGCACAGACCGCAGTGCTGGCGGCAATGCTTGCCCACTGTCAGCGCGTCGTAGCGCTGCAGGAGGGCGAGGTCCTCCGCCATCGCGCGCTTGCCCGAGGCATAGAGATACTCGTCGAGCTGCGCTGGCTCGGTGAACGAGATCACCAGACACGAGACGTCGGGGTTGCCGAGCACCCACTTGAAAGCGGCCTGGGTATAGGAGTCGGCCTCCGCGCGATCCTCCATCAGGCCCCGGTGGAGCGCACCCTTGAGCGTCTTCATCGCGACCACGCCCATGCCGGCCGCGCGGGCGCGCTGGATGATCTCCTGCTGGCGCGGCCAGGCGCCGTGGTGGTAGGCGAGCATCATCACGTCGACTCGTCCCGAATCGATGGCAGCGTCCGCCACGGCCTCGAGGTTGGGCGTGTGCGATGAGAATCCGATGAAGCGCGCCTTGCCCTGCTGCTTCAACCGATCGAAGGCCTCGTGGGTGTTCTCGTCGAGCGCACGCTCCACCGAATCGCAGGAGTGTACGTGGATCAGATCCACGTAGTCGGTCTGCAGGCGCTCGAGGCTCGCATCCACCGCGCTGATGTAATCCTCGACCGGCGTGCCCACAGGCAGGTGGCCGTGCGGCGTGCAGAACTTCGTCGCGACGAACATCCTGTCGCGATGGCCCTTCATGGCGCGGCCGAGAGCTACCTCTGAGCCCGTCTCCGAATAGTCGGGCGACGTGTCGAAGTAGTTGATGCCGCGCTCGATCGCCATGCGGGCGACGAGCTCGCCCTGCTCGCCCCTGATCTGACCGGAGCCGAGCGAGATGTCCGAGACGGCGAAGCCCGTACGACCGAGCGTGCGGTACTGCTGCACCCGCGAGCCCGTCCACACCGGGCGCGGGCTCGCGGCCCTGACAGGTACCTCCGGCTGCAGCGCCGGCCCGACGACCGTCGCCCAGCCGGAGATGCGCGCGACGGTCGCGCTGCCCACACCGATCACGCCGCCGGCGATCGTGCCAAGCCCCAATAGGAAGCTGCGACGTTCCTGGCCGACACCCTCGGTCGGGTCGGACGCAGCGCCGGAGCCACGCGCCCACATCACGCTCAGGATGATGGAGACGAGCAGAGCACCGAGCGTCAGGTAGATGGGCATGCGCGATACGAGTGCCGGGTCGAAGCCCTCCACGGCTCCACCGACGTAGCCACCGAGCGGCCCATAGGCCAGGACCACCGTGACCCCCCAAGCCAGGGCGACGCCCCAACCCGGAAGAAGCGTACGCCTGCCCGTGCTCTCGCTCATGGCTCGTCCTCCGAGAAGTCCAGGCGAAGTGTAGTGGCATGCGGATCGCGGTGCCGCCGGCTCATCGCTCTCCGCGTGACCCGGCCGATCGCAAAGCGGTAAGCTCTGGCATCGGCCAATAGGAGGACGAGCATGGGCTTCTACGAGAACCGCATCCTGCCCCATATAATCAACGTCGGATGCGGAGCCGAACCAATCGCGAAGCAGCGCCAGAAGGTCATCCCCCATGCCACGGGCCGAGTGCTCGAGGTCGGCATGGGGTCGGGGCTGAACATCCCCTTCTACGACTCGTCGCGCATCGATTTCGTCTGGGGGCTCGAGCCGTCCGAGGGCATGCGGCGAAAGGCCAAGAGAAGCGTCGACACCGCACCCTTCGAGATCAAGTGGCTCGGACTACCCGGTGAGGAGATTCCCCTCGACGACGACAGCGCCGACACCGTGGTTCTGACGTATACGCTGTGTACGATCCCGGACTTCCGGGCGGCGCTCGTCGGGATGCGTCGCGTCCTCAAGCCGGGCGGAAAGCTCCTCTTCTCCGAGCACGGCGCGGCGCCGGACGAAGCGGTCCGCAAGTGGCAGGACAGGATCAACCCGATCTGGAAGAAGGTGGCGGGCGGCTGCAACATCAACCGCGACATTCCGAAGGCCATCGAGGAAGCGGGCTTCAAGATCCATCAGCTCGACACCATGTACCTGCCGAAGACACCGCGTATTGCCGCCTTCCAGTACTGGGGCTACGCAACGCAGATCTGACCCCGATCGCGTCTACGCGTTCAATGACGCCGCAGCCTCTTGAAAGGCCACTGCGGCACACTCCACGTCGGGAAGGGAGACGTCGAGGTGCGTGACGACGCGCAACGTGCTTGCGTCCACGGCACCGACCGCGACGTCCCGCACCAAGAGCGCTTCGATGAATGGTTCGGCGCGCCCGACGCGGACGAGCAACATATTGGTCTCGGGTACCGCCAGCACGTCTATGCCCTCGACCTTCTCAAGCAGTGTGGCCAGGGTGCGGGCGTGCGCGTGGTCGTCGGCCAGCCGATCGACGTTGTGGTCGAGCGCATGCAGCCCGGCGGCTGCCAGTATGCCCGCCTGGCGCATCCCGCCCCCGAAGAGCTTGCGGAAGCGGTGAGCGCGGTGAATGAAGCCCTGCGAACCACAGATGAGCGAGCCCACCGGTGCACCGAGGCCCTTCGAGAGGCAGAAGGCGACACTGTCGAAGGGCGCGGCGAGCTCGGCCGTCGACAATCCCGAGGCAATCGACGCGTTGAATATTCGCGCACCATCCAAATGCAAGGCCAGCCCGGCATCGCGCGCGACCTCTGCCACCGCGATCTGGTCGGCCATCGGGAAGACACGGCCTCCACTTCGGTTGTGGGTATTCTCGACGCAGACCAGCCGCGTGCGGGCGAAGTGCGAGTCGGCCGGGGCAATCGCCATCCGCACATCGTCGGCTCCGAAGAGCCCGCCCTCTCCGACCAACACGGCCTGCACGCCCGAGAGCGCGGCGGCACCACCACCCTCGTAGAGATACACATGGGCGTCTCGCCCGGCCATCAAGGCATCGCCCGGCTCGGTGTGGGCTCGGATGGCAATCTGGTTCGCCATCGTCCCGCTCGGTACGAAGAGTGCCGCCTGCATGCCAACCAGTGCGGCAGCCCGCTCCTGCAGGCGGATCACCGTGGGGTCCTCGCCATAGACGTCATCGCCCACGACAGCTGCCAGCATCGCCTCGCGCATGGCGTCCGAAGGCTTTGTGACCGTATCGCTGCGTAGATCGATGCTCGCCATGCGGTCGGTTACCCGGCGAGTGTGGGCGCTTGGGGACCCGATGTCGGGTCGTGCTGAATCCAGAGCTGCGCGCCTCGCTTCGAAATCAAGGCTTCGATGCGATCCATGGATCGCTTCGTCTGCTCCGGATCCGTATTGAAACTCGGCGGCGCCCGGTACTCACGGTTCAGCACGTTGTGGTAGAAGTCGGCCGCCGAGAGCACCTCCTTCTTCGAGTGCTCGAGCTCGGCGTAGAGATCCGGATCCACGTGGGGGCGCTCGACATCTCGCTGTGTGAAGGCCCACTCGAGCTCCTTCTCCTGCACGATCCACGTCGCGTCGGCGAAGTCGTTGGCACCGCCGGCGTGGTCCCAGTGGATGTGAGAGAGAGCGAGGTAATCGATATCATCCTCGTCCAGCCCCAGCTCTTTCAGCTGGTCTGGCAACGCATCGCCCTGGTCGATGCCGCTGCGACCGAAGCTCATCGTCGAAAACACGATGCGGCGCATCGCATACTTGAACGAGTCAGGCAAACCCGTATCCCAAAGAAGCCGACCCTCGGGGTGCTCGACGAGGAAGCAGCGGCTCACCATGTCGATCTTCTCGGGCGCGTCCGGCACGTCCGCCAGCAGCTCATCGGTCGGGATCCCGCGCATGGAGCCGCAATCCAGCACGTGCACGCGCAGAGCGTCCACCTGACCGGCATCCGCGCCGGCTGAGCCGGCGAGCGCACCGACGATCCACACGATGATCAGGGGCCCTGCGAATCGTCTCGTCATGATCGGACTCTAACGCAGAAGAAAAGGGCTCTGTAACGCACGGGCCGTAGCCTGGCTGCTACGCTTCTCGGGCACACCCGATGCGCAAGGGGCCCGCTACCCAGGCGCGACCGCGTCGCGCTCGGTACGGCTCGCACCCGAGTGAAGGAGACGATTCGTGATGATCGCGCGGCGCCGACAGATGAGGGACGATCCGCTTCTCGCCCTCCTCACCTTTTTCACCGTCCCGATGCTGCTGCTGATCTCCGGCTGCATCACCCTGGACATGGGAGGCAGCGGTCCCGGCGAGATGTCGGAGAGCGTCGTCCGTGGCGACGACGGGCCCAAGGTGCTTCTCCTCGACATCGACGGCGAGATCACGGACTCCGACGCCGCGGGCGTGCTGGGCTGGGTGCTGAGCGAAGGAACCGTCTCGCGCGTACGCGATCAGCTCGACCTCGCCGAGAGAAAAGGTGATATTGAAGCCATCATCGTTCGTATCGACAGTCCAGGGGGCTCGCCGACTGCTTCGGACACCGTCTACCGCCAGCTGGTCGCCTTCAAGCGCAAGCACGAGATCCCGATCCATGCCCAGATGATGAGCGTCGCCGCCTCGGGCGGCTATTACGTCGCGATGGCAGCGGACCAGATTGCCGCCAACCGCACCACGGTAACGGGATCCATCGGCGTGATCATGATGGGCGTCAACCTGACCGGATTGATGGACAAGATCGGAGTCGAGAACCAGACCATCACGAGCGGTCCATACAAGGACACTGGCACCTTTCTGCGACCCATGAAGAGCTCCGAGCGCCAGCAGATGCAGAGCGTGATCGACGATCTCTATCTGCAGTTCGTGAGCGTGGTAGACGAGGGCCGGCCGAATCTCACCGAAGAGGAGGTGAAGCATCTGGCCGACGGCCGCATCTACAGTGCCCAGCAAGCCCAGGCAGTCGGACTCGTCGACCGGATCGCACCGCTCGAAGACACCATCGACGCAGTTCGCAAGCAGCTCGGCGCCTCCGAGGTACGCGTCGTCACGTACCATCGGCAGCGCGAGTCCCCCACCAACATCTATTCGCGCAGCATGACGCGAGCCGATGTGGAAATCGGCTCTGCCGATCCGATCGCACGGCTCTGGCCGCGGCCGGGCTTCTACTACCTATGGTGGCCGGGCGTCCAGTAGACGTCGGGGACGCGCGCTCCGGCTACGCGTTCATACCATATCAATGACGCTGGGCCGCCGGCCGATACAGGTCGAGCACCCGGCGGAGTGGACGGCAGATCGCACACTGGCGTCGGCTTGACGCCGATCAGCGAGGGACGCTGACCGGCTCCTCGTCGGGCCAGATTTCGAGCGGCAGCCGCACCTCGAAGGTCGTTCCGCAGCCAGGCTCGGACGTCACCCGGATCTCGCCGCCGTGTCCGCGCACGATTTCGTAGGAGACGTAGAGACCGAGACCCGTTCCCTCTCCCGGCGCTTTGGTGGAGTAGAAGGGATCAAAGAGTCGCTCCCGTGTCTCCACCGACATACCGGGCCCGTCGTCCTCGACACGCGCAAACGCCTCCGCACCGTCGCGCCCGGTGATCAGCCGAATCGTTCCCTCGCCCTCGCCCCCGGCTTCGATCGCCTGCACGGCGTTCACGATCAGGTTGACGAAGACCTGCCGCAGCTGATTTGGCGACCCCACGATCTCGGGCACCTCTACGTACTCGCGCTCGATGCGAACGCAGGGCGGGACCTGGTGGGAGGCCACGCGAATCGCTCCTTCGACGAGCTCCGAGAGATCTGCCGTGGCCCAGGTAGCCGAGCCGCCTCCACCAAAACGCGAGAACTCCTTTACCTCGCGCACGATCGAGATCGTCCGCTCGACGCCATCGAGCGAGTCGTCGATCAGTTCCTGGAACTCACGCAGCTCCGCCGCCGCGCTGCTCTCGCTCGAGTCGATGGAGATCTTGGATCGCAGCGACTCCCAGCCCTCACGAACCAGATGGAGGTTGCTGCGGACGTATGACATCGGGTTGTTGATCTCGTGTGCGAGGCCCGCAGCGAGCTGGCCCACGGCCTCCATCTTCTGGGACTGACGTAGGCGATCGTGCAGCAAGGCACGCTCGGCGACCCGCCCGAGCTCGACACCAATATGTGCGAATACTTCGGTGAGGCGGTCGTCCTGCGGCAGGCATTGCGTGTCCCCGAACTCCAGCACCGAGTGCACCCGGCCATGCACGAGCACGGGCACCGCAAAGCCACTGCGGATCCCGGCCGCCTGGGCGACGTTCGCGCGTGGTCCCAGACCGCTACTCGCGGCGATATCGTGAACGCATTGGGGCTTTCCCGTCGCTGCCGCGCGGCCGGGCAGACCCCGCCCAGGCTCGTAGTGAGCTTCGAGGCTCACGTCCGCGAGGCGACCGAATCGCTCGAAATCCCCATGGATGAAGCCGCTGGAGACCACGCTGCCATCCTCTTTGACGTGCAATACGTGGCCCACCGTCCAGTCCATGGTCTCGCAGATGTGAACAACGCTATCCTGCATTGCCTCATCGAGGGAGGTGGCCTGATTTGCAGAAATGGCCGCATCCTGCAAGATCCGCACGTAGGCGGCCTCGCGGAAGAGCTCTTCATTGATCCGAGCCAACTGGCGCTCGGCGCGCCGCTGACTCGCCACGAAGCTCGAACCGATCAGGCCGATGGCGAAGATCGCCGACACGCGATTGAAGAGCGCCTGGCCGTGCCGGAGCTCAGATGGGATGCGGCTCTGGAGCTCGATGCCGAGCTCGGGCAGCGCCCAGAATCCGACGGTGATCGCCACCGTGGCCAACGTCCAGAACGCCGCCCCGCGCAGCCCCAGAGCCACCGCGGCGCAGATGGGTACCAGGTAGAGCCAAGAGAGGTTCGGATCGTAGAAGCCGCCGGTAATGTAATTCGAGAAGATCAACATCGCGGTCAGGTCCGCGATTGCAATATGGGCCGCGGGCGTCGGCCGGAGAGTCACACGGAGCAGCGCGAGATTTGCCAGCGCCAGCGCGATCGTGAACGTGAGAGCAGCGCACATCTCATACACGCCCAGCCGCCAGTGGAGAACGAAGTGGAAGACACCCATTCCCATCATGGCAAGCGTCACCACCGAGAGAATGCGGATGCGGCGCATTTCGTCGGCTGAGACCTGATCGGCCCGGATGCCGAGATCCAAGAGCTCGAGCAAGCGGTCCTGGAGCCCCGGATCCGATCTCCGATCCACGATTTCTTCTCTCGTTGCAGTCACTCTGGGTAGTCGACTCCTTCACGGAAAGTCGTGTGATTGCGCCTCTGCCTTGAGCCGACAGTTCCATCGGAAGTGGAAGCATGAAGCAGAATTAGAGAGAAGGAAGCAGAACGGAGTCCTGAGCCAGCAGACGAGCCACTTTCATGCCGTGAGGAGGCCCTTCTCGCGGAATGCACGCTCGAGGCCGGGCATGTGCACACATTCGAACTCGAGCTGGTCGGGCCCGAGGAAGTAGACGGCGTAATGGCCGAAGCCGTCATCGGCCTAGGGGGCGGCGTGAGCGCCACGGATGCGCGACCCGGGTCGACCCGCCGGATCGAGACTTCGCGAGACGCGAAGTAGACCTGGAGGCAGCGGACCCG
>JAFDDH010000418.1 GCA_019310975.1 Deltaproteobacteria bacterium | reverse complement strand
CGGCTATATCGGCCGCCACCTCGAGGCGTCGGGACGGCCGACGGCCGCCACCGTCCTTCGCTATTGCGATCTCCAGGTGACGACGAGCCACAATGACAGGGTGCGCAACGCGCAGATCCTCGTCGATAAGCTCTCCCGCCTCCATGCAGGCGAGGCCTGGCTGCCCGCAGCCATCCGTCAGCTGAACCATAAAGAGGCGAGGCGGCTCGAGCACCTCGGCCATGCGCATGCAACGCTCGGTGACGAAGGCAGGGCACGGAATCACTTCCTTCTGGCCTGGCGAACCATTCCACACCTGCGCTTCTTGGCGCGCTACCTGGCGAGTCGCGTATCGATGGGTCTCGTTCGTCGCCGGCGCTGGACGTGAGTCAGACCGAGCGTCGCAAGCACGCGCCATGATCTCTGTGCTCACGCCCCATGTGGGCATCGCAGGCGGCGTCAAGAGCCTGGCCACCCACGTCATGCTCTTGCGTCAGCTGGGTGAAGAGGCGTGGCTCATAAACTGCGGAGAGCCGCGTGATCCCTGGTGCCGCGCACTCAGCGAAGCGCGCCCCTACACGATCTCTTGGAGCGAATATCGAAGGGATCACGCCACCGACGACGGCTGGGTTCTGGTTCCCGATGCCGGACTCACGATGCTGCGGTCGCAGATCGCCCAGGCGCGAGGGGATCGCGTCTTGTTTGCCCTTGGATGGAGCTACGTGCTCGACTATCTGGACCCGAAGCGGTGGCGCTCCGATCGCGTCTTCGAGGCGCCGAGTCGCTGGCAGCTTCCGCTGCGCAAGAGGTGGGTTCGGCAGTGGCAGCGCACACTGGCGAACGATGGATTCGCCGCCGCGCTCGCGAACTCCACGTTCACGCGCCAATGGTTGTGCGAACGAGTCGACTACGATCCCGTCGTCGTACCCTCGGGCATCGACGGAGAAATCTTCTTTCAGAACCCGACCGTTCGAAAGCCGGGGCAGATTCTCGTCGTGGGCCGCAAAGGCGCAGAGGAGGCGAATCGTGCGATGGCCGCGCTCTCGGAGTCTCCCTCCATCAGGTGCGTACAAGCCATCGATCTGGACGAGTCGGAGATGGCTTTCGCTTACCAGAGCGCTGATATCCTGCTCACTTTCGGTCGCGAGGAGGGGCTGCCGCGAGTCGTCCTCGAGGCGATGAGCTGTGGATGTGCGGTGGTGGGTTACGACGGTGGGGGAGGGCGTGAGTTCATGCATCACGGCCGCTCTGCGCTGGTCGCGCGCGAAGCCGGCGATGTCGTGCGTCTCGCCCGTGAGTTGATGGCGGATCCCCGATTGAAGGAGCGGATCCGCGAGGGTGGGCACAAGGAGGCGACGCGCTACACACTGGCGGCTCAGCGCGATGCCCTCGCGTCGGCCCTCGCGCTGCTGCGAGCCGCGAGGGCTCGCGGAACGCTCTCACTCGAGCACCCGCTTCGTGAGATCTGTCGGTGAGAGCAAGACTCGAGGCAATCAAGCGCAGGCTGCGGCCGTGCAGGATCGAGCTGCACCCCGGTGAGACCGTGGTACTGGGCATGCGCGTCGGCCGGGGTCACTACAAGGATGTCTTCCGTATCCGCGGTCGCGAGCATGTGCTGAAGATCCTCAATGATCACTCTCAGCATGCCCAGGGTCGACGCGGCATTCTGCTCGAGGTAGAGGGCGAGGCCAAGCTGCGTGAGCTGGGTATCGCCTTCGCGGCGTCTTCAGCCCACGATCCGGAGGGTCGCTGGATCATCACGGAGCATGTGCCCGAGCGAACCATCGCGGATCTGATCCGGTTGCGATCGCGCGCCATGCTGAGTGCCGAGCTCGCGGAGGCGACTGCGCACGTCATCGAGCGATTGCGGAGCGCGAGCTGCATGATGGACATGGGTACGCCGAACTGGTCTCTGCGGCACACAGTCTCCGGCCCACGCCTGGTCGCGCTCGAGGCCGCAATCAAAAGTGACAATGGTGATCCACTCTGGTTCGAGTGCACCTACCTGCCGCTCTGGATCATGCACCTGGCCAGGATCGAGCTGCGAGCGGGCTCGCACCGCGACCTCTTCCGCATCACCGCCGATGACCTCGAGAACCTACAGGATGCGTGGGCGCTCGACGAAGCATTCGCGGAGTGGCGCCAGCGATTCGGAGCCAAGCTCCCGGATCCGCATCCGCCGTGGACGGTGGTCGACACAACGCCGTCAGTGGTCTAGCGCACAGCGGTCGCCCGCGTCGTGTGCCCTATGCTTGGGCGATGGACCACAACGCTGGTGTGTCGTACTCCCGATGGATCGTCCGTTTCATGGTTGCGGTGCTGTCCGTGCTGCTCACCCTGGTCTCTGTCGAATTTGTTCTGGCCTTCCTCGCGCCCATCCCCCAGGCGAGGGAGGTGACTCGCTACTTCATACCTGATGCTCACACGGGTTACCGGCTCGAGCCCTACACTGACGACTCGAACCGCTTCGGCCACCGCGATGACGAGGTGGAGATTGACAAGGAGCCGGACGTCTACCGCATCCTCGTTCTGGGCGACTCGTTCTCTGCGGGGACGGGCGTGGAGCGCGATGAAGCCTACCCACAGCTTCTCGAGACGCTCCTCGATCGGGCTGCAAGTGTACCGGTCGAGGTCGTCAACTCCGGGGTAGGGGGGGCTGGG
>JAFDDH010000179.1 GCA_019310975.1 Deltaproteobacteria bacterium | reverse complement strand
TCCGACTGCGCCTTCGAATACTGGTAGCGTTCCTCCGGGTCCAAGAAGACGGTCTGTCCCGCCACCAGAAGCTGGTCGCGCGAC
Source organism: Deltaproteobacteria bacterium (assembly GCA_019310975.1). Classification (GTDB taxonomy): domain Bacteria; phylum Myxococcota_A; class UBA9160; order UBA9160; family UBA4427; genus JAFDDH01. Next base: position 8,055 of record JAFDDH010000179.1, on the reverse strand, counting down.
AGGAATTGGTCATTCAAGAAGGCGCCGGTATATCGGTAGAGGTCATTATTGCTGGGCTGCGGCGAGATCAACGGAACCCGGTATGGCACGCCGTAGAATTCGCCGTCCGGCGCCTCGACGTTGGTGATCAACCGATTGCTCGGACCGCGGGTCAGGCAGCCCGCGTTCTCGGCCCCCGAGTAACCCAGGTAGCTGCCCGCCCCAATTGGCTGGTCGGTGAGGTCGGGGCCTCCGGTGTACGGATTCACGCCGAACTCGACGCCTGCTCCGTCCGGAGTCGCGCAGCCGAAGTCGGGGTTCCGCATCGCGCCTACATCGTGCATGTAGTAGCGGGGCCGACCCGTGCGCCAGTCGACGTTTCGATTGTACGAGCTCAGGCGGACCGGGTGGGGGAAGTCATTGAAGCCGTAGAAGTCGGTCACAGCAAAGCTGAAGCGATCCCAGCGCCACTCGACGCGACCTCCAAACTCGATACCCCTTGAATCCTCCCACGGGTCCGGCGGCGTCACGAAGCCCGCGACGCCGATGCCCGTCACCCCGTGCGCCCAGCTGCCAAATGTGAGCGCGCAGATGAGGTTCACTGCGTAGGGCTCGCCACAAGACCCGAGATCCGCGGACTCGAACTGATCGAAATTCATCGCCAGCTCGACGCGTACGTCCGAGAGCGGCCCCACTTCGTAGAACGACCAGACACCGCGAATCGCCCAGAGGTTGATTCGCGATTCCTCCAGGCTGGGCAGGGTGGCCAATGCGAAGTCCTGGGGGTTGAACTGATCCGTGGTGCGGAAGAGCTCCGTTTTGCCCCAGACGATGCTCTGCTTGCCGACCCGCAGCCAGAGCCGGCTATCGAACATCTCGATGTCGAGATACGCCTCCTTCAGCTCCCCCTCGTCGTTCTGGCTGGCGCCGCGGTTGAAGGCGCGTTCGAGCTCGGAGATGTTGAACGGGTAGGCGCTGAACTTGTCCTCCATCAACGCCCTGCGCAGTGGTGTGCTCGGCGCGAAGGAACCGTGCGCCTCCCACTGTCTGGCCGCGCGGTCATCCCACTCACGCGCATCTCCGAAGCGACCCTGGGTCTGGTTGAGAACCATCAGTCGCTGCGCGTCGGACCCAACCGTGCCGGTACCGAGTGCAGTCTGTTGATTGACGTAGATCGTGTCGCGCCCGGGGTCGCGCTCACGGTAGATCGGAATCGGGCGCATCGGGCCGCCACCGGCGCCCGGCTGGAGGCTCTGGGGGATGATCCGGCTCGAGTCCAGGGGGTTGGGCAAATTGCCGAGCGCCGCGTTGGTGATGACCTCGTTCTCGGGAAGCCACGGCCCCATCAGCAGCAGCGCATGCCCGCTCCCAGAACCACCGATCACCGGAATCGACGAAAATTTGAAGTCCGTGAAGTCCTGCAACGCAATCAGGAAGGGAGCGCCCGACGTGCCATCGTCGATCGCCTCGTCACCGACGATGGCGCGATTGCGCCGATTCCGATCGGCCTCCCAGAACCGGGCCGGGAGGAGCCCGGGCTTGTACGCGGCGCCGTCCTGCGGGCAATAGGCCGAGCCACCGTTGCCGGTTGGATTCGCACAAATCATCAGGACGGTGCGGTCCGCCCCGCCCAGCCCCTCTGTCGTGTTCTCGTAGATACCCTTGAAGCCGGGTGTCTCGGTCAACGCCAAGGGATTCCGCTCGGGATCCGCGTAGGAGCCCTCGTTCGAGATGAAGATCGCGCCCGCATTGGAGAATTCATCACCGCGATTGAGTCGCGAGGGCATCCGCCGCGCACGATCGCCGTAGACGTCGATGCCCGGGACCATTCCGCAGCCACGGGAATAGATGCAGTCGAAGCGCGCCTCGATGCGTACGAAGGCCGAGAGCAGATCGAGCGGCCCGTGGGTTTCCTCGACGATGTCCAGCTCCAGCTCGAGATTGAAGATGTTGTACCACTGGGTCACGTCCCATTGATCGACGAAGTCCGCACTGATGGTGCGGATCTGCATCTCGAAGTAGCCGTGCGCTTGGAGCCGGCCGTTGATCGCCTCGAAGGCAGCCAGAGTGGGGGCGAGCAACGAGACCGCAAGCCAGATGCCGAGCACCTGCCCGACGAGTCGAGATGCAGCGGCCGTCTTCATGTTCCCTCCGAACCAAAGGCCCCATCGGCGACCTGCGGCACGGGCGCAAGCCCGTGCCCGGTGAAGCGCATCGAAAGGTGCCTCACCTCTGGTCCCGGAGCTGATTCCTGCTTGGTCGATTCGATAATGCGCTTTCCCCGAGGCCCCACGCTCCACGCTGCCCCCGCCCCCAGGCTCCCATCTCACCAACGATCGGTCGGCACACAGCATCCCCTCCCGGCGAGCTTGGCCAGAGGATGCGTTCCGTGCGCTCTGAGGAGCGCGCTTGCCCGCGCGAAACTCGAGCCAACCGCATATATACAATGCGGAAAGTGCCAAGTTCAAACGATTTTTCCGGTCCACCGCAAGAATCTGGAAGGGTCCGGCAGCCCTCTGCACAGTGTCCGGATAGCGGTGCCGCCGGAGGTGGGGTTGGCGTGTGGTATCCACATCAACACCGAATAGAGTCGATTACCGAGCGCCGGCTTGCACTGAACCGGGCGTTCGGGCAGGCTGCTCGCCGAATGGCGCCTGCGAGGGAAGAGCGATGAGCGACGCACAGCCGATCACCGGATGCCGTTCCGGCGAGGTTGCAGAGCACGTCTTCCTCTGTGGCGACCCGGCGCGCCTGGACCGGATCACCGGCGGCTGGAAGGCCTGTCGCGAGGTCTGCAACGTGCGTGAGTATCGCATCATCACCGGTGAGGACGATGGACTTCGAGTCACGGCGGCCTCCACGGGCATTGGTGCCCCCAGCACCGCCATCGTGCTCGAGGAGCTCACGAAGCTCGGCTCCCACACGTACATCCGCGTGGGCAATAGCGGGGGTCTCGACCCAACGCTCGAGCTCGGTGAGCTCGTCATCACCAGCGGCGCGGTGCGCGACGACGGCACGTCGAAGACATACGTGCTGCCAGAATATCCAGCCCTGGCTCACCATCGCGTGATCGCCGCTCTCGAGGATGCGGCCGCAGAGCGAGAGGTCCAGCACCACACTGGAATCACGTGGTCGCTCGACGCCTTCTACGCCCGCAACGCAGTGCTCGAGGAGGATGGCCGCCTCGGATCAATGAGCGTGGGCGGCTATTGGCCAGAGCACCTCGCGGCGCGCATCCGCGCGATGCAGGCGGCGGGTGTGCTCAACTGCGAAATGGAGTCGGGCGTGCTGCTGACACTGGCGGGGCTCTTCGGGCTGCGCGCCGGCTGCATCTGCGTGGTCTCGGACCGCACGCCCTGGCCCGGCCCCGCCACGATCGATCTCGATCGCAACATGACGGCCTGCATCGAAGTCGCGCGGGCGGCGATGCAAGCGCTCGCCTGACCCGCTCGGCTACGGAACCAGACCCACCGGGACCGGCATGATGTTCCAGGTGAACACGCTATTGCCGTTGGTGCGATCGTAGATCACCTCACGCACCAGCTTACCCCGGTGCCACACGTAGCGGCGCAGCTGCGAGTCGTTGTCGCTGGCCACGTAGAGCTCGCCGACTCCATCCTCATCCAGATCCGCGATGATCGCGGCGTGCTCGAAGCCGCCCGAGTCGGCGTCCACCTGCTCCTTGGACCACGTCGCGAGCGGGTCGGCATTCGGGCGCAGCAACCACACGCCGGTGCTGAAGAGCGCAGCCACCAGCTCCTTCTTGCCGTCGCCGTCGAGATCGCCCGAGGTGAGGAAACGCCCCAGCCGGTCCTCGATGGTGGCGATGACGACCCCCTGTGTGGGATCCGTGTCCGCGTCGTAGCGCCGGATCTCCACCGGATCGATCAGCTTCGAGGTCTCCCCCTGCTTCTCGATTCGCCCCTCGACGATCACGTAGAGCTCGTCGCGCCCGTCGCCGTCCACGTCGTCGACGAAGATCTCCTTCGCGTGCCGCTCGCCGAGGTCCGCGACCACCTTGCGCCCCTCACCCCGGGCGGGCACGTAGCGCGTCACGCGCCCGGACTGCGGGCGTCCATCGAGCCGATTCGGCTCGCTGGGGGTCGCATAGACCTCGAGCGTTCCGTCGCCGTCGAGGTCGCCCACCTCGATCTCGTGCACGAATGTATCCGGCTCCCGGTCGATCTCCTGGACCTCCCAGGTGCCCTCAGCACCGGGTATGACCAGCGCGACCACTCCCTGGTCGTGCGTGGCCACGACCATCACCGCGCGGCCATCGCCAAAAATGTCCGCCACCTCGACATCGCGCATGCGGCTGAACTTTCCGCCAAAGTCCTTCTCCCAGAGGGTGTTCGCGAGGGGTCCGGCCTCGCTGGGCGTCCAGAGCTTGAGGCTGGCCACCGACCCGGCGGCGCTGAGCAGGGACTCGCGTCCGTCCGCATCCGCGTAGCGCATGGCCTTGTGAAAGACGTTGCTCGCGGGTTCCTGCAGCGAGGTCACCTTCCACTCACCGCCCGTACGGGTGACGAACTCGAGGGTCGCCGGAAGCGGCACCGGGGGCTTGCCGGGCTGACGGGGACCGAACTGGGCGAGTGCCAGGACGAGAGCATTCGGCAGCGTTTCGGGCGTCTGCGGGCCGGCCTCGGCGGCGGGCGGCGCGGGCGACTCGGCGGCCGGGGGCGCATCGGGCGTCGCCGGGGCCTGGCTCTCTTCGGCTCCGCAGCCGGCCAGGCCGACGACGAGACCCAGCCCGCAGGCCAGGGCGAGCCGGGACCCGGCACGACGACTACTACTACTAGAAGAAGAAAGAAGAAGGAAACCGCGTCGCATCACGAAACACCTCCCGGAGTCCCGGGGGTGTAGCAGCCCCGCGGCCCGTCCTCACCCCCGAACGACGCGGGCTGGATTCTGCCGGTCAGGGCGCGCCCTCCCCGAAGGCGTGGTAAGAAGAGGGCCGGAGCAAGCTTCACGTGAGCCAATCCAAGCTGCAGCCGCCGCGCGGCACGCGCGACTTCTACCCGGACGAGTATCGCCAACGAGAGTGGCTATTCGACCACTTCCGGTCGGTCGCCCACCAGTTCGCCTTCGAGGAGGTGGACGCACCCACCGTCGAGCACGCGGAGCTCTTCACCCGCAAGGCGGGCGAGGAGATCGTCGACCAGCTCTACCACTTCGAGCTGCACGACCGACACCTGGCATTGCGTCCGGAGATGACGCCCTCGATTGCCCGCATGGTGATCGCCCGGGCGGGCGCTCTGCGCATGCCCCTGCGCTGGTTCACCGTGACTCAGAACTGGCGCTACGAGCGCATGACGCGCGGTCGCAAGCGGGAGCACTACCAGTGGAATATGGACATCTGGGGCGAGCCGAGCGTGTCCGCCGAGGCCGAGCTGATCGCGGCGATCTTCGCGCTCTTGGATGCTGTGGGGCTCGAGCGCGGGGATGTGAAGCTGCGCATCAACAGCCGCGCGCTGCTGGAGGAGAGCCTGCGCGAAGGCGTGCTGCGAGACCGCCCCGAGGCCTTCGCGCCGCTCTGCGTCGCAATCGACAAGCTCGACAAGATCGGCGCGGACGCCGTGACCCGGCAGCTGATCGACACGGACGGAGCGGTTCACCTCGACGAGGCGGCGGCGCGCTTCGTAGTCGCCATGCTGGAGCTGAAGGACCTCGGCGAGGCCGCCCGTCTGGCGCCCGCCGGCTCGCAGGCGCTGGCCGATCTCGAACGGCTCTTCCAGCTGCTCGACGCCTATGGGGTGGCGGACCAGGTCGTCTTCGACGCCTCGGTGGTGCGCGGTCTCGCCTACTACACGGGCATCGTCTTCGAGGCCTTCGACACCGGTGGCGAGCTGCGAGCGCTATGCGGTGGCGGCCGCTACGACCAGCTCGCCGAGACCCTCGGCGGCAAGCCCGTGCCCGCGGTCGGCTTCGGCTTCGGGGACGTGGTGATCGGGGAGCTGCTGAAGGACAAGAAAAAGCTGCCTCTGCTCATGCGTCCCGTCGACGACATGGTCTTCGCCTTCGGCGAGGGCGAGCGGCCCGCGGCCATCCGTGTCGCCAGACGCCTGCGTGAAGCGGGCCGACGCGTGGAGCTTACGCTCTCCGGCGGCAAGCTGAAGCGCGCCCTCGCGGACGCGGACCGCGTGGGCGCCGCGCGCATCTGGCTGCTGGGCCCGGACGAAATCGAGCGCGGCGTCGCGCGTGTCAAAGACCTCGCGAGCGGTCGCGAGAGCGACGAGAAGCTCGAGGACGCGGGAAGCTGATGTGAGCCATACCGGAACGACCGCTGCGCAGCGACTCGTCAGAGGTGCACTTGCCCCAGGCGCTCGAATTCGAGGGGTAGAGGACGGTTCGTAGCGGGCTGAGGGTTGGCAATCCTTGCCTGTCTCGGGCTCGCCCCGCCCTTCACAGCCCGGCTTTCAACTCCCCGAGCTCGGCGTCGAAGACGTCGAAGAACTGCTCACCGTTCGGCAGCAGCCAGAAGCGGTTCTCGCGCACCGCCTCGAGCACCATGGGGCCCACGTCGTCGGCGGGAATGCCGGCGTTCGTGAGCGTGGACATCACATTCCAGATCTCCCGCACCTCGGGCGCCAGCTCGGCCCTGGGGCGCGGCTCGCCGCCCGGCCCCGTGGTCTGCATCTGCGAGATGATGTTCGTGGCCACCATTCCCGGGCACACGACCGTCACCCCCACGTTGGCACCCTTGATGACGAGGTCGGCCTTCAACCCCTTGCTGAGCCCGACGAGAGCGTGCTTCGAGCTGGTGTAGGGGCCTTGCACCGGAGTGGTCATGAGACCTCCGGTCGACGAGACGTTAACGATGTGGGCCTCCGGCTGCGCCAGCAGGTGCGGCATGAAGGCGCGGATCGCGTAGAGGGGGCCCCAGAGGTTGACACCGACCACCCACTCCCACTCCTCGAGCGGAGTTTCCCACGAATAGCCCGGGGCGTAGACACCGGCGTTGTTCACCAGCAGGTGCACCGCTCCAAACTCGCGCAGCGTCGCCTCGGCCAGCTGCTCGACGGCGGCGCGGTCGCTCACGTCCGTGGGCACCCCGATCGCCGACGCGCGGGTGGCACGGACCTCATCCACTGCGGCGGCCAGCCGCTCGGGGTTCTGGCTCGCGAGGACCACGCGCATGCCGGCGCGGCCGCACTCCACGGCGACGGAGCGCCCGATCCCGGTGCTCGCCCCCGTCACCACCGCAACCCTATCCTTCAGCTCCTTCATCCCGCCTCCGTGCTGCAAGTGTCTGGCGCCCAATCGGTATTAGGCGTCCGGCCCGGGCCGGGGTGTTGGCAGCCAGCGAGAGACACTCGAGCGATACGCTTCGTACTGGCTTCCGAACTCTCGTAGCAGATGGGGCTCCTCGTAGAGGAGAATGAACAGCTGGAAGCCCGTTCCGACGACGAGGACAGAGACAGCCAACGCGAGCGTGGAACCGCCGGCAGCCGAGCGGTCCTGGGCAATCAGTAGCGGGACGTAGACGGCCACCGTGCCCGGGACGAGCACAGTGAAGAGCAGGTTCTTTAGGGCCAGCGCCACGGCATTGCTCCACGGACTCGAATGTCAACGATGTCTCCGGCCGTTCAGCGAGAACACCCACTGAACTTACCCACGCGTCGCCAGCGAGTCGAAGCCAGATCGGCAGGACCACCATGCCCCGGCTCAATCGATCCGAATCGTTCTTGACAGCTGTATGATACGTCTCCGCACAGCGACGTGCAGATGGGCGCATGCGAGCGGCGCCGCAAAATCCATACGGAGAGACACTCCTTCCCTCCGTGCTGCGTCGCGGGGGGGGGGGCAAGTTTCGTCTCGCGGGCAGAGGAAGGAAGGAAGGAAGGTTCGCGTCGGTCTAGACCATCCGGGCCCCGGGAATTTTGAGACCGAGCTGCAAGCAAGGCCCGCTAGAAGCCATATATGGACAAACTGCGCATCTACTCGTGGAACGTCAATGGAATTCGGGCCGCCGCCGAGAAGGGCTTCGTTGGGTGGCTGAAGCGCTGCCGCGGCGAGATCGTCGGCATCCAGGAGGTGCGCGCTCAGCCCGAGCAGATCCCGGAGGAGCTGCGTGCC